>JAEWVQ010000030.1 GCA_023459095.1 Pseudomonadota bacterium | reverse complement strand
GGCAGCGGGTTGTGCCCCCACTCGCCGGCAATCGCGTTGGCGCCCGCGAGCAGCCGGCCGCCGACGACGATGCCGCCACCCACGCCGGTGCCGAGGATGACCCCGAACACGCTGTGCGCGCCGGCTCCGGCGCCGTCGGCGGCCTCCGACATCGCGAAGCAGTCGGCGTCGTTGGCGATGCGGATTTCGCGCCCGAGGCGCGCGGCGAGGTCGGCGGCGAGCGGACGGCCGTTGAGACAGGTCGAGTTGGCGTTGCGCATGCGGCCGTCGCGGCGCGACGGCGACCCCGGGGTGCCAATGCCGACCGTAGCGCGCGCGCCGAGTGCGCGCTCGGCGTCCGCGACCAGGGCGCAGATCGCGTCCACCGTCGCCACATAGTCGCCCTGCGGCGTGGCGACGCGCCGGCGCAGGCGCTCGCCGCCGTCGGCGTCGAGGGCGACGATTTCGATCTTGGTGCCGCCGAGGTCGATGCCGAAGCGCAGGTTCATACATTTGTCATTAGAGGCCGGCACGCCCGGCGACGTCCGCGATTCTAGCCGCGGCGATCCCGCCGCGGGCGCACGGCGCTTGTCCGGGCGGGGTGCATCGCCGATACTTGCGGGTTTCGCGCTTTCCACACCTCCATGTCGCGCCACACCGCTGAATCCGCTCCGGGGCGGGCCGATCCGCTCGACCTGTTCGCCGCCCTCCGCGAGGTCTTCGACCCCGCCACCATCGAGCGCGGCCGGCGCTACGCCGAGGAAGGCCGGGCCGAGGTCACGCGCGTGGCGCAGACCGAAGACGGCCTCGAACTCGCCGGAGTGTGCCGCGGCAGCGGCGACAAGCGCTACACGCTCACCCTCTGGTTCGACCTCGATCGCCACGGCCGGCTGCAGTTCTACGACTCGCGGTGCTCCTGCCCGGTGGGCATGGACTGCAAGCACGCGGTGGCGCTGGCGATGAGCGCGGGCGAGGCCACCGCCGGGCTCGATCTGGAGGTCGCGTCGCGCCCGCCGGTGGTGGCGGCCGAGGCCCAGGGCCTCAGCGACGAGGTCGGACGCTGGCTGGAGCTGCTCGCCCACGCCGACGACCCGCCCGCGCTGCCGGCGTCGTCGGCGGCGCGCGCGCACTATCTGCTGTACCTGCTCACGCCCGGCAGCAAGCCGGTGCTGAGCATCGGCAAAAGTTATGTGCTGAAGAAGGGCGGCATGAGCAAGCCCGCGCAGCTCACGCTCTCCGCGCACGATCTCGGCCCCTACGGCCGCCGCGACCTGATCCTGCCCGAGGACCACACCCCGCTGCGCCTGTTGCAGGCCGCCGCGCTCGGCCGCGACCACTACGGCAGCAACGAGGCGGGCGTCGAAATCGCCGGCGAGACCGGCGCCCTGCTGCTGATGTCGGCCGCGCGCACCGGCCGTCTGTACCGCCACGACGACCTCGCCGTGCCGCTGCACGTCGGCGCCGAGCGCGCGCTCGCGCTGCGCTGGGTGCGCGCCGAGGACGGTCGCCAGGTGCTCGCCTTCGATCTGCCGCCGCAGGTTCAGGTGCTGCCGACCTGGCCGCCGCATTACTACGATCCCGACGTGCGCAGCGTCGGCGCGCTGCGCTCGGCGCTGCCCGACGCCGTGCTGCGCGGCCTGATGCGCGCCCCCGCGCTCGACGAGGCCGACGCCCTGCTCGCCGCCGAGCGCCTCGAGGCGCTCGCTCAGCGCTACCAGGCGGCGCTGCCGCTGCCGGCGACCGCGGCGGTGAGCGAGGTCGCCGGCGGCCGGCCGCAGGCGGTGCTGCGCTTCACCGTCGGCCGTTTCCGCCATGAGCAGATGTTCGGCCTCTACGACGAATACCCGATCGCGGTGCTGCAGTTCACCTACCCCAACGGCACCACGGTCACCGGCAGCCCGCTGGCGCCGGCCACGGTGGCCCTCGAAGGCGGCCGCGGCCTGCTGCGCCGCGACCTCGAGACTGAGCGCGGGGTATGGCGCCGGCTGCAGGACGTCGGCCTGGAAAGCTACCGCGACCGCCTCGCCAACAACATCTGGCTCGATGGCGGTGACGACTGTCTGCTCACCGCGCCGCCCGACGTGCGCGGCTGGATGCCGCTGCTTACCGACGCCGTCGTCCGTCTCGAGGACGCCGGCATCGAGATCGAATACGCCGACGACTTCCCCTTCGAGCTCGCCCGCCCCGACGACTGGTTCGCCGCCGTGGCCGAGGACGAGAAGAGCGGCGGCGACTGGTTCGACCTCGACCTCGGCGTCACCGTCGGCGGCGAGCGCGTGAGCCTGGTCGAGCCGCTGGTGCGCCTGCTGCGCGAGCAGCCCAACCTGCTGCAGCGCCTGGGCAAGATGGGCGAGGCCGACACCGTGCCGGTGAAGCTCGACGAGCGCCGCGTGCTGCCGATGCCGGTGGCCCGGCTGCGCGCCTGGCTGGTGCCGCTGATCGAATTCCTCGACGACGACCGGCCGCGCCTGTCGCGCTACCACGCCGCGGCGCTCGCCGCCCTCGACGACCAGCCCACGCACTGGCTGGGCGGCGAGGATCTGCGCGCGCTTGGCGCCCGCCTGCGCGACTTCGCCGGCATCGCCGAGGCGCCGCCGTCGCCGGCGTTCGCCGCCACCCTGCGCCCCTACCAGCAGGCCGGCCTCAACTGGCTGCAGTTCCTGCGCAGCTACGGCCTCTCCGGCGTGCTCGCCGACGACATGGGTCTGGGCAAGACGGTGCAGACCCTGGCCCACCTGCAGCTGGAAAAGGCCGCCGGCCGCGCCGACCGCCCCAGCCTGGTGATCGCGCCCACCAGCCTGCTGCCGAACTGGGCCGCGGAGGCGCGCCAGTTCGCGCCCGAACTCAAGGTGCTGACCCTGCACGGCCCCGACCGCAGCGTGCACTTCGAGGCCATGGGCGGGGCCGACCTGATCCTCACCACCTATCCGCTGCTGGTGCGCGACCGCGCCGCGCTCACCGCCTGCGACTACCACCTGCTGGTGCTCGACGAGGCCCAGTTCATCAAGAACCCGAAGGCGCAATCGCACCAGGTCGCGCGCAAGCTCAAGGCCCGCCACCGCCTGTCGCTCACCGGCACGCCGCTGGAGAACCACCTAGGCGAGCTGTGGGCGCAGTTCGACTTCCTGATGCCCGGCCTGCTCGGCAGCGCCAAGCGCTTCGGCGACGTGTTCCGCACCCCGATCGAGAAGCTCGGCGATGGCGATGCGCGCAAGCGCCTGGCGGCGCGCGTCGCCCCCTTCATGCTGCGCCGGACCAAGGAGCAGGTGCTCAAGGATCTGCCGCCGCGCACCGAGATCGTGCGCTGGGTCGAACTCGACGGCGCCCAGCGCGACCTCTACGAGTCGCTGCGCGTCGCCTTCGACAAGAAGCTGCGCGCCGCGCTGCAGGCGCAGGGCGTGGGGCGGGCGCAGATCATGATCCTCGATGCCCTGCTCAAGCTGCGCCAGGTGTGTTGCGACCCGCGCCTGGTCAAGCTCGAGTCGGCGCGCGCGCTGGCCACCCAGGGACGGGCGAGTTCGGCCAAGCTCGAGGAGCTGATGACCTTGCTCGAGGAGTTGCTGGAGGAGGGCCGGCGCGTGCTGCTGTTCTCGCAATTCACCTCGATGCTGGGGCTGATCGAGGACGAACTGGCCAGACGGCGCATCGGTTACGCCAAGCTCACCGGCCAGACCCGCGACCGCGACACGCCGGTGCGCGACTTCCAGGAGGGGCGTGTGCCGCTGTTCCTGATCAGCCTGAAGGCGGGCGGCACCGGACTCAACCTCACCGCCGCCGACGTCGTCATCCACTACGACCCGTGGTGGAACCCGGCGGTCGAGGCGCAGGCCACCGCGCGCGCGCACCGCATCGGCCAGGACAAGCCGGTGTTCGTCTACAAGCTGCTCGGGCGCGGCACCGTGGAAGAGAAGATCCTCGCGCTGCAGGACCGCAAGCGCGGGCTCGCCGACGAATTGCTCGCCGGCCGGAAGGACGAGGGCGGCGGCCACCTGATCACTGCCGACGACCTCGACGTGCTGTTCCAGCCGCTGGAAAAGTAAGAAGCAAGGGAAGCGGCGGGGCGCCCGGCCCCGCCGCGGGCCTCAGCGGCCGAGCGCCTCGACCGCGTCGCGGTACTGGTCGAGCGCTTCCTCGCGGCTGCTGGCGTCGACGCCGAGCGGATGAACGAGGCCGTCCTTGAGGCCGTAGCACCAGGCATGCACCGACACGTTCTGGCCGCGCTCCCAGGCCTCGCGCAGCACCGAGGTCTGGCAGATGTTCACCACCTGCTGCATGGCGTTGAATTCGCACAGGCGGTCGACGCGGGCGTCGGCATCGTCGAGCGCGTTGAGCTTGTCGATGTGGCGGTCGCGCACGTCCTGGACGTGGCGCAGCCAGTTGTCGATGAGGCCGAGGCGGTTGTTGTTGAGCGCGGCCTTGACCCCGCCGCAGCCGTAGTGGCCGACCACCAGGATGTGCTTGACGCGCAGCGCATCGACCGCGTACTGGATCACCGACAGCGCGTTGAGGTCGGTGTGCACGACGACGTTGGCGACGTTGCGGTGCACGAAGACCTCGCCGGGGGCCAGACCGATGATCTGGTTCGCCGGCACGCGGCTGTCGGAACAGCCGATCCACAGATACTCGGGCGATTGCTGGTTGGCCAGCCGGGTGAAGAATTCCGGGTCTTCGGTGTGGATGCGTTCGGACCACGCCCGGTTGTTGTCGAAAAGCAGTTCGATGCCAGTGCTCATGGGGGAATCCTGTCGGGCCTTTGCCCGTGTCGGAACTTCATAATTATGAATAACCGGCGCCGGGATGTCAGCCCCGCCGTGCGCGCCGGGGCTCAAGGGGCGCCGGCGCGCACGCCGCCGGCGGGTCGTCCAGCTCGTCATGATCGTCCTCAGGCCGCGGGCCAGATGCCCAGTTCGCCGAGCTGGCGGCTGGCCGCCGCCGCCCAGCCGCGATTGGCGAGCGGACTCGCCGGGCTCGGGTGCAGGATACGTCCGAGCCGGACCGGCAGCGTGCCGAGCGCGTCACGGGCGCGTTGCTCGGCCCACGCGCCGATGCCGATCACCCACTCCGGCTGGAGGGCGGCGACGAGGGCGTGCAGGTGGGCGTCGCAGGCCGCGAGCAGGGGGCGCTGCTCGGCGGCGGGGAGCTTGTCGGGGGTCAGGTTGCGACCGTCGGCGAAGAACGCGAGCGGGCAGTAGTTGGCGACGAAATGCTCGGCGAAGAAGGCCTCCGGGGTGCCGAAGCGGTCGCGGAACAGCCCCCACAGGCGCTGGCCGCTGACCTCGGCGCGCGTGCACGCAAAGCCTTCCACCGGCCGCTTCGGGTTCTCCACCGCGGGCTTGCCGACCGCGCCTTCGAGGCCCAGCCAGTCGCGCGCGGCGCCGATCTCGCCAAAGGGCACGCCGATCTGCGCCATGCCGAAGGGGCCGGGGTTCATGCCCAGGAACACCACGCGCTTGCGCCCTGCGCCGTAGCGGCGCAGATAGCTTTCGTGGATCGCCCAGGCGTAGTCGAGCGGGTTGTAGACGTGGGTCACGGGGGGCGCGAAGCGCATGTCGTCGACCGCAGCGGACAGCGTGCGGGCGGCGGCGATCAGGGTGTCGGCGGTCATCGTTTCAGAACAGCAGTTTCAACAGGTGGAGCGCGGCCATGCCGGCGCCTATGGTGGCAAACACGTTGCCGCTGCGCCAGGCGACGAGCGCGGCGACCAGCGCCGCCCACGGCCGCGGCGTGTCGAGGGCGAGGACGACCTCGCCGCCGGCGACGAACAGCGCGCTCGCGGTGAGCGCGGCAAAGCTCGCCGGCGCGATGTGATGGCAGGCCGCGTGCAGCCAGGCGGGCAGCGGGCGGGCGGCGAAGAGGCCGATCATCGCGTAGCGGTAGAGGAAGGTCAGCGCGCCGACCGCGGCGAGCAGGCCGAGCAGGGCGGGGGTGCTCATTGGCGCGTCTCCGGCGTGGTCATCGTGCGCGCTCCAGGCGGCGCACGGTCCACGCCCCGGCAGCCAGGCCGAGCACGATCGCCGCCACCAGGCCGAGCTTGTAGGGCAGGGCGGCGAAGGCGAGCGCGCCGAGCGCGGCAACCGCGGCCGCGGCCTGGCCGGCGCGCTCGCGCAGCAGCAGCGTGGTGAGCGCGATGAAGGTCAGGGGCACGGCGAAATCGAGCTCCCATTCGGGCGGAATGGTGGCGCCGAACACCAGGCCGCAGGCGGTGGCGAGCTGCCACGACGCCCACAGCGTGACGCCGGCGCCGAGGAAGTACCAGTGGCGCAGGTCGGGCTGCGGCGCGGCGGCTTCGCCGCTGCGCCCGCCCTGTTCGGCGTGGCGCTGGTAGCGCAGCACGGCCACGGCGTAGGCTTCGTCGGTCAGCAGGTAGGCGAGCAGCAGCCGCCAGCGCCGCGGCAGGTGGCGCACGTATTCGGCCATCGACGCGCTGTAGAGCACGTGGCGCAGGTTGAGCAGGCCGGTGGTCAGGGTCACCGGCAGCGCGCCCGCGCCGGCGGCGAGCATCTGCACCACGACCAGTTGCGCGGCGCCGGCGAACACCACCGCCGACGCCAGTTGCGCCACCCAGGCGGGCACCCCGGCGGCGAGCGCGGCGATGCCGTAGATCATGCCGAACGGCACGCAGCCGAGCAGCAGCGGCGCCTCGTCGCGGCAGCCGGCCAGAAATTCGCGCAGGCGGGCGTGGCCCATGGTCAGTCGTCCACGGCGCCGGCGGTGCGCGGCCGGCCGAGGGCGGCGAGCGCATCGCGCAGCCACCACACCATGACCACGCCGGGTACCGCGACCACGATCGAGAACAGGAAGAAGGCCGGCCAGCCGATGCTCGCCGACAGCACCCCGGAGAGCGGGCTGACGTAGATCCGCCCGACCGCGGCGAAGGCCGACAGCAGCGCGTAATGGGTGGCGGTGAAGTGCTGGTTGCACAGCCCCATGAGGAGCGCGACGAAGGCCACCGTGCCCATGCCGCCGCTGATGTTCTCGCCGGCGATCACCGCGAGCAGCAGCCCGTCGAGCGCGGCGGGCGCGGCGAGCGAGACGATGCCCCAGTCGAAGGCCGGCACCAGCACTTCGCCCCAGGCGCCCTTGCCGAGGCGGGCGAGCAGGTAGAAGCCGAAGTTCGACACCAGCTGCAGCACGCCGAACAGCAGCAGCGAGCGGTAGAGCGCGAGCCGGGTCATGATCAGGCCGCCGACGAAGGCGCCGAGGATGGTCAGCCAGATGCCGATGACCTTGTTGGCGATCCCCACCTCTTCCTGCGCGAAACCCATGCCCTTGATCAGGAAGGGCGTGGTCAGGCTGCCGGCGAAGGCGTCGCCGAGCTTGTAGAGGATGATCAGGGCGAGAAAGGCGGCCGCCCCCTGCTGCGCGAAATAGCTCGACAGCGAACGGTTCAGGGTTTCGAAGCCGGCGCGTTTCGCCGCCCATGCGGCGAGCGGCAGCGCCAGCGCGATCTCGGCGAGCACGAAGAGGAGCTGGATCCAGCGGTTGGCGTCGTTCGGGTCGAGGCCGACGACGATCAGCGCCTGGCGCGCGATCCAGTAACCGGCGGCGACGCCGGCAAGCATCGCGGCGAAGCCGAGCAGTTCGCGCTTCGGATCGGAATCGAGCGGCTTGAGCGCCGCCGACACGCGCGGCAGCGCGAGCAGCGACAGCGCGCCGCAGCCGAGCATGATCAGCGCCATGGTTTCGTACACGCGCGGCCACGACTGCCACTGCCCGGCCCAGATCAGCGCGATGCCGCCGGACAGGATCATCGCCAGGCGGTAGGCGAAGACGTGCACCGAGGCGCCGAGCCCGCGCTCCTCCTCGGGCAGCAGGTCGGTGCGGTAGGCATCGACGACGACGTCCTGCGACGCCGACAGGAAGGCGACCAGTACCGCGGCGACCGCGAACAGCTGCGGCGTGGCGCTCGGCGACAGGCTCGCCATCCACCACAGCAGGGCGGCAAGGGCGAGCTGGGTGAGCGCCAGCCAACCGCGGCGGCGGCCGAGGAAGGGCGGCTCGAAGCGGTCCATCAGCGGCGCCCACAGGAACTTGAAGGTGTAAGGTACGCCGACCAGGCCGAAGAAGCCGATGGTGGCGAGATCGATGCCGTCTATCGTCAGCCAGGCCTGCATCGCCTGCCCGGTGAGCGCGAGCGGCAGACCGGAGGCGAAGCCGAGCAGCAGGATCGCGCCCAGGCGCCAGCCGCGCCCCAGGACGTGGGCGCTCACCGCCGGCCGCCGCGCTGCGGCGCGGTCGATGAAGGGGGCGGAGCGGAGGTCAGGGGCGATCCCTGCTGGCGTCGGGTGGCGCGAAGGAGCACGGGCGGATTCCGGCGTGGGGGAGAAAAAAGGAGGGGGAAATGTGCGGACAAGGCGCGCGGATTATCCCAGATTGGCCGGTGCGGCGGCGCGGGCAGGCGACTGCGGCGAATACAATTCGATACGTTCCTTGCGCCCGCCGACGTGCGCGCCAACAATGCCGGCACACAGGAAATTCACCGCACAAGGAGGAAAACCGCCATGTCCCATGCCATCACCGTGGCCTTCGGCGCCAGTCGCGAATATGAGTTCGTCGTTCCCGAGGCCGACACCGCGGGGTTGGCGAAGGATCAGGCCCGCGCGTGGCTGGCGCAGGAGTTCGAGGCACTGGAATGCACGCCGACCAACCCGATGGGCAAGGTCCTGGTGCTCGACATGATCCTCAACGTCGCCAAGTATGGCGGCGAGGAACGCTTTCGCGAGGCCGGCGACTGGGCGCGGCGTTTCGCCGCGGTGACCGCGGTCGCCCTCGACCGTCCGGCGATCCGCGTCGATGTCGCGAACTTCACCGTAGGCTGAACCCGGCCGCCGCGCCACGGCTCCCGGAGGTCATGACTTTCGCATTGCAGCGGGCGCCGCACGATCTATATTGAGGCGATCGGGGCGGTGTCGGGAGCAGGCGATGGCGAGCTTGAGGCGGGGCATGCGCGGCGCGGCGGTGAAGCGGCTGCAGCGCGCGTTGAAGGCGCAGGGCTTCGACCCCGGGCTGATCGACGGCGAGTTCGGCGGCGGCACCGAAGCCGCGGTGCTCGCCTACCAGCACAGCGCCGGCCTGCTGCCCGACGGCGTCGCCGGCCCCCGCACGCTGGCCGCGCTCGAACTGGCCACGGCCGGCGATGCCGCCCCCGGGGTGCTGGCCAGGGTCACCGTGCAGGCGGTGTCGGGCATGTTTCCGTTTACCCCGCTGGGCAACATCCGCGCCCATCTGCCGCCGGTGTGCGGCGCGCTTGAGGCAGCGGGGCTTGGCGACCGCCCCATGGTGCTGATGGCGCTGGCCACGATCCGCGCCGAAACCGAAAGCTTCGAGCCGGTGGCCGAGGGTCGTTCGCGCTTCAACACCTCGCCGCGGGGCCACGACTTCGACCTCTACGACCACCGCCGCGACCTCGGCAACCAGGGCCCGCCCGACGGTGCGCGCTTTCGCGGCCGCGGCTACGTGCAGCTCACCGGGCGCGACAACTACGGCCGCTACGGCGCGGCGATCGGCCTCGGCGACCGCCTGCTTCATGACCCCGAACTGGCGTCCGATGCACAGATCGCCGCCCGCCTGCTCGCCGCCTTCCTCAAGGACAAGGCGTTGGCGATCAAGCGCGCGCTGCTCGAAGGCGACCTGCGTCACGCCCGCCGTCTGGTCAACGGCGGCAGCCACGGCCTGGCGCGCTTCACCGACGCCTACCGGCGCGGCGAAGCGCTGATCGCGGAGGTCTGAGCCCTCAGTCGCGGCCGAGGCGGTACACCGCCACGCTGGCGAGGAAGTTGGGCTCGTCGAGTACCAGCTTGCCGTCGTCGAAGGCCAGGCGCTCGCGGATCGCGATTCCGTTCTGCGCGCACAGGGCCTCGAAGTCGGCGATCGTGAAAAAGCGCACGTTGGGGGTGTTGAACCACTGATGCGGCAGGCTTTCCGACACCGGCATGCGGCCGTTGAGGATGCTCTGGCGGTGACGCCAGTAGCCGAAGTTGGGAAAGCTGACCACGGCCTCGCGGCCGACGCGCAGCATCTCGGCGAGGATGCCCTGGGTGTTGTGCATCGCCTGCAGCGACAGGCTCATGATGACGTGGTCGAAGAAACCGTCCTCCATGCCGACCAGGCCGCGCTCCATGTTCGCCTGCAGCACGTTGATGCCGTTCTTCACGCTGGCGAGCAGCTTGTCGGGGTCGTTCTCGACGCCGTAGCCCTGCACCTGGCGCACCGCCATCAGGTGACGCAGCAGGCTGCCGTCGCCGCAGCCGAGGTCGAGCACCCGCTCGCCGGGCTCGATCCACTGCGCGATCACGTCGTAGTCGTAGCGATAGCCTGCCATGTCACACCTCGATGCGGTCGAACCAGGCCGACAGCAGCGCGTGGTAGCGCGGCTCGTCGAGCAGGAAGGAGTCGTGGCCGGCGGCGCAGTCGATGTCGGCGTAGCTCACGTTGCGGCCGTTGTGCAGCAGCGCATGGACGATCTCGTGCGAGCGCGCGGGCGAGAAGCGCCAGTCGGTGGTGAACGACACCACCAGAAAGTTGGCCCGGGCCCGCGCCAGCGCCGCGCACAGGTCGCCGCCGTGCTCGAAGGCGGGGTCGAAGTAGTCGAGCGCCTTGGTCGCCAGCAGATAGCTGTTGGCGTCGAAGAAGCCGGCGAACTTGTCGCCCTGGTAACGCAGATAGGACTCGACCTCGAACTCGACGTCGTAGCTGTACACCGCCTTGCCGTGACGCAGGCTGCGGCCGAATTTCTCCGCCATCGCGTCGTCGGACAGATAGGTGATGTGGCCGACCATGCGCGCCAGCTTGAGGCCGCGCACCGGCACCACGCCGTGCTCGTAGTAGTGGCCGCCGTGGAAGTCCGGGTCGCTGAGGATGGCCTGGCGCGCGACCTCGTTGAAGGCGATGTTCTGTGCGGTGAGCTTGGGCGCGGAGGCGATCACCGCGGCGTGGCCGACGCGCTCCGGGTACTGCAGCGTCCACGACAGCGCCTGCATGCCGCCCAGGCTGCCGCCGATCACCGCGGCAAAGCGCGCGATGCCGAGGCGGTCGGCGAGCCGCGCCTGGGCATCGACCCAGTCCTCGACGGTGACGAAGGGAAACGCCGCGCCCCACGGCCGGCCGGTGGCCGGGTCTAGGCTCGCCGGCCCGGTCGAGCCGTAGCAGCCGCCGAGATTGTTCACGCCGATGACGAAGAACTTGCGTGTGTCGAGCGGCTTGCCCGGACCGACGAGGTTGTCCCACCAGCCGACGTTGTTCGGCTGTTCGGCGTAATGGCCGGCGACGTGGTGCGAGCCCGACAGCGCATGGCACACCAGCACCGCGTTGCTGCGCGCGGCGTTGAGTTCGCCGTAGGTTTCATAGACGAGGTCGTAGTCCGCCAGCGTGCCGCCGCTGCGCAGCGGCAGCGGGTCGGCGAAGCGCGCCGTCTGCGCGGTGACGATCCCGACGGATTGAGGTTCGGTCATGATCGGAGTCGAAAAACGAAAAAACCCAGCCGGCTGGAAAACGCGGACTGGGTCGCCCTCGCTTTAGCCGGATTTATTGAGCGCCCGCAAGCTGTGGTTCAAATCGGCGCTGGATGCGGCGAACTTAGCGCCCGCTCCGGCAAAAGTCAAACCGCAGGCGCGGTGGCGGCGGTGCGGCCGCAGGGGGAGGGTGCGCGGAGCGGGCGTGATAAGATTTCCGCCCTGTCCCGTCCGCGTCCGGCACCGCGCGGCGGCCTTCATTCCAGTCATCCACCGCGATTTTTCTTGCGCATGATCCGCATCTTCCTCAACGGCCAGCCCGAAACCGTGGACGACGGCCTCACCGTGCTCGCCCTCCTCGAGCAGCGACAACTCGCCGGCAAGCGCCTTGCGGTCGAGCGCAACGGCGAGATCGTGGCGCGTGCGCGCCACGGCGAGACCGTGCTCGCCGAAGGCGACCGGCTGGAGATCGTGGTCGCGGTCGGCGGCGGCTGACGCGTGTCCGCTCCCTTTCCTACAGGTTTCTCATCATCATGAACGACGCCCTGGTGATTGCCGGCAAGGCCTATGGCTCCCGGCTGCTGGTCGGTACCGGCAAGTACAAGGATTTCGCCGAGACGCGGGCGGCGATCGACGCCAGTGGCGCGGAGATCGTCACCGTCGCGATCCGCCGCACCAACATCGGCCAGAACCCCGACGAACCGAATTTGCTCGACGTGCTGCCGCCCGAGCGCTTCACCATCCTGCCCAACACCGCAGGCTGCTACACCGCGGACGATGCGGTGCGCACGCTGCGTCTGGCGCGCGAGCTGCTCGACGGCCACGCGCTGGTCAAGCTCGAGGTGCTGGGCGATCCGAAGTCGCTGTTCCCGAACATGCCGGAAACGCTGAAGGCCGCCGAGACTCTGGTGAAGGACGGCTTCGAGGTCATGGTGTACTGCGCCGATGATCCGATCCAGGCGAAGATGCTCGAAGACCTCGGCTGCGTCGCGGTGATGCCGCTGGCCTCGCTGATCGGCTCCGGCATGGGCATCCTCAATCCGTGGAACCTGCGCCTGATCATCGACAACGCCAAGGTGCCGGTGCTGGTCGATGCCGGCGTCGGCACCGCGTCGGATGCGGCGATCGCGATGGAGCTCGGCTGCGACGGTGTGCTGATGAACACCGCGATCGCTGCCGCCGGCCAGCCGGTGCTGATGGCGAGCGCGATGAAGAAGGCGGTGGAGGCCGGCCGCGAGGCCTTCCGCGCCGGGCGCATGCCGCGCAAGTTCTACTCGGCGGACCCGAGCTCGCCGACCGCGGGATTGATCGGTTCATGAGCGCGCCGACGCAGGACGGCGCCCAGGCGCCGGAGGCGGGCGAGGCCGCGGTCGAGATCATCGGCCGCGACAGCCCCGAGCACCGCTTTTCCAGCCGCAGCATCCGCAGCTTCGTGCTGCGCCAGGGGCGCATGTCGGGGGCGCAGCAGCGTTACTACGACGACATGCTGCCGAAGATCGGCATTCCCTACCGGGGCGCGCCCCTCGATCTCGACGCCGCCTTCGGCCGGCATGCGCCGACCGTGCTCGAGATCGGCTTCGGCATGGGCGAGACCACGGCGAAGATCGCGGCGGCGCGGCCCGACACCAACTTCCTCGGCATCGAGGTCCATGGCCCCGGCGTCGGCGCGCTGTGCAAGCTGGTTGCCGAGCAGGAACTCGCCAACGTGCGCATCATGCAGCACGACGCGGTCGAGGTGCTGCGCGACATGATCGCCGACGGCGCGCTCGCCGGCGTCCATGTGTTCTTCCCCGATCCGTGGCGCAAGGCGCGCCATCACAAGCGGCGCATCATCCAGGCCGATTTCGTCGCGCTGGTGGCGCAGAAGCTCGCGCCCGGCGGCTATCTGCACTGTGCCACCGATTGGGAAGAGTACGCGCACTGGATGCTGGAGGTGCTCGCCGCCGAGCCGGCGCTGCACAATACCGCCGACGGCTTCGCGCCGCGGCCGGACTACCGGCCGCTGACCAAGTTCGAGAACCGTGGCCTGCGCCTGGGCCACGGCGTGTGGGATCTGGTGTTCCGCAAGTGATGGGACGGCCGGCGGGACGGGTTCCGCCGGCCGTCGTTGCCGCCCGCTCCATGGCGTCGTGACCGCTGCCGGCGGCTGCGACAACCGCGTCCGCGCAGGGAGGTTGCCCGGTGTTTCGCGCTCTGTTCCGCTTCGTCCTCGGCATTTTCCGCTTCTTCGCGCGCGCCCTCGATTTCGTCGGCCGCGCGTTGCTCTACTTCGCGCTCATCGTGGCCCTCGGTTTCGTCGCGCTGCTGTGGCTGCGGCCGCCGCCGCCGGTGCCCCAGGGTGCGGTGCTGGTGCTGCGCCCGGCCGGCACCCTGGTCGAGCAGGCGGTGCTCGACGATCCGCTCACCTTGCTGCGGCGCGCCGAAGGCGAGGGCGGCCAGGCGGTGCTCGCCGATCTGCTCGAGGCCTTGCGCGCCGCGCACGACGACCGCCGCATCGCCGCGCTGGTGATCGAGACCGATGCGCTGCACGGCGCCGGCCTGTCCAAACTCGCCGAACTACGCGCGGCGATTGTCGCCTTCAAGGCCACCGGGCGGCCGGTGCTGGCGCGCGGCGAGCGCTACACCCAGGCGCAGTACTACCTCGCGGCGACCGCCGACGAGGTCCATCTGTCGCCCGACGGCTTCGTGCTGCTGCGCGGGCTGGCGCGCTACGTGACCTATTTCAAGGGCGCGCTCGACGCGCTCGGGGTCAAGGTCCATGTGTTCCGCGTCGGCGAGTACAAGTCCTTCGCCGAACCCTTCACCCGCAGCGACATGTCGGACGAAGACCGCGACGCCTCGCGCGATCTGCTCGATGGCCTGTGGAACGCCTTCCGCAGCGATGTCGTGGCGAGCCGCAAGCTCGCTCCCGAGGCACTCGACCGCTACATCACCGGCTACCGCGACGCGCTCGCCGCGACCGGCGGCGATGCCGCGGAGGCGGCGCGGCGCGCCGGCCTCGTCGACCACTTCAGTACCCGCGACGAATGGCGCGCGCGGCTCGTCGAGCGCTTCGGCGCCGACGCCACCGGCAAGGACGTGCGCCAGGTCGGGCTCGGCGCCTACCTCGCCAACGTGCGCGCGGCGCGCCCTGCGGCGGCCGATCGCATCGCGGTGGTGGTGGCGCATGGCTCCATCGTCGATGGCGAGCAGCCTCCGGGCGTGGTCGGCGGCGACACTTTCGCCCGCCTGATCCGCGAGGCACGCGAGGACGAGGCGGTGAAGGCGCTGGTGCTGCGCATCGACAGCCCGGGCGGCAGCGCGTGGGCCTCGGAGGTGATCCGCCGCGAGCTCGAACTGACCCGCCGGGCGGGAAAGCCGGTGATCGCCTCGATGAGTTCGGTGGCGGCCTCGGGGGGCTACTGGATCGCCGCCGGGGCCGACGAGATCTGGGCGAGCCCGGCCACGCTCACCGGCTCGATCGGCATCTTCGCGATGTTCCCCGAGGTGGTCGAGCCGCTCCGCCGCCTCGGCGTCACCGTTGACGGCGTCGCCACCGCGCCGCTCGCCGGCGCCATGGACCCGCGCCGCGCGCTCGACCCCGCCGCCGGCGAGGCCCTGCAGCTCGGCATCGAGCACGGCTACCGGCGCTTTCTGCAGGTCGTCGCGCAGGGGCGCAAGCTCGGCGTCGACGAGGTGGACAAGGTCGCCCGCGGTCGTGTGTGGACCGGGGAGGCGGCGGCCGAACTGGGCCTCGTCGATGAGCTCGGCGGGCTGGAGGCGGCGCTCGCGGCGGCGGCGCGGCGCGCCGGCCTCGAGCGTTACGAGGTGGTGTGGCCGGCGCCCGGGCTGGCGCCCGGCGAGGCCCTGCTGCGCCGGCTGCTGAGCAGCGCGGGAATCAGCGGGACGGGAGGCGCGGGGACGGCGGAGGCGCCGCTTGCCCGCGTGTTCGCGGGCCTGCAGGCCGAGGCGCAGGATCTGCTGCGCTGGAACGATCCGCAGCACCTTTATGCGCACTGCCTGTGCGCGGCGCCGGAGTGAGGCGCGGCAACGGCGCCGAAAACCGAAGAGCGGGGCGGTAACGCCCCGCCCGCCCTTCAGATCACGTTGAGCAGCTTGGCGCGCAGGGTCTCGGCGACGCGCTTGCCTTCGCGCGATTTCACCAGGGCGTGGTACCACTCGTCGAACAATGCGCGCAGCCCGGCATGGCCGTCGGCGCGCTCGATGCGCTCGAGCAGCGAGCTCGCGCCCAGCGAGCCGACGAAGGTGTTCAGCGTGTTGCTCATGAAATTGCGCGCCTGCTGCAGGCGCACCGGATCGGGCGTCGTCGGCAACTCGCCGAAGGCGGTGATGGAGGGCAGCGGGCCTTGCGGGGCGGTGGGGTTGCCAACCGGGTCGGTGACGTGGGCGACCTCGATGTAGCCGTCCTCCTCAAGCATGCCCAGGGTGTGCTGCAGATCGTCGGCCTGCAGCATTTCGCGCAACTGCTCGACGCTGCGCTTGCCGTCGACGAAGATCAGCACGCGGCGCTGGCGCGGCGTCAGCGCTCCGCTCTTGTTGGCGACTTCCTCCTGGCCCCACGCGGTCTTGGCGAAGATCACGCTCATGTCCTGTCCCCTCTCTTATGGTGTTTGGCAGGATTGTGCATGACAAACAAGATGCGCGACAAACCGGCGCGCGCGCCGCTGTGGAATCAGTCGCGCAGGAACAGTTCGAGCAGGTCGTTGAGGAAGCGGCGCCCGTGCGCGGTCGGACGCAGGCTGTCGGTCGCGGGGTCGAGCAGGCCGCGCGCGCGCGCGTCGCGCACCTCGGCGGCGACCGCGGCCAGGGGCAGGCCGGTGCGTTCGGTGAACAGGCGGGCAGGGACGCCGGCGGTCAGGCGCAGCGCGTTCATCATGAACTCGAAGGGCAGCTCGGCCACCGTCACCGCGCGCCGCTCCTGGACGAAGTCGCCGCGCTGCGCGCCCTCGAGGTAGCGCGCGGGGTGCTTGTGGCGCATCTCGCGCACGATGCCCTCATGGCTGGAGAGCTTGCCGTGGGCGCCCGGGCCGATGCCGAGATAGTCGCCGAAGGTCCAGTAGTTGAGATTGTGGCGGCATTCGGCGCCGGGGCGGGCGAAGGCCGAGGTCTCGTAGTGGCGGAAGCCGGCGGCGGCGAGGCGGGCTTCGATCGCGTCCTGCATGTCGGCGGCGAGATCGGCGTCGGGCAGCGACGGCGGGTGGTGCGCGAACGGCGTGTTCGGCTCCAGGGTGAGGTGGTAGCACGACAGGTGGCTGACGCCGGTGGCGAGCGCACGTTCGAGGTCGGCAAGCGCCTGCTCCAGGGTCTGCTCGGGCAGGGCGTACATCAGGTCGAGGTTCACGCGCTCGAAATGGGCGAGCGCGGTGTCGATCGCGCGGGCGGCCTCGGCGCCGTCGTGGATGCGGCCAAGGCGGCCGAGCATGGCGTCGTCGAAGCTCTGGATGCCGAGCGACAGGCGGGTGACGCCGGCGGCGCGATAGTCGCGGAAGCGTCCGGCCTCGACCGTGCCCGGATTGGCCTCGAGGGTGATCTCGGCGAGCGGGTCGAGCGGTAGCCGCATGCGCAGCGCGGTGAGCAGGCCGTCCAGGGTCGCCGCCGACATCAGGCTGGGCGTGCCGCCGCCGATGAAGACGCTGTGCACGCGGCGTCCCCAGACCTGTGGCAGCGCCGCTTCGAGGTCGGCGATCACCGCCGCCAGCCAGGCGTCTTCGGGCACCGCCGCGGCGCCACGTGGCGTGTGCGAGTTGAAGTCGCAGTACGGGCATTTCTTCACGCACCACGGGAAATGCACGTAGAGCGCGAGCGGCGGCGGCGAGCCGAGTTGCGGGCGTTCGGGAAGCGCCGCGGCGTGCGGCGGCGGCGCGGGAACCAGCGGGATGATGCGGCGTTCGGTCACGAGGGGCTTACGACAGGCTCAGGGCAGGGGCGGGATCGGCCGCCGTGCCGCCGGACCTTACAGTGGGTGAGCGCGCAGGCGGTCGAGCAGATGGCGCATGGCCGCGCCGCGGTGGCTCAAGGTGTTCTTCAGCGCGGCATCGAGTTCGGCCGCGGTCTGCTCGAGTTCGGGCAGCCAGAACAGCGGATCGTACCCGAAACCGCCTTCGCCGCGCGCGGCTTCGAGAATGGTGCCGTGCCATTCGCCGTCGGCGATCAGCGGGCGCGGATCGTCGGCGTGGCGCACCAGCACCACCGCGGAATAAAAGTAAGCGCTGCGGTCGCTGGCGCCGGTGAGCTTGTCGAGCAGCAGGGCGTTGTTGCGCGCATCCGATTTCGGCTCTCCGGCAAAGCGCGCGGAGAGCACTCCGGGGGCGCCGCCGAGCGCGCTCACGCACAGCCCGGAGTCGTCGGCGATCGCCGGCAGGCCGGTGGCGGCGGCGGCGTGGCGGGCCTTGGCGAGCGCATTCTCGACGAAGGTGAGGTGGGGTTCGTCGGCTTCACCGACGCCGAGCGCGGCCTGGGCGATGACGTCGATGCCGAGCGGCGCGAGCAGGGCCTGCATTTCGGCGGCCTTCTTGGCGTTGTTGCTGGCGAGGACGAGGCGCTTGTTCATGGTTCAGCTCCCGGCGAGCGCGGCTTTCTGCAGCGCCACCAGCTCGCCGATGCCGGCGCCGGCGAGGTCGAGCAGAGCGTCGAGTTCGGCGCGCGAGAACGGCGTGCCTTCGGCGGTGCCCTGCACCTCGATGAGGCCGCCGCTGCCGGTCATGACCACGTTCATGTCGGTGTCGCAGGCGGAGTCTTCAGCATAGTCCAGATCGAGCACCGGCACGCCATCGACGATGCCCACGGAGACCGCGGCAACGTAGTCGGTGAGCGGCAGTGCGGCGAGCCGGCCGTCGGCGACCAGCTTGCCGAGGGCGTCGCGCAGCGCCACGCAGGCGCCGGTGATGGCGGCGGTGCGGGTGCCGCCGTCGGCCTGCAGCACGTCGCAGTCGATGGTGATCTGGCGCTCGCCGAGCGCGGCGAGGTCGACCACCGCGCGCAGGCTGCGGCCGATCAGGCGCTGGATCTCCTGGGTGCGCCCGCTCTGCTTGCCCTTGGCAGCCTCGCGCGCGCTGCGCGTGTGGGTGGCGCGCGGCAGCATGCCGTACTCGGCGGTGACCCAGCCCTGGCCCTTGCCGCGCAGGAAGGGCGGCACCGACTCCTCGACGCTGGCGGTGCACAGCACGCGGGTGTCGCCGAACTCGACCAGCACCGAACCTTCGGCATGGCGGGTGTAGCCGCGGGTCAGGCGGATCGGGCGGAGTTGGTCGGGCTGGCGCTGGCTGGGTCTCATCGGGTAGTCCTCAGGTCTTGCTGAATTTCTTGATCGCGGCGTTGATTTCGGCAATCGCCTTTTCGATGTCGTCGTCGCTCAGTTCGGCGGCGGTGGGGGCATTGGTGCGCGTGCGCGGGAAGGCGTCGAGGCGGGTGGTGAAGTTGTTGAGCGCCATGGTCTGCGTCGACACCGACTCGGGGGCGTGGGTGGCGCAGCTGTCGTCGTGCCACTGCATGGCGATCATCGACAGATTGTCGCATCCCGCGCCGGCGAGTTCCTCGGCGCGGTTCATCATGCGCGGCACCGCGTCCATGACGTTGCGCCCGGCCAGGCCGAGGAGCACGCCGTCGTTGCCGAGCGGGCCCCACAGGCCGTCGGTGCACAGCATGAGGGTGTCGTTGTCGTGGAGCGCGACCCGCTTCGAGAACTCGATCTGCGGCGCGTGGGTGCCGCCCAGGCAGGAGTAGATGCGGTTGCGCCCCGGATGCTGCGCGGCGGCCTCGGCGTCGAGCAGGCCCTGATCCATCATCAGCTGCACCCGCGAGTGGTCGCGGGTCTGGGTGTGGATGCGGCCGTGGCGCAGCAGGTAGAGGCGCGAGTCGCCGGCATGGGCCCAGTGCGCAAAGCCGTCCTGCACCACGCAGGCGACGATGGTGGTGCGCGGCGCTTCGGGCAGCTGCTTGTCGAGGGCGTAGTCGAGGATCGCATGGTGGGCGCTCGACAGCGCGCGCGACAGGAACAGCCCGGGGTCGGGCAGGCCGGGCTGGGCCTCGCGCTGGAAGGCCTGGGTGACGAACTGGGCGGCGAGATGGGCCGCGACCTCGCCGTGCAGGTGGCCCCCCATGCCGTCGGCGATCAGCATGAGCAGCGTGTCGCGCGAATAGCAGTAGGCGATGCGGTCCTGGTTGGTCTTGCGCCGGCCGATCCGGCTTTCCTGGAAGATGGTGAATCGCAAGGCGGACTCCGTCAGTGTCTGTGCTTGCCGATGAAGGATTTGAGGCGGGCGCCGAGGTCGGTGAACCAGGTCGCGGGCATGGGGTCGCCAGCCTCCTTGAGCATCAGCGCCTTCTGTAGCGTGTAGACGCTCTGCGGGCGCTGCAGCGGGTCCAGATGCAGGCACCACTCGACGAGCTTGAGCAACTGCTCGGAGTAGCGCCCGGCGTGGGTTTTCGACAGTGCCTGCAAGGTGTCGTGCTTGCTGCGTTCGTCCGAGCGCGGCGGCGCGCTGCCGGCGATGCACGCGTGCATGCTCGCGCCGACGCTGTAGATGTCGCTCCACGGGCCGAGCGCCTCGCGATTGCCGAACTGCTCCGGCGAGGCGAAGCCCGGCGTGTACATCGGCTTGAGCATGGGCTGGTCGAGCGCCAGGGTCTGGCGCGCGGCGCCGAAGTCGAGCAGCACCGGCGTGCCGTCGGCGCGCAGATAGATGTTCGAGGGCTTGATGTCGAGGTGCAGCAGCTTGTGCGCGTGGACTTCGCGCAGGCCGTTGAGCATGCGCGTGAACACCGCGCGGATGAAGCGTTCGCTGACCTGGCCCTTGTTCTTCTGGATGTAGTCGTGCAGCGTGCGCCCGCGCTCGAACTGCATGACCATGTACACCGTGTTGTTGGCGCGGAAGAAGTTGAGCACGCGGACCACGTTGGGGTGCATCAGCTTCGCCAGCGAGCGCCCTTCCTCGAAGAAGCACTTCATGCCGTAACGGAAGGCCGGCAGGTTGTCTTCCGGCACCTGCGGCTCGATCTCGCCTTCCTTGCGCAGGGCGAGCGAGTTCGGCAGGTATTCCTTGATCGCGACCGGCGTGCCTTCCTCGTCGTAGGCCAGATAGACGATCGAGAAGCCGCCGAGCGAGAGCTGGCGTTCGATGCGGTACTGATCGAGCTGAAAGCCTTGAGGCAGGGCGCAGTTGGCTTGAGGAGGCATCGGGTCGGGCGCTAAGATTCGGCTTTCCGCAGCTTCATCCTGAATGGGCCCCGCAGTGTAAACGAATGCGGCGGGTTCCCGGAGACCTCCATCCATGATTCATAGCATGACCGGTTTCGCGGTGCAGACCCGCGATCTGGGCCCCGTCAGCCTTCACCTCGAGCTGCGCAGCGTGAATTCGCGCTACCTCGACCTGTCGTTCCGCATCGTGGAGGATCTGCGCCAGGCCGAACCGGCCATCCGCGACCTGATCTCGTCGCGTCTGACCCGCGGCAAGGTCGAATGCCGGCTGAATCTGCAGAACAACGACGCCGCGCCGCGCAGCCTCGCCGTCAACCAGACCCTGATGGGGCAGCTCGCCGACGCTCAGGAGGCGGTGCGCCGGCAGTTCCCGGACGCCGCCGCGCTGTCGGTGGCCGAGGTGCTGCGCTGGCCGGGCATGCTCGCCGACGACGGCGTCGGCTTCGAGCAGATGCAGCCGGCGATCGTCGAGCTCGCGCGCGCTGCGCTCGACGAACTGGTCGCCACCCGCCGCCGCGAGGGCGAGAAGCTCGCGGCGATGATCCGCGAGCGCCTCGCGCGCATGGCCGAACTCGTCGCCCAGGCCACGCCGCGCATGCCGGCGATCGTCGCCGACTATCAGGACAAGCTTACCGCCCGCCTGCGCGACGCGGTCGCCACCCTCGACGAGGACCGCATCCGCCAGGAGGTGGCGCTGTTCGCCCAGCGCATCGACGTCGCCGAAGAGCTGTCGCGCCTGTCGACCCATCTCGACGAGGTCGAGCGCATCCTCAAGACCGGCGGCGCCGCCGGCAAGCGCCTCGATTTCCTGATGCAGGAACTCAACCGCGAGGCCAACACCCTGGCCTCGAAATCTGCCGCTACCGACATCACCGGCATCGCCATGGAATTCAAGGTGCTGATCGAGCAGATGCGCGAGCAGGTGCAGAACATCGAGTAAGGGGCAGAGATGGCCGGAACCCTCTTCATCGTCACCGCGCCCTCGGGCGCGGGCAAGACCACGCTGGTGCGCGGCCTGCTCGCGCGCGATCCGCAGGTGCAGCTGTCGATCTCCTACGCCACGCGCGCTCCGCGTCCGGGCGAGCAGAACGGACGCGAGTATCACTTCGTCGACGTGCCCACCTTCCGCGCGCTGCGCGACCGCGGCGAGTTCCTCGAGTGGGCCGAGGTCCATGGCAACTACTACGCCACGTCGAAGGTGTGGATCCGCGAGCAGATCGCCGCCGGGCGCGACATCCTGCTCGAAATCGACTGGCAGGGCGCGCAGCAGGTGCGCAAGGTGTTCCCCGCCGCGGTCGGCGTGTTCATCCTGCCGCCCTCGTTCGACGAGCTCGAAAACCGCCTGCGCGGGCGTGGCACCGACAGTGACGACGTCATAAATCGGCGCCTGCTCGCCGCCCGTGGCGAGATGCGCCATGTGGCGGAGTTCGACTACGTTATAATTAACAACGAGTTGCAGGTCGCGCTCGACGATCTGGTGGCGGTGGTGCGCGCGGCGCGCCTGCGTTATCCCAATCAGCACGCGCGCCACCCGCAGTATTTCGATTTTCTCGAACAGGATTGAACATGGCCCGCATCACCGTCGAAGACTGCCTGAAACGCATCCCGAACCGCTTCCAGCTGACCCTGGCCGCGACCTATCGCGCCCGCCAGCTCACCGCCGGCAGCACGCCGCAGATCGAGCTCGACCCGCACGACCGCGACAAGCCCACGGTGGTTGCGCTGCGCGAAGTGGCCGCCGGCAAGGTCGGCCTGGAAATGCTCAACCGCGGGCAGGCCTGATCCCCGCGCGGGGGAGTTGGACATGGACGCTGCGCTACCCGGCTCCCCCGCCCCGTTCAGTCCGCCGGCGTCGGTCGTGCTTTCGCTCGGCTTCGAACGCCTGAAGGCCAAGCTCGCCACCTATCTGCGGCCCGAAGACGTCGGTCGCGTCGAAGCCGCCTACCACTTCTCGGCCCGTGCCCACGAAGGGCAGTTCCGCATCAGCGGCGAGCCCTACATCACCCATCCGGTGGCGGTCGCCGAGCTGGTCGCCGACTGGAACCTCGACGCCCAGGCGCTGATGGCCGCGCTCCTCCACGACGTCATGGAGGACACCCACATCAGCAAGGCGGAGATCGCCGAGCGCTTCGGCAAGACCACCGCCGAGCTGGTCGATGGCCTGTCCAAGCTCGACAAGATCGAGTTCCGCTCGCAGGAAGAGGCGCAGGCCGAGAACTTCCGCAAGATGCTGCTGGCGATGGCGAGCGATCTGCGCGTGATCCTGATCAAGCTCGCCGACCGCATGCACAACATGCGCACGCTCGATTGCGTGCGCCCGGCCAAGCGCCGCCGCATCGCCAACGAGACCCTCGAGATCTACGCGCCGATCGCCAACCGCCTCGGCCTCAACAATCTGTACCGCGAGCTGCAGGAGCTGTCGTTCCAGCACAAGTATCCGCTGCGCTACCGCGTGCTCGCCAAGGCGATCAAGGCCGCGCGCGGCAACCGCCGCGAGGTCGTGGGCAAGGTGCTGACCACGATCGAGGAGCGCCTGCCGCAGTGGGGCATCTCCGCCGAGGTGCAAGGCCGTGAGAAGCACCTGTATTCGATCTACCGCAAGATGGTGGAAAAGCACCTGTCGTTCTCGCAGGTGCTCGACATCTACGGCTTTCGCGTCATCGTGCGCGACGTGCCCGGCTGCTACCTCGCGCTGGGCGCGCTGCACTCGATGTACAAACCGGTGCCGGGCAAGTTCAAGGACTATCTGGCGATCCCCAAGGCCAACGGCTACCAGTCGCTGCACACCACGCTGATCGGCCCCTTCGGCACCCCGGTCGAGGTGCAGATCCGCACCCGCGAGATGCATCACATCGCCGAGGCCGGGGTGGCCTCGCACTGGCTGTACAAGGAAGACGAGAAAACGCTCACCGAGCTGCAGCAGAAGACGCATTCCTGGCTGCAGTCGCTGCTCGAACTCCAATCCACCTCGGGCGAGGCCACCGAGTTCCTCGAGCACGTCAAGATCGACCTGTTCCCGGGCGAGGTCTATGTGTTCTCGCCCAAGGGCAAGATCTTCTCCATGCCCAAGGGCTCGACCCCGGTCGATTTCGCCTACGCCGTGCACACCGACATCGGCAACCGCTGCGTGGCCTGCCGCGTCAATGGCGATCTCATGCCGCTGCGCTCGGAGCTGCGCAACGGCGATCAGGTCGAGATCATCACCGCGGCGCACGCCAATCCGAATCCGGCCTGGCTGTCCTACGTGCGCACCGGCAAGGCGCGCGCGCAGATCCGCCACTTCATGAAGAACGCGCAGCAGGAGGAGTCGGTGGCGCTCGGCGAGCGGCTGCTCAACCAGGCGCTGCGGCCCTACGGGCTGACCCTGGGGCAGCTGTCCAATTTCGCCTGGGAGCGTTTCCTGCGCGACCGCGGCGTGCGCCACAAGAAGGACATCTTCGCCGACATCGGCCTGGGCAAGCGCCTGCCGGCGATCGTCGCGCGCCGCCTGTCGCAGGCGCAGGACCAGGAGTCCGGCCGCCCCGACGTGATCAAGCCGAAGCCCGCGGGCGCGATCATGATCCGCGGCAGCGAAGGCATCGCGGTGCAGCTCGCGCGTTGCTGTCACCCGATTCCGGGCGACCCCATCATCGGTACGATCCGCAAGGGCCAGGGGCTGGAGGTGCACCTCCACGACTGCCCCGTGGTCGCCAAGCTGCGCGGCGACCGCGGGCGCTGGGTCGATGTCGAGTGGGAGGCGGGCGACGAGCGCATGTTCGACGTCACCATCCGCGTGCTCACCAAGAATGCGCGGGGCGTGCTGGCCAAGGTCGCGAGCGTGATCTCCGAAGAGGAATGCAACATCCTCAACGTCGGCATGGACAACGAGCAGGGCGCCTACATCGCGCTCAGCTTCACGCTGCAGGTGCATGACCGCATGCATCTGGCGCGCGTCATGCGTGGCGTGCGCCGTGTCCCCGACGTGGTGCGCATCGGCCGCGTCAAGGGTGACGGCCGCGCCAGCTGAGCGTCCGCGGCCACCGGGTCGCCGGCGCGGCCTGTTACAATTCCCCTGTTTTCACCGTCGTTTTCCCATTCGTTTTAGATATCGAGGCCGACCATGGCGATGTACGAATCCGAGCACACCAAGTTCATGCGCGAGTGGCTGGAGAAGCACCCCGAACAACTCGCCGAGCAGAAGAAAGGGCGTGCGCTGTGGTGGGACAAGCCGCAGGACCTCGACGCCCAGGCGCGCGCCGCCGCGTCGCGCGTGCCGGTCAAACCCTACTACTACGACATCAACCACTGAGCCCGCGTGCGGCGGGAACACGGTCCGCTCCCTTCCCGTCCGCCCATCCACCGCCCCCTGCCGATGACCGATTCCGCCCGGAGCGCGAGTCCGCTCCAGACCGATCCGCAACTGCGCCGCTATTTCTCCTCCGAAGCGGAACGCCGTGCCGCCACGCGCGCGCTGTTCGACCGTGCCGCCTCCGGCTATGACCGCGCCGAACGCATCACCGCGCTCGGCACCGGGCCCTGGTACCGGCGCCGCGCGCTGCAGCATGGCGGCCTGGCGGCGGGCATGACCGTGCTCGACGTCGCCGCCGGCACCGGGTTGGTGGCGCGCGAGGCGCTGCGCATCGTCGGCGCCGAGGGGCGCCTGCTGGCGCTCGATCCCTCGCCCGGAATGCTCGACGAGCTGCGCAAGAAGCTCGACGTGGACACCATCGAGGCCTATGCGGAGTCGATCCCGTTGCCTGCCGATCACGTCGATTTCGTCTCCATGGGCTATGCGCTGCGCCACGTCGGCGACCTCGATCTCGCGTTCGGCGAATACCTGCGCGTGCTGCGCCCCGGTGGCCAGGTGTGCGTCATGGAGATCAGCCGGCCGCGCAGCCGCTTCGGCGGCCTCATGCTGCGCGCCTACATCCGCGCCGTGGTCCCGGTGCTGGCGCGGCTGGGGCGCTGCAACGCCGACGTCTCCATGCTGTGGGAGTATTACTGGGACACCATCCAGGCTGCGGTCGAGCCCGAGCGCGTGCTCGACGCGATGCGCCGCGCCGGCTTCGAGGACGTGCGCTGCGCGGTGACCCTGGGCGTGTTCCGCGAATACCTCGGCCGCAAGCCGGGCGCGGCCTGAGCCGCTCCCCACCCGGCATGTCGCTGCCCGCGCGCCTCGCCATCGTCGACCTCGAAACCACCGGGGCCCATCCGCTGCGCGACGGCATCACCGAGATCGCGATCGTGCGCGTGGCGCACGGCGTGGTGGTCGAGCGCTGGGAAAGCCTGGTCAATCCAGGGCGGCCGATCCCGCCGATGATCCAGGATCTGATCGGCATCACCGACGCCATGGTCGCGGGCGCGCCGAGCTTTGCCGACCTGGCCGACGACGTGGCCGCGCGTCTCGACGGCTGCGTTTTCGTCGCCCACAACGCACGCTTCGACTACGCCTTCATCAAGAATGCCTTCGCCGCCCTGGGGCGCGACTTCGACGCGCCGGTGCTGTGCACGGTGAAGCTGTCGCGGGCGCTGTACCCGGAACATCACCGCCACGGCCTGGATGCGCTGATCGAGCGTCATGGCCTGGTGTGCGACGCCCGCCACCGCGCGATGGGCGACGCCGAGGCGCTGTGGCAGTTCGCGCAGCGCGTCGCTGCCGACTTCGCCCCCGAGGTGCTGGCGCGCGCCGCCGACAAGGCGATGAAGGCGCCGGCGCGACCGCCCGGGCTGCCCGAAGGCGCGCTCGAAGGCCTGCCCGAGGCGCCCGGCGTGTACCTGCTGTTCGCCGATCCCGAGGCGCCCCCCGGCGCGCGCGCGGAACGGCCGCTGTTCGTCGGCCGCAGCAACGGCCTGCGCGGCCGCGTCATGGAGCATCTGGGCAACGCCACGCGCAACGGCAAGGATGCCGAACTCGCCCGCTTGGTGCGGCGCGTCGAATGGATCGAAACCGCCGGCGAGCTCGGTGCGCAGCTGCTCGAAGCCGAGCTGGTGCGCAACCGGCGGCCGTCGCACAACCGCCCGCAGCCGGGCGGCGCCGAGGCCTTCGCGCTGCGCCACCTGAGCAACCGGCGGCGGCCGCCGATCTTCGAGCGCGTGGCCATCGCCGGCACCGATCCGCGCGCCTGGGACGGGCTCTACGGCACCTTCCGCACGCGCAAGGAGGCCGATAACCTGCTGCGCGAACTCGCCCTGCTGTATCAGCTTTGTCCCCGCCGTCTGGGGCTGGAACCGGGCACCACGGGGGGCTGCAGCGCCCATGCGGCGAAGCGTTGCGCCGGGGTCTGCGCCGGGCGCGAAACCCCGGCACAGCACGACCAGCGTCTGCTCGCCGCGCTCGCCGCGACGCGCCTCAAACCCTGGCCGTGGGCGGGCGCCGCGGTCGCCGTCGAGCGGCGCGCGCATGCGCCGCTGGCGGCTTTCCACGTCTTCGACCAGTGGTGCCATCTGGGCAGCGCCGACAGCCTGGAGGCCGCGCGTGCGCTCGCGGTCGGTGCGCCGCGCGTGTTCGATCTGGATATCTGCCGGCTGCTCGCGCGCTGGCTGGCGACGCCGGCTCACCTCGCCATCGTGGTGGCGCTCGACGAGCACGGCGGCGGAGGGGCCGCCTAGCCCGCGGCGCAGGTGCGCAGCAGGCTCAGCTTGTCGAGCACCAGACCGCGCCGACCGTGAGGGCGGATCATGCCGTCGCGGGCAAAGCGCGACAGCACCCGCGACAAGGTTTCGGGGCTCAGGTTGAGCTGCGCGGCGATCGTCTGCTTGTCGGTTTCCAGGCGGATCTCGCAGTGTTCGGCATGGGCCGGCGCGAGGCTGGACAAGTAGTGCGCGACGCGCTGCGTGCTGGTGCGCTGCACGCACAGCTGCAGGTCTTCGATCAGGCTGTAGAGGGCCGCCGACAAACGGGTGGTGAGGGCGAGGGCGAACGCCGGACAGGCGTGCATCGCCTGCTGCAGCTGGGCGCTGCGGATGAGCAGCAGCAGGCTGTCGCGGGTGGCCTGTACGGTGAGCTGCTGGGGACGGCCGAGGAGCGCGCTTTCCTCGCCGAAGCTGTCGCCCTCGGAGGCGATGTGCACGATCTTTTCCGCACCGCTCGCCGACAGCAGCACGCGCTTGACCTCGCCTTCGAGCACGACCCACATGCCTTCGGTGGCATCTTCGTGGCGGATCGGCACTGCGCCGCGTGCCACGCGCAGCAGGCGGCCGCTGCCGATCAGGGCTTCGAGGCGGTCGCGGTCGAGGAGGTCGAAGGGCGTGATGCCGGCCAGGGTCTCGAGAAGCGGCGAGGGCAAGGCAGTGCTCATGGGCGTCTCCGGCGGTGGAACGGGAAGGGCGGCGAGGAGCATGGAAGCAGTCTAGTTCGCATCCGCGCGATGGAGAATCAGGGCCGACCCCGGCGCGCCGCCGGTGGGTACCCGTGCATACCTCTTTGGAGGTATCGGGGTTTTTCCTAGCGTGATGTTCCATATGAAAATTTTTTGTCGGAGCGGGCCTGCGAAGGGCATTCCGGGGCATTGGGGGTATGTCCTCGCGGGCGGCGCCGACGAGTACGGAGAAGGTTCATGCGCTCAGCTCTGATCGATGTCCTCGCGCGCCGCTCCATCCTGCTGCTGGTCGGTTGCGCGATGCTCGCGGTCACCGCGATCGGCCTGGCCGGAATGAGCGCCTCGGTGGTGGTGGCGGAAACCGTGCAGGGCAGTGCGAGCGCGATCAACGTCGCCGGCAGTCTGCGCCGGCTGGTGCACCGTGCCGCCAGCCTGGTCGCGGTGGATGCGCCGGCGGGCAGGGATGGCAGCGCGCGCGTGCGCGACGCGGTGAGCCAGTTCGAGTCCAGCCTCGTGCATCCGGCCCTGCTGCAGATCCTCGGTCGCGAGCCCGACGGCGTGTTCGCCGCCACCTATCGCGGGGTGGAGGCCACCTGGCGCCTCGGCCTCAAGCCGCAGATCCTCGCCACCGGGGGCGACGGGCCGCCGCCCCCGGGGACCCGCGTCGAGCACCTGCTGGGCGAGATCGATGCCTTCGTCGCCCAGCTCAACACCTTGGTCGCCGTGCTCGAGCACGACACCGAGCGCCGCATCGAGGAGCTGCGCCGCACGCTCGCGGTGGCGATCGTCCTCACCGTGCTCGTCGTCGCCGCCGCGCTGCTGCTGCTGCGCCGCCGCCTGCTGCGCCCGCTCGGCGAACTGGTCGATTGTGCCACCCGCATCGCGCGCGGCGATTTCGCGGCGCGCGCACCGCATACCGGACGCGACGAGCTGGGCCGGGTGGGGGCGGCGTTCAATCTGATGGCGGGCGAGCTGTCCAAGCTCTACCGCGATCTCGAACTGCGCGTCGAGGCCAAGACCGCAGAGTTGCAGCGCAGCAACCGCGCGCTCGAAGTGCTGTATCACGCGATCGCGCGTCTGTACCACGCCCCCGACTCGGCCGCGGCCTACGATGCCACGTTGCGCGACATCGAGCAGGTCGCCGGCTTCAGCGGCAGCCTGGCCTGCATCGAGCCGCGCCACGACGGCCCGGCAGCGGTGATCGCGACCACGCTGGGGCCGTGCGCCGACCGCGCGGCCGGCGGTGGCGGGGCGGAGCGCGCGTGCGCGCTGTGCCGCGAGCGCGGCGGCCCGCACTGGAGTGGGCACGGACAAGACGGCGGCAACCTGTTGCAGGTGCCACTGCGCGACAGCGAACACCATTACGGCATGCTGCGCCTGGCGCTGCCGCCGGGGGCCCGTCTGGCGGACTGGCAGCAGCAGTTGGTGGAGGCCTTGTCGCGCCATATCGGCATGGCGCTGGGCAGCGCCCGCCGCAGTGAGCAGGAGCGCCTGCTCGCGCTGCAGGAGGAGCGTTCGGTGATCGCGCGCGAGCTGCACGATTCGCTGGCGCAGGCGCTGTCGTACATGAAGATCCAGGCCAGCCTGCTGCAGCCGGTGCTCGGCGACCCCGCGCGCGCGGCGCAGGCCGCCGCCATTCTTGCCGACCTGCGCGCCGGGATCAGCGACGCCTACCGCCAGCTGCGCGAGCTGCTGGTATCGTTCCGCCTGAAGATGAGCGGCGATCTGCCCACCTTGCTGCGCGCCGCGGTCGAGGAGTATGCCGACCGCGGCGGCGTGCGCATCGCCCTCGATGCCCGGCTGGCGGATTGCCGGCTGACCCCCAATCAGGAGATCCATGTGCTGCACATCGTCCGCGAAGCCCTGTCGAACATGGTGCGCCACGCCCGCGCCGGCAAGGCGCGGGTCGAGGTCAGCGCCGAGCGCGAGGGAGAGGTGAGCGTGGTGATCGACGACGACGGGGTCGGCATCGGCACGCCGCTCGACGACGGCCTCCACCATCACGGCCTCGTCATCATGCGCGAGCGCGCGCGCAGCCTGGGCGGCAGCATCGTGCTCGGCCCGCGGTCGGGGGGCGGCACGCGGGTCGTGCTGCGCTTTCCGGTGGCATCGCCGCGTACCGCGGCGGGAGGGTAGGGCGGTGAGCGAGACGCAAAGCGTGCTGATCGTCGATGACCATCCGTTGTTCCGCAAGGGCATGGCCCAACTGCTGCAGACCCTCCCCGGCTTCCGCCTCGCCGGCGAGGCCGCTGGCGGTGTCGAGGGCCTGGCGTTGGCGCGCAGCCTGCGCCCGGACCTGCTGCTGCTCGACCTCAACATGAAGGACATGAACGGCATCGAGGTGTTGCGCGGGGTGCGCGCCGACCAGCTCGACACCCGCGTGGTGATGATCACCGTGTCCGATCATGCCGACGATCTGGTCGCCGCGCTGCGCGCCGGCGCCGACGGCTATCTGCTCAAGGACATGGAGCCGGAGGCGATGCTCGCCGCGCTGCAGGAGGCGGCGGCCGGGCGCATCGCGATCTCCGAGCAGCTCACCCATCTGATGGCGGCGGCGCTGCGCGCCGAGGCCCGGCCGGCGACTCCGGCCGCGGCCGGGCTCACCGAGCAGGAAGGACGCATCCTGGAGCATATCGCCGGCGGTCTGTCGAACAAGCTCATCGGCCGCGAGCTCGACATCGCCGAGGGCACGGTCAAGGTGCACGTCAAGCACATCCTGCGCAAGCTTGGCCTGCGCTCGCGGGTCGAGGCCGCGGTGTGGGCGGTGGAGCACCTGCGCCAGGGCAGCTGAGCGCCCGTTCCAGGCGCTTCGCGCCCCGTCTCCGGCGATCCGGTGGTCTGTCGCTGCCGGCGGGGTGTTGAGAGCGGTTCGCGTCTTGATGCCGGTCAATGACCCTGATGGGGGCGCAGGCATCCAATAGCGTCAGCCGAAACAACGGGAATCGCCGTGGAATCCGTCTCCAGGCTGCGCCGGGGCTTCCTGCGCGGCCATCTACGTGCCGTCGCTGCCGCACCGCGCCCGCCCTGGGCGCTCGACGAAGCCGCCTTTCTTGCCGTGTGCACGCGCTGCGATGCCTGCATCGAGGCCTGTCCGACGCGCGTCCTGGTGCGGGCCGACGGCGGTTTTCCGGCGGTCGATTTCACCCATGGCGAATGCACGTTCTGCGCCGAGTGCGTGACGCGGTGCACGCCTGCGGCGCTGCGGCGCGCCACCGCGGAGACCGCGCCGTGGACGCTCGGCGCGCGCATCGGCGAGGCCTGCCTGGCGGCGCGTGGGGTGGAGTGCCGGGTGTGCGGTGAGGTCTGCGGCGAGCGCGCGATCCGCTTTCGGCCCCGCTTGGGCGGGGTGGCGATCGCCGAGCTCGACGCTGCGCGCTGCACCGGTTGCGGCGCCTGTTTCGCACCCTGCCCGGTGCGGGCGATCACGCTGGAAACGGAAACGACGGTAGCGATGGAGGTGAATGGATGAGGATCGCAAGTCTGGTGGTGCGGGCCAAGCCCGAGCACTTTCCCGCGCTGCACGAGATCCTGGGCGAGATCCCGGGCGTGGAGCTGCATGGCGAGTCGACCGAGAACGGCCGCCTGGTCGTCACCGTGGAGGATGGCGAGGGCTACTCGATCACCGATTCGATACTGGCGGTGAGCCTGGCCGAGCACGTGCTCGGTGCCACGCTCGCCTACGAATACACCGACGAAGGTCAGGAAATACTGGAACTGGAGGCGTGAGATGAGCATGGACCGACGCGAATTCATCAAGGCCAATGCGGTCGCCGCAGCGGCGGCAACCGCCGGCATCGGCGGCATTCCGGTGGTGGCGCAGGCGCAGCCCGCCGCGGCCAACGGCACCAAGGTGCGCTGGGACAAGGCGGCCTGCCGCTTCTGTGGCGTCGGCTGCTCGGTGCTGGTGGGGGTGCAGAATGGCCGCATCGTCGCCACGCAGGGCGACCCCGACGCGCCGGTCAATCGCGGCCTGAACTGCATCAAGGGCTATTTCCTGTCCAAGATCATGTACGGCGAGGATCGCCTGACCAAGCCGCTGCTGCGCATGAAGAACGGCAAGTACGACAAGAACGGCGAGTTCACGCCGATCTCGTGGGACCAGGCCTTCGACATCATGGCCGAGAAGTGGAAGACGGCGATGAAGCAGCACGGCGCCGACGCGGTGTGCATGTTCGGCTCCGGCCAATGGACGATCTGGGAAGGCTATGCCGCGGCCAAGCTGTTCAAGGCCGGCTTCCGCACCAACAACATCGACCCCAACGCCCGCCACTGCATGGCTTCGGCAGTGACCGGCTTCATGCGCACCTTCGGCATCGACGAGCCGATGGGCTGCTACGACGACATCGAGAACGCCGACGCCTTCGTGCTGTGGGGCTCGAACATGGCGGAGATGCACCCCATCCTGTGGACGCGGATCACCGACCGCCGGCTGTCGAAGGAAGGCTGCGAGGTGCATGTGTTGTCGACCTTCGAGCACCGCTCCTACGAGCTCGCCGACAACCCGATGATCTTCGCGCCGCAGACCGATCTGGCGATCCTCAACTACATCTGCAACCACATCATCCAGACCAAGCGGGTCAACACCGCCTTCGTCAATGCGAACGTGAAGTTCAAGGCCGGCGAGACCGACATCGGTTTCGGCCTGCGCCCCAACCACCCGCTCGAAGCCAAGGCCACCGCCAACGGCTATCCGGGCGCCGACGGCAAGCCCAAGGGCGACGCCAATGCGGCCCGCGACATCAGCTTCGACGAGTTCGCCAAGTTCGTGTCGGAATACACCCTGGAGAAGGTCTCCAAGCTGTCCGGCGTGCCCGAGGACAACCTCAAGCGTCTGGCCGAGATCTATGCGGATCCGAACCGCAAGGTCACCTCGTTTTGGACCATGGGCTTCAACCAGCACACCCGCGGCACCTGGGTGAACAACATGATCTACAACGTCCACCTGCTGGTGGGCAAGATCAGCGAGCCCGGCAACAGCCCGTTCTCGCTCACCGGCCAGCCCTCGGCCTGCGGCACCGCGCGCGAGGTCGGCACCTTCGCCCACCGCCTGCCCGCCGACATGGTGGTCGCCAACCCCATGCACCGCGCCATCGCCGAGGAGATCTGGAAGCTGCCCGAGGGCACCATCCCGGCCAAGATCGGCCTGCACGCGGTGGCGCAGAGCCGCGCGCTGAAGGACGGCAAGCTCAAGTGCTACTGGACCAGCACCACCAACAACATGCAGGCCGGCCCCAACATCAACGACGAAATCTATCCGGGCTGGCGCAATCCGGAAGCCTTCGTCGTGGTCTCCGACGTCTATCCGACGGTGTCGGCGCTGTCCGCCGACCTCATCTTGCCGTCGGCGATGTGGACCGAGAAGGAGGGTGCGTTCGGCAACGCCGAGCGCCGCACCCAGTTCTGGCGCCAGCAGGTCAAGGCCCCGGGCGAGGCCAAGAGTGACCTGTGGCAGTACATCGAGTTCTCCAAGCGCTTCAAGGTCGAGGAGATGTGGCCCGCCGAGCTCATCGCCAAGAAGCCGGAATACAAGGGCAAGACCCTGTACGACGTGCTCTTCGCCAACGGTCAGGTCAACCGCTTCCCGCTCGCCGATGTCGATAAGGCCAACGCCCACGCCTGGGCCGGCTACATGAACGACGAGTCGAAGGAGCTCGGCTATTACCTGCAGAAAGGCCTGTTCGAGGAGTACGCCCGCTTCGGCCGCGATCACGGCCACGACCTCGCCGACTTCGACGTCTATCACAAGGCGCGCGGCCTGCGCTGGCCGGTGGTGGAAGGCAAGGAGACGCTGTGGCGCTTCCGCGAGGGCTACGACCCGTACGTGAAGCAGGGCGAGGGGGTGAAGTTCTACGGCCACAAGGACGGCAAGGCGGTGGTGTTCGCGCTGCCCTACCAGGACCCGCCCGAGATGCCGGACAAGGAATTCGACATGTGGCTGTGCACCGGCCGCGTGCTCGAGCACTGGCACACCGGCTCGATGACGCGCCGGGTGCCGGAGCTGCACCGTTCGGTACCCGAGGCCCAGGTCTTCATGCATCCGGACGACGCCACCCAGCGCGGCCTGCAGCGCGGCATGGCGGTGAAGCTGGTGTCGCGGCGCGGAGAAGTGGTCGTCCGGCTGGAGACGCGCGGCCGCAACAAGCCGCCCAAGGGGCTGATCTTCGTGCCCTTCTTCGACGAGGGCCGGCTCATCAACAAGCTCACGCTGGATGCGACCTGCCCGATCTCGAAGGAAACCGACTTCAAGAAGTGCGCCGTGAAGGTGATGAAGGCCTGACGCCGAGGATGCTGCCGCCCGTGCCCTGAGCGCGGCGGCAGCGCAAGACCATGAGCAAGGACACGATCAAGGACACGCCGAGATCCGCGCCGCGCCGCCGCTTCTTCAAGGATGCGGGCGCGGTGGCGGGCGGAGCCGGGCTGCTCGCGCTGGGCGCCGGGTTGTATGCGCGCCAGGCCGCGGCGCTGCCGGCGACCGCGCTGCGGCCGCCGGGTGCGCTCGCCGAAGCCGATTTTCTCGGCGCCTGCGTGCGCTGTGGGCTGTGCGTGCGCGACTGTCCCTACGACACCCTCAAGCTCGCCGAACTCGGCGACGCGGTGGCCAGCGGCACGCCGTATTTCGAGGCGCGCAAGGTGCCGTGCGAGATGTGCGACGACATCCCGTGCGTGGTCGCCTGTCCCACCGGCGCGCTCGACCATGGCCTCACCGACATCGGCGAGGCGCGCATGGGGCTCGCCGTGCTGATCGACCAGGAAACCTGCCTCAACTTCCTCGGCCTGCGGTGTGACGTGTGCTACCGCGTGTGCCCGGTGATCGACAAGGCGATCACCCTGGAGAAGATGCACAACCCGCGCTCCGACCGCCACGCCATGCTGCTGCCCACGGTGCATTCCGATTACTGCACCGGCTGCGGCAAGTGCGAGAAGGCCTGCGTGCTGCCCGGCGAGGCGGCGATCAAGGTGCTGCCGGCGAAGCTCGCCCAAGGCTCGCGCGCCGAGCACTACCGCCGCGGCTGGGAGGAGAAGGAGGCCGCCGGCGGTTCGCTGATCGGCGAGCAGGTCGAACTCCCGGTACGCGGCATGGAAGACAAGCCCTACGGCGATACCCGGTTGCGTCCGGGCGAGTCGCCGCAGCCGGCACCGCCCGGGGCGGCGAAGGGCGGGCTCGATTCGGGGTGGAAGCCATGAGCGCCGTTTCCCGGCCGCGCGAAGGCGGCGCTTTTGTCCCGCTGGTAGAGGGGCGCACCAGCGACCGGAGGGTCGTCCCGTGAGCACGCCCACCGACCTGTCCACGGTTGCACCGGCGGCTGATGCCGGCGGCAGCACCGTGCCGCCCACCAGCGTGCGCGGTGCGGCGCTGCGCGGCGTGGTCGCGCGCCCGGGCGCCGAGGCGATCGCCGCCAAGGGCTGGCTGCGCGCGCATAAATGGCTGCTGCTGCGCCGCCTGAGCCAGTTCGGCATCCTCGCCCTGTTTCTGGTCGGGCCGTGGTTCGGCTGGTGGATCGTCAAGGGCAACCTGAGCGCCAGCCTGACCCTGGGCGTGCTGCCGCTCACCGACCCCTTCGTGCTTGCGCAGTCGATCGCCGCCGGGCAGTGGCCGTACCGCGAGGCGCTGATCGGCGGCGGCATCGTGCTCGCCTTTTACCTGCTGTTCGGCGGGCGGCTGTTCTGTTCGTGGGTGTGCCCGGTCAACCTGGTCACCGACGCCGCTGCCTGGCTGCGCCGCGGTCTCGGCCTCAAGGGCGGCAAGGCGCCCGCGCTCGCCACCCGTTACTGGCTGCTCGGCTTCGTCCTCGTCGCCGCGTTCGCCACCGGCAGCCTGGCGTGGGAGTGGGTGAATCCGGTGTCGATGCTGCATCGCGGGCTGATCTTCGGCTTCGGTCTGGCCTGGGGCATCGTCGGCGGCGTTTTCCTCTACGACCTCTTGATCGCGCCGCGCGGCTGGTGCGGCCATCTGTGCCCGCAGGGCGCTTTCTACGGCCTCGTCGGCCGCACCGCCACCGTGCGCGTGTCGGCGGCGCGGCGCAGCGCCTGCAACGACTGCATGGACTGCTTCGCCGTCTGCCCCGAACCCCAGGTCATCCGGCCCGCGCTCAAGGGCGTCGGCCAGGACCACCCGCTGATCCTCGATGGCGACTGCACGAGTTGCGGCCGCTGCGTCGATGTCTGCGGTCAGGACGTTTTCCGCATTACGACCCGATTCAACAGGAGCGAGTCATGAAAAAAACCACCCGCCATCTGGTGCTCGCGCTCGTCGCCGCTCTCGGCATCGGCGCCGCCGTCCCCCCCGCCGCGCTCGCCGAGGGTGTCAAGAGCATACGCGGCAGCGACGTCGCTGCCCCCGAAGGCACGCCCGGCGCCTACAAGCCGATTCCCGACCGCGCGCCGATTCCGCGCGACTACGTGCAGCAGCCGCCGCTGATCCCGCACAAGGTGGAAGGCTACGAAGTCACCAAGAACTTCAACAAGTGCATGGATTGCCATGCCTGGAGTCGCTACCAGGAGGCCGGCGCGACCAAGGTCAGCCTGACCCACTTCAAGGACCGTGATGGCGGCGAACTGTCGAACATCTCGCCGCGGCGCTATTTCTGCATGCAGTGCCATGTGCCGCAGACCGACGCCCAGCCTCTGGTGACCAACAAGTTCCAGCGCGCCGAAGGCCTGCGCTAGAACCAGACCGAGGGGAGCATCATGACCGACAACAACAATCAAGGCCTGTGGTCCAGGCTGCGCCGCGCGGGCTGGATCGTGCTCGGCGCCGCCTTCGTCGCCGGCATCGTGTTCTGGGGCGGCTTCAACTGGGCCCTGGAGGCGACCAACTCCGAGAAATTCTGCATCTCGTGCCACGAGATGGAGGCAAACGTGTTCAAGGAGTACCGCAACACCATCCACTACCAGAACCGCACCGGGGTGCGCGCGACCTGCCCGGACTGCCACGTGCCCAAGGAGTGGGGGCCGAAGATGATCCGCAAGATCAAGGCTTCGCGCGAGCTCTACGGCAAGGTCATGGGCACCATCGACACGCCCGAGAAGTTCGCCGCCGAACGCCTGCGTCTGGCCGAGAACGAGTGGCGGCGGATGAAGGCGAACAACTCGCAGGAATGCCGCAACTGCCACAACTACGAGTATTTCGACTACTCGGTGCAGGGCCGGCGCTCCAATCAGATGCACCAGGCCGGGCTCGCCGCGGGGCAGACCTGCATCGACTGCCACAAGGGCATCGCCCACTCGCTGCCGCCGATCGAGCAGGAAATCGGTGCCGGGCGCGAAGCGGTGGCGCCCGAGGTGTTCCATCCGCCGGTGCCGCAGCCCGCAACCCGTTGAGTTGAGCAGTGCCGCCTCGCCGGTCGGCGAGGCGGCTGCGCAGGCGCCCCCACCGTGCGAAAGCGGTTCGCACGGTGGGGGCGTTGCACGTCAACACCCTGTCATCGCCAGGGCTTACCCTTCACCGGCAATGGCCGCCGGAGCGGTGGCGTTCGCCGCGCGTCCGGTCGCCTGTGCCGCACGTTCAACCCCCTTCGTGATCTCCGGCGCGGCGAACCTGCAGGTGCGGGGAACTATTCCCGTGAAAATGGACTGAGAGAATCCGGATCAATGAAGCGAGAAGTGCAATGACAAGAAAGAATGCCCTGTGGATGGCTGGTTTTGGCGTGCTGATGCAGATTGCCGCAGGCGGTGCGCTTGCGGCCGGTGCAGCCCACAGCGGCGAGCAGATCTACCGTACGGTGTGCGCGTCCTGTCACGGGCCTGGCGATGTCGATGCGCCCAAGCTGGGCGACCGCGAGGCGTGGGCGCCGCTGATTGCCGAAGGCCAGCACGTGGTCACCGCGCACGGCTGGGTCGGTGTGCGCGAGATGCCGCCGCGCGGCGGCGATGCCACCCTGACCCTGGAAGCCTTCGGCCGCGCCGTGGCTTACATGGCGAGGGCGGCCGGTGCCGACTGGCGCGACCCCGAGGGCTCCCCGGCGCTGATGGCCCGCATCCGCGACGAGGAGCGGGCCCGCGTGGCTTCGCTCGCCGCCGCAACCCGGGGCGAGGCCGTCGACGGCGGACGCAGCGGCCAGGACGTCTATGCCGGGGTCTGCGTGCATTGCCATGGCAGCGGCGTGGCCGGGGCGCCGGCGCTGAACGACCGCGAGGCCTGGCGCGAGCTGATCGCCGAAGGCCAGCACGTGGTGACCGCGCACGGCTGGGTCGGGGTGCGCGCGATGCCGCCGCGCGGCGGGCATGCCGAGCTGTCGCTCGAGGAGTTCGGCCGCGCCGTGGCCTACATGGCCAATTCGGCGGGCGCGCAGTGGGTCGATCCCAGCACCGATGCCCAGCTCATGGGCCGTATCCGGGTCGAGGAATCCGACCGTCGGCGCGCGCTGATGAAGGACTGAAGCCGGCGCCGCCGGTTGCCGTGGGCGGTGCCCGCCCCGCGCGCTGACGGCGCGCCGCCCGCCGTGCGACCTGTGCCGCACGCCGCGCATGTGTAGTGCCCGGTGTGCGATGCGCGATGTGCGCATCGCCGCCCTTCCTTCTCCGCTCGCCTGTTCGCTCTCCCGTTCAGCTTCGTTTCAGTCCTGCGCTTGCAGACTGGGTGCCAGGTTCCGGATCGGTAGCGTCGCCGACGCGCCGTCCGGCGACGTTTTCCGGCACACAAAGGAACGAATCATGAACGCCTCATTGCGCACGATCGTGCTCGTATTCGGCTGCTGGCTGAGTGCGGGTGCCCTGGCCGCTCCGCCGGCCGAGCTGCTCGCCCGCTACGCGGCGGAGGCGCGTGCCGCGGATCCCGCCTTCGCCGGCTTTTCCGCCGCGCGCGGCGAAACCCTGCATCGCACCCGCTACGCCGGCGGCAAGCCGGATACGCCTGCCTGTACGTCCTGTCATGGCGACGACGTCCGCGCCCCCGGCCGCACCCGTGCGGGCAAGGCGATCGAACCGATGGCCCTGTCGGCGGTGCCGCAACGCTACGCCGATGCGGCGAAGGTCGAGAAATGGTTCAAGCGCAACTGCAGCGAGGTCATGGGGCGCGCGTGCTCGGCGCTCGAAAAGGGCGACTGGCTCGCCTGGATGGCCAAGCAATAAGCGCGGATCGAGGAGGCTTCCCATGCGTACCCACATCCTTCGCCCGTTCGCCGTCGGCGCCGCCGTGCTGGCGGTCGCCGTGCTCCTGCTCGGCCGCGCCCAGGCTGGCGACGACGACTACTATCCGCCCGTCACCGACGCGCGCACGCTGCAGGAATGCGGCAGCTGCCATCTCGCGTTCCCGCCCGCGATGCTGCCCGCCGCGTCATGGAAACGCATGATGGGCGGGCTCGACAACCACTTCGGCGACGACGCCAGCGTCGATGCCGGCACCGCCGCCGCGATCACCCGCTATCTGGTCACCCACGCTGGCGATGCCCCGGGTCGCGCCAGCAAGCTGCTGCGCGGCGTGGGGGCGGGCGAGGCGCCGCTGCGGATCACCGAATTGCCCAAATGGGTGCGCGAGCATCGCGCGGTGCCGAAATCGGACTGGACGCGCCAGGACGTCGGGAGCAGGGCGAACTGTGCCGCCTGCCACGTCGATGCGGCCCAAGGCTATTTCGAGGACGATTGAAGGAGGCCCGATCATGAAACGTTTCCTCATCGCATTCATCGCCCTGGTGACCCTGGCCTGGGGCTGGAGCCTGCCGACGGCGACCGCCGTCGTGCCCACCGGCACGGTGAACCCCTGGGTGGTGCGCGAGCACGCGCTGCTCCTCACCGGCCTGTGGTCGTTCGCGCTGATGTCGCTCGCCATGGTGCTCGCCACCCGGCCGGGCTGGCTCGAGCGCCCCTTTGGCGGCATGGATCGCATCTATCGCGTTCACAAGTGGGCCGGCATTCTGGCGATCGGTTTCGCCGCGCTGCACTGGCTGGTCGAGATGTCGGACGACTTGATCAAGGCCGTTTTCGGCCGCGCCGGGCGTCTGTCCGGGGAACACGGCGGGGGTACGCTGGAGGCGCTCCGTGACGTCGCCGAGGAACTCGGCGAGTTCGCGATCTACGCGCTGCTGGCGATGCTCGTGCTGACCTTGTGGAAGCGCTTTCCGTTCAAGATCTGGCGCTATGTGCACAAGCTGATGCCGGCGCTCTACCTCGCGCTCGCCTTTCATGCCGCGCTCCTCACGCCGCTCGATGACTGGCGGCAACCGGTGGGGATGCTGCTCGGGCTGCTGATTGCCGCGGGCTCGTTCGCAAGCCTCTACACCCTGGCCGGCGGGATTGGGCGCCGTCGTCGTGTCGCCGGCGTGGTCGAGTCGGTGCGCGCATCCGGCCCGGGGCTGACCGAGGTCGTCTGCCGCCTGGATGAAGGCTGGCGCGGTCATCGTCCGGGGCAGTTCGCCTTCGCCACCTTCGACCGCATCGAGGGCGCGCATCCCTTCACCATCGCCAGCGCAGACCGCGGCGATCGCCGGCTCACTTTCCAGATCAAGGGCTTGGGCGACTACACGGACGGACTCGCGTACCGCCTGCAGGTCGGTCAGCCGGTGCGCATCGAGGGCCCGTATGGTTGCTTCGCGCTGCCCCCTGGAGACGACCGGCGCGGCCAGGTGTGGATTGCCGGCGGCATCGGCGTGACGCCCTTCCTGGCCTGGCTCGAGGCCTTGCAGGCGACTCCGGGGCAGGCCCCCGAGGTCGATTTCTACTACAGCGTGC
>JAEWVQ010000029.1 GCA_023459095.1 Pseudomonadota bacterium | reverse complement strand
CTGCCCCCTGGCGAGGCGGCCGCAGGACCGGGCCCCTCGTCACCGGTAACCTCTTGCACGCCTCAAGGCGCCTATCCAGCAAACGTGCCGGCCTGACCACGCCCCCTCCTCGACAACGCCGTCCCGTACGAGCCCCCGCTCGCCCCTGAGCTGGTGCTGCCCACGCACCGCTGGACGGTCGAACAGTGCGTCGGCCACCTCGCCGCCCTGCTCGACGCCCCGGCCCCACTCTGAGCGCCATCCAAACCGCCCGCGCCTACCCAACTCATCTCCGGCCTGCGCCGCAACGAGAAAAGCCGTCCTCGACCAGCAGCCGACGCGACAAGGCTTGAAAAACAGTGAAAGCATGAATATAATGCGCGCTTTCGCTGCTGTAGCTCAGTCGGTAGAGCAACTGATTCGTAATCAGTAGGTCACCAGTTCGATTCCGGTCAGCAGCACCAGAATTCTTCATTCGGCGCTGCAGGGCCGGGTGAAAACCGATCAGACGCGGGGTGGAGCAGTCTGGCAGCTCGTCGGGCTCATAACCCGAAGGTCGCAGGTTCAAATCCTGCCCCCGCAACCAAAAACCCATAAAGGCCAATCACTTAGCGGTGATTGGCCTTTATGGGTTTGGGCTATGGCCCCTTGCTTGGCCCAGCGTTGGCCGCATTGGCCCGATAGCAGGCATTACGATAAGCGGTGGCGCAGGGGCCGGTCGAGTTGCTTACTTGACCGGGAGATGCATGGTGGCTGCGAAGAAGGAATGACCGGATAGCGCCAGGCTAGAACCACGCTTACCCTCATGGCCGAGGTTTATGATGGTCGCCAAAATCCCAACGGCAAATCCGCGGGGCTCTTCCAGATGAACACCCACTGCCTCGGTGATCCAAATATGCTAGATCTGCTTGTTCGCAACGCGACCCTCCCCGACGGCCGCACCGAGATGTCGATTGCGGTGCAAGACGGCTGCATCACCGAAGTCAGCAAGGGTCTCGATGCACCGGCTCATGACACGCTCGACGCCCAGGGGCTGCTGGTGAGCCCGCCCTTCGTCGACGCACACTTCCACCTCGATTCGGCGCTGAGCTATGGTCAGCCGCGTGTGAATGAGAGTGGCACCTTGCTCGAGGGCATCGCCCTGTGGGGTGAGCTCAAGCCCCAACTCACCGAACAGACCCTCATCGAACGCGCACTGCGCTACTGCGACTGGGCGGTGGCACGCGGTCTGCTCGCCATCCGCTCCCATGTAGACACCAGCGGTGCAAGTCTCCTCAACGTTCAGGCCTTGCTGGAGGTCAAGCGGCGCGTAGCCCCCTACCTCGACCTGCAACTGGTGGCCTTCCCGCAGGACGGCCTGCTGCGCACCCCCGACGGCTTGTGCAATCTCAAGCGGGCGCTCGACCTTGGGGTAGACGTGGTGGGCGGCATTCCGCATTTCGAGCGCACCATGGCCTTGGGCGCTGAAAGCATTCGCATCCTGTGCGAGCTGGCCGCAGCGCACGGCAAGCGCGTGGATATGCACTGCGATGAGAGCGACGATCCGCTCTCCCGCCACGTCGAAACCCTGGCCTACGAGACCCAGCGCCTGGGGCTGCACGGCCGGGTGACGGGTTCGCACCTCACCTCCATGCACAGCATGGACAACTACTACGTGAGCAAACTCATTGCCCTGATGGCCGAGGCGCAATTGGGCGTGGTGGCGAACCCGCTCGTCAACATCACCCTGCAGGGCCGCCACGACGGCTATCCGCGCCGTCGCGGCATGACGCGGGTGCCCGAGCTGCTCGATGCCGGGCTCACCGTGGCCTTCGGCCAAGACTCCGTCATGGACCCTTGGTATGCCCTGGGCAGTGGCGACATGCTGGAGGTGGCGCACATGGGCCTGCATGTGGGCCAGATGACCAGCCAGGCCGCGATGCGCCAGTGCTTCGAGGCGGTCACCACTCAGGCGGCCAGACTGCTCGGGTTGGAGGGCTATGGACTGGCTGCCGGTTGCCACGCCGACTTCGTGCTGCTGCAGGCCCGGCACCCCACCGAGGCCATCCGCCTGCGCGCCACGCGCCTTGCGGTCTATCGGCGCGGCAAGCGGATCGCCAGCACCCCGGAAGCCACTCCGACACTGGCCCTCGCGCAACGACCTGGGCAGGTTGATTTTTTTGGTCGGGATTGACGAGTCGGGTGGATGGAAGGTGCGCGGGTTCACGGAGACGAAGACCCAGAACGGACCAGCACACCACAGATTTTTTCGTTGATCTCCAAAGCCGCCACCTTGCCGTGCAGGCTGTCAGCGGCAAGGTGGTGACCTGCACACTGCCCCGCTTCGGTGCCGTGAAATATCCGGCTCAGCATCAGCGAGAGGGGGGAGACGGAGGGGGCTGAGTCGTCGTCAATGCGGATGTAAATCGCGGCCTGATCCTGCTCGATGCGCTGCTGCAGCAGCGTCGGCGTTGCCCGCAGTGCAGCGGTGCTGAGCGGGCGTTGCGCCGGGCGAACACCCGATCGCGCGCAGGAGCACGGCGCTTGCTCGGCGAAAACAATCCTGGCGCAAGGGAGCCGGCCCGCACCTCGGGAATGGAGGCACTCCCGACTGGTTGCTCGACGGCAATCGTCTGGCCAGGTTGCTAAGGCGGTGCAAACACTCTTTCACCCGCGCCCAAGCAGCGACTAGGCTGAATCGCATCGAGAACAACAGGCGGGCGGCCCGCCCTCCGTTGCGCCGCCCGCCGGCCTCGAACCGCTATTCATGCTGAATTCAGGTAACGGCGACTAAGGTAGGACAAATTTGTAACAGGACCTGCCCCCATGCCCCGTCGATTCCTGCGCCCGCCGGCCGCCCTTGCCCTGCTGCTCCCGCTCTGGCTGGCTCTCCTCCCCGCCAGCGCCGCTGAAACCGCCCCCCTCAACACCCGCCAGCTGCAATCCCTGGGCATCCAGACCCAGGCCCTGCCTCCGGGCGGGGATGCCCGGCTGCCGGGCCTGCCCGGTCGGGTCGAAGTTCCCGCCGGGCAACTTCAGGTCCTGGCCGCCCCCCTGGAAGGCACCCTGCAGGAGGTATTGGTCGCCCCCGGGGCAACGGTCAAGAAGGGCCAGGTGGTGGCCCGGCTGATCAGCCCCCAGGCCCTGGAACTCCAGCGTTTCCATGCCGAGGCCAGCGCCCGGGCCGCCCAGGCCGGCGCCGCCCGCCAGCGGGATGAACAGCTGTTCAAGGAAGGCATCATCGCCCAGGCCCGCCTCGAAAGCAGCCGGGCCGCCGCCGCCGAGGCGGGGGCGCAACTGGCCCAGAGCCGCCAGTCCCTGGCCCTGGCCGGGGGCCGTCCCGGTGCGGGCGGAGCCGTACTGGAACTGCGGGCCGGCCTGGATGGCGTGCTGCTCGAACAGCTGGCCCAGGTGGGGGATCGCCTGCCCGCCGCCACCCCCATTGCCCGCATCGGCCGCCCCGCACCGCTCTGGGTCACCCTGCAGGTGCCGGCCGGCGTGGCCGCCCGGGTCAAGGCCGGCGACATCGTGCGCCTGCCCCTGCTGGGGGTGGAGGGCAAGTTGCTGGCCGTGAGTCGCAGCGTCGATGCCGCCAGCCAGAACGTCACCCTGCGCGCCCAGGTGGATCAGGGCAGCGAGCAGTTACGCCCGGGCCAGGCGGTGGAGGTGGAAATCCAGGTCAGTGGCCAGCCCGGCCAGGCCCTGCCGAGCCGGGCCCTGGCCCGCCATGAGGGCCAACTGCTGGCCTTCGTGCAGCAGGGCAGCGGCGAGGCCGTGCGCTTCGTGGCCAGGCCGGTGAAGGTGCTCTCCCAACTGGGTGACACGGTGATGGTGGAAGGGCTTGCTCCCGGCGAACGGGTGGCCGTCCAGGGTGTCGCCAGCCTCAAGGCGATGCTCGCCGGGGCGGGGGGCGAGTGATGCTGGCGCGCCTGATCCGCTTTTCCCTGACCCAGCGACTGCTGGTGCTGGTGCTCACCCTGATCCTCGCGGGTCTGGGCCTGCGCGCCTTCCTGCAACTGCCCATCGACGCCTTTCCCGATGTCTCCACCACCCAGGTGAAGATCATCCTCAAGGCCCCCGGCATGACGCCGGAAGAGGTGGAGGCCCGCATCGTCACCCCGGTGGAGCAGGAGATGCTGGGCATCCCCAACCAGCGCCTGCTGCGCTCCACTTCCAAGTACGCCATCACCGACATCACCATCGACTTCGAGGACGGCACCGACATCTACTGGGCCCGACAGCAGGTAGGCGAGCGCCTGACCAGCGTCATGGACAGCCTGCCGCCCGGCGTCAGCGGCGGCCTGGCGCCCATCACCACCCCCCTGGGGGAAATGTTCATGTTCACCATCGAGGGGGACCTGCCCCTCGAGGAAAAGCGCAGCCTGCTGGAATGGGTGATCCGCCCGCAACTGCGCACGGTGCCCGGCGTGGCCGACGTGAACAGCCTGGGCGGCTACGTGAAGACCTTCGAAGTGGTGCCCGACACCACGGCCCTGGCCGCCCGGGGGCTTTCCATGGCGCAACTGCGCGAGGCCTTGGCCAGCAACAACCGCAACGACGGGGCCGGACGCCTCAACGACGGGGAGGAATCCCTGCTGGTGCGCACCGAAGGCGCCATCCGCACCCTGGAGGACGTGGCCGCCATCGTGGTGCGCAGCGGTCCCGGCGGGGTGACCCGGGTGGGCGACGTGGCCGTGGTGCGCTACGGCCACCTGACCCGCTACGGCGCCGTGACCCGGAGTGGCGAAGGCGAGGCGGTCCAGGGCCTGGTGCTGGGCCTGAGGGGCGCCAACGCCCGGGCCGTGGTGGCCGGGGTCAAGACCCGGCTGGCGGAAATCGCCCCGTCGTTGCCCCCCGGCATCAGCATCGTGCCCTTCTACGACCGCAGTTCCCTGGTGGACCGGGCCGTGCAGACCGTTTCCAAGGCCCTGCTCGAAGCCATCGTGCTGGTGGTGATCCTGTTGCTGGCCTTCCTCGGCAACCTGCGCGCCGCCCTGGTGGTAGCCCTGATGCTGCCCCTCTCGGCCCTGGCCACCTTCATCCTCATGCGCAGCTTCGGCCTCTCGGCCAACCTGATGAGCCTGGGGGGCCTGGCCATCGCCATCGGCATGCTGGTGGATGCGGCCGTGGTGGTGGTGGAAAACGTGGAAACCGAACTGGCCCACGCCCCGGAAAACCTGCCCACCCTGCACCTGATCTACCGGGCCGCCCGGGAAGTGGCGGCGCCGGTGGCTTCCGGGATTTTCATCATCATCATCGTGTTCCTGCCGCTCCTGTCCCTGCAGGGCCTGGAAGGCAAGATGTTCGGCCCGGTGGCCCTCACCATCGTGTTCGCCCTCTCGGCCTCCCTGCTGCTGTCCCTCACCGTGGTGCCGGTACTCGCCTCCTGGCTGCTGCAGCGGGGCGTACATCAGGAGCCCTGGCTGGTCAGAAAGCTGAATGCAGGCTACGACCGCCTGCTGGGCTGGGCCCTGAGCCACACCCGGCCCCTGATCATTGGCGCCCTGGTCAGTCTGGTGGCGGCGGGTGGCGCCTATACCCTGCTCGGCAAGACCTTCATGCCCACCATGGATGAAGGGGACCTGATCATGCAGCTGGAAAAGCTGCCTTCCATCACCCTGGAACAGAGCCTCGCCCTGGATGGCCGCATCCAGCAGGCGATCATGGAGCAGGTGCCCGAGGTGAAGGCCATCGTCGCCCGCACCGGGGCCGACGAGCTGGGCCTGGACCCCATGGGCCTCAACCAGACCGACACCTTCATGGTGCTGAAGCCCCGGAACGAATGGCGGGAGCCCGACCCGGACTGGCTGGCCGACCAGCTGCGCCAGGTGATGGCCGACTTCCCCGGCATCGGCTTCTCCTTCACCCAGCCCATCGACATGCGGGTTTCCGAAATGCTGACCGGGGTGCGCGGCGATCTGGCGGTGAAAATCTACGGCCCGGACCTGGCTGCCCTGAACCAGCTGGCCGGTCAGGTGGAAACCGCCATCAAGGCCGTGCCCGGCGCGGAAGACACCTTCACGGTGAAGAACGAGGGGGTGCAGTATCTGCAGATCCGCGTGGACCGCCTGGCCGCCGGTCGTTTCGGCCTCAATGTGGAAGAGGTGCAGGACACTCTGAAGGGCCTGCTCGAAGGCCAGGTCGTGGGCACCGTGATCGAGAGCGGCCGGCGCCTCTCCCTGTTCATCAAGGGCACCGCCGACCTGCGCGACAGCCCCGCCGCCTTTGCCGGCCTCTTCATCGCCGCCCCGGACGGCCAGAACATCCCCCTCACCAGCATCGCCCGCATCGAACGGGTGGACGGCCCGGTAAAGGTGGACCGGGAAAACGCCCAGCGTTTCGTGGTGGTCCAGTCCAACGTGCGCGGCCGGGACCTGGTGGGCTTCGTGGAAGACGCCCGCCAGGCCGTGGAAAGCAGCGTCCAGCTGCCGCCCGGCTACCGCGTCGCCTGGGGCGGCCAGTTCGAGAACCAGCAGCGGGCCGCCGCCCGGCTGGCGGTGGTGGTGCCCATGGCCCTGGCGCTGATCTTCTTCCTGCTTTTTTCCACCTTCCGCTCGGTGCGCCAGGCGGTGCTGGTGCTCTCCAACATCCCCTTCGCCCTGGTGGGCGGCGTGTTTTCCCTGCTGCTGGCGGGCGAATACCTCTCTGTGCCCGCCTCCGTGGGCTTCATCGCCCTGCTCGGCATCGCCGTGCTGAACGGGGTGGTGATGGTCAGCTACTTCAACCAGCTGCTGGCCACCGGCATGCCCATCGGCCAGGTGGTGGTGGAAGGCGCCAAGCGCCGCCTGCGCCCGGTGCTGATGACCGCCAGCATTGCCGCCCTGGGTCTGGTGCCGCTGCTGTTCGCCAGCGGTCCCGGCTCGGAAGTGCAGCGCCCCCTGGCCATCGTCGTGATCGGCGGGCTGGTGACCTCCACCCTGCTCACCCTGCTGATCCTGCCCATCCTCTACCGCCGCTTCGGCCTGAGACCCCCAACCCCTTTCCGCGAGGCTGCCCATGTCTGACGCCCCCCTGCTCCTCACCCTGATCGTGCCCCACGAACTCGAAGAGGCCGTGGCCGACGCCCTGCTGGCCCGACCGGACCTGACCGCCGGCTTCTCCTCCATGGCGGCGGAAGGCCACGGCAGTTCCATCCAGCTGGTGGAAGCCGACGAACTGGTCTGCGGCCATGTGCGCCGGAAGCGCCTGGACACGGTATGCAGCAACCGGGAAAAGGCCGACGCCCTCCTCGCCCTGCTGCGCGAGCAGTTCCCCGGGGCCAATTTCTACTACTGGCTGACCCCGGTGCTGGCCCATGGGAGGCTGGCATGATGCGCCGTCCCCTCCTGCTTTCCCTGCTGCTGGCCGCCTGGGGAGCCCTGCCCGTCCAGGCCGGGCCGGCCCTGCCCCCCGAAGCCGCCGTGCGCCAGGCCCTGCTGGACCTGCCCTCGGTGCGGGCCGGACAGGGCGAAATCGCCCAGGGCGAAGCCCGGCAGCGCCAGCTCGAAGCCGGCCCCCACGAATGGGCCGTGACCCTTGAAGGCCAGCGCCGCCGCACCCGGGACGAGGCCGGCGGGCCGGACAGCCGCACCCGGGACTGGGCCGTGGGGCTGGAGCGGGCCTGGCGCCTGCCCGGCAAGGCCGCCCTGGACAGCCAGCTCGGCCAGGAGCAGCGGGCCCTGGCCGAAGCAGCGGCGGAAGAACGCCTGCACGGCGGCGCCCGGCTGCTGCTGGAAACCTGGTTCGCCTGGCTGCGCGCCCGGGAACGCCTGGTGCAGGTCGAAGAAGCCCGGGCCAGCCTGGAAAAGGAAAACCGCGCCATGACCCGCCGCCGGGAACTGGGCGACGCCTCGGAACTGGAAAGCCTGCAGATGGAAGCAGCCTTCGCCCAGATGCAGGCCGAACACCGGACCCGGGAAGCCGAGCTGCTCGCGGCCCGGGAAAGGCTGCAGCAACTGTTCCCCGGCCTGCCCCTGCCGGAACAGGTGAGCCTGCCGGCGCCGCAACCCATCGCGGGCAGCCTGGAGGAGTGGGAAGAAGCGCTCCTGACCCAGGAACCCGCCCTGCGCCTGGCCCGGCTGGAATCCAGCCGCAGCCGGCTGCAGGTGCAGCGCACCGACCGGGAACGGCTCGCCGACCCCACCGTGGGGGTCCGGGTTGCCCGGGAAAAGGACGGCGAGGACCGCCTGCTCGGCCTCACCCTGACCATTCCCCTGGGCGGCAGCGCCCGCCAGGCCGAAGCCGACCGGACCCGGGCCGAAGCCAGTATCGCCAGCGAACGGGAAGCCCAGGTGCTGCGCGAAACCCGCGCCGCCGCCCGTGCCGCCTGGCAACAGGCCCGGGGCGCCTGGCAGGCCTGGGAAGCCAGCCGGGAAGCCGCCACCCGGATGACCAAGGCGGCCCAGTTGCAGACCCGTGCCTACGAGCTGGGCGAACTCGGTCTGGCGGAAATGCTGGCCGGCCGCCGCCTCGCCTTCAACGCCGAACGGGATGCCCGGCTGGCCCAACTGGACGCCCTGGAAACACACTACCGAATGGAGATCGACCGCCACGCACTGTGGGCCTTTTCCCCCGATGCCCCGGTACAGAGGGCACCGCAGGCGCCGCAAGGATCGCCGCAATGATCGAGCGCGGCGCCCTGTCCGCGGTTCTCCCATCCACCCGCAGCGGAAGGGGCGCCCGCTCCCTCCTGCGCCGAGGCCGGAAACGGATGCCGGGGTCGATCAACGGTCTGATCGAGCGGGCGCTCTCCGGCAAGGAGAGCACCGCGATCGACTCCCTCCGCGACCACGCGGACCACCCTGCAAAGTGCTGCGTCGATGCGCCCCGCCGACCCCGCTTCCTGCGCCGGACTCAGTAGCGAAGAGGCCGCACGCCGGCTCGCGCTCGACGGCCCCAACGAACTGCCCCGGGCGCCGCGCCGCACTTCGTGGCACATCCTGCTGGAGGTCGCGCGCGAGCCGATGTTCGAGCTGCTCGCAGCTGCGGTGGCCATCTACTTCTTCCTCGGCGACCGCGCGGAAGCCACGGTCTTGCTGGCCTTCCTAGCCGTCATCGTGACCATCACCCTGGTGCAGGAGCGTCGCACCGAACGCGTGCTCGAAGCCCTGCGCGACATGACCAGCCCTCGCGCCCTGGTCTGGCGGGACGGCGTGCCCGCCCGCGTGGCCGGCCGCGAGCTGGTGGCCGGAGATGTCATCGAACTGGCCGAGGGGGATCGCGTGCCGGCCGACGCACGCCTGCTGTCGAGCAACGATCTCGCCGTGGACGAATCGCTGCTCAGCGGTGAGTCCCTGGCGGTGACCAAGCATGTCGCGAACGACGCGGGAGCCCCTTGCGCGACGCCGCCGGACCGCGTCTACGCGGGCACGATGGTGGTGGCTGGACGGGCGGTGGCGGCGGTCACGGCCACCGGCGCACGCAGCGAGATCGGGCGCATCGGCAGCGTGCTCGGCACCATCGCTCCCGAATCGACGCCGCTGCACCGGCAGACGCGGCAACTCGTGCGCTGGTTCTCCGTGCTGGGGCTGGTGGTGAGCGTCGCCGTCGGCCTCCTCTTCTTCTGGACCCAGGGCGACGGACTGGGCGCGACGCTGGCCGGCATCACGATGGCGATGTCGATGCTGCCCCAGGAGTTCCTCCTGATCCTCACCGTGTTCATGGCCATGGGCGCCTGGCGCCTGTCGCAGCACCGCGTGCTGACGCGCCGCGCGGCAACGATCGAAGCCCTGGGGGCCGCGACGGTCCTGTGCACCGACAAGACGGGCACGCTCACGCGGAACCGGATGGCGATCGAAGCGCTGGTGTGCTTCCCGCCCGACGGCCCGGTACGCTGGCAGGCCGCAGACGGCGACCCGGGCGGTCTGGGCGCTCCGTTTCAGGCCCTGCTGCGCCATGGCGTGCTCGCCTGCGAGGAAGCACCGTTCGATCCGATGGAGCGGGCATTCCATGCGCTCGCGCAGTCCTGCCTGCCCCCCCTTGCCGCCAAACCCGCCCTGGTGCACGAGTACAGCCTGAGCCCATCCCTGCCGGTCATGTCGCATGTGTGGCGCATGGCGGACCAGGCCGATCACACCGTCGCCGCCAAAGGCGCCCCCGAGAGCATCGTCGGCCTGTGCAAGCTGCCGGAAGCCCTGCGCGCGCAGGTGCTGAGCGAGGCCGGCGCCCTGGCCGGACGCGGCATGCGCGTGCTGGCGGTGGCCTCCGCCCGCTTTCACGGCAGCCGGTGGCCGGCCAGCCAGGAGGACTTCGACTTCCGTCTGCTCGGCCTCGTCGCCCTCGCCGACCCGCTGCGGGACACCGTTCCGCGCGCGGTCGAGGAGTGCCGGCGCGCAGGCATTCGGGTGGTGATGATCACCGGCGACCACCCCGGCACCGCGCGCGCGATTGCCCGTCAGGCGGGCATCGACGGCGATGCCGGATTGCTGCTCGGCGACGAGGTCGCCAGCCTGGACGATGCCGCCCTGCAACGGGCCGTGGCCACCACGACGGTGTTTGCACGCGTGGCCCCACAGCACAAGCTGCGCATCGTCCAGGCGCTCAAGGCCACCGGCGCGGTGGTCGCGATGACCGGCGACGGCGTCAATGACGCCCCCTCCCTCAAGGCCGCCCACATCGGCATCGCCATGGGCAGCCGCGGCACCGACGTCGCCCGGGAAGCGTCATCCTTGGTGCTGCTCGACGACGACTTCGGCACCCTCGTCCACGCCGTCCGCCTGGGGCGGCGGATCTACGACAACCTGCTCAAGGCCTCGCGCTTCGTGTTCGCGGTGCATGTGCCCATCGCCGGTCTGACCCTGATTCCCATGCTCGTCGGCTGGCCGCTGATGTTCACGCCGATGCACATCGCCTTCCTCGAGATCGTGATCGATCCGGTCTGCTCCATCGTGTTCGAGGCCGAGGACGAGGAGCCGGACCTGATGGAACGCCCGCCCCGCGATCCGTCGGCGCCGCTGTTCTCGCCCTCGATGATCGTCCAGAGCCTGCTGCAAGGCGGCATCGTCCTGCTGCTGGTCGGCGGTTTCTACGGCGGGCTGCTGCACGCGGCGCTGCCGGAGGAAACGGCGCGCGCGGCGGCCTTCGTCGCCCTGATTGCCTCGAATGTCTCGCTGATCCTGGCGAACCGGTCGCTCCAAGGCAGTTTCAGGGCTGCGCTGCAGGTGCGCAACCGCGCCTTGTGGGGCATGGTCCTGACGATCGTGGCGCTACTCGCCGCGGTCCTGCTGGTGGCTCCGGTTCGGCGCCTGTTCGGCTTCGCGCTCCCGGAGCCCGCCCTGCTCGGCGCAGCCCTCGGCCTGGGGGGCGCCGTCCTGCTCGTGCTGCTCGCGCACCAACGGCTGATGGCCGCACTCACCGGGGCGGCAGGCCCCGGTCCGCATCGCCGGGGGTGACGGGCATTCCGCACGCGAGCCGGAATGCCGCAATGCCACGGGCCCCGGCAACGGGCATTTCACCCGCCCTGCCCGACCCGGACGCAGTGGGCGCAGTGGTAGCCATATCGCGGGCTTCCTCGAACCACCTGCTTTCTGCCGCAGGCGCGTTGAAACTGCCCGCATCTGCGGCAGCGGAACGAGGGGCTCATGACGCCCGCGACCTTGGCCTGGCGC
>JAEWVQ010000028.1 GCA_023459095.1 Pseudomonadota bacterium | reverse complement strand
CGGCAGCGCCGCGCCCGGGCCGGTGGCGCGCTCGGCGGCGGCCGGCTGCCCGCCAGCGAACAGCAGCGCGGCACACAAGCCCCCCAGCAGGCGACGCAGGGCGCGCATCGCTCACCCCGCCCGCGCCGCGGCGTGCTCGAAGACGTACTGATGCACGTCGATGTCGCCGCTCACAAAACCGGCCTCGCAGTAGGCGAGGTAGAAGCGCCACATGCGCATGAAGCGCTCGGGAAAGCCGAGTTCGCGCACCTCGCCGGCTCGGGCCATGAACGCGCGCTGCCAGTGCGCCAGGGTGCGGCCGTAATCGCGGCCGAAGGCGAAGTCGTCGGCGATCGCCAACCCGGCGCGGCCCGCCCCCCGACGCAGCGCCGCCGGACTGGGCAGCATGCCGCCCGGAAAGATGTGGCGCTGGATGAAGTCGGTGCCGCGCCGGTAGCGCGCGAACAGCGCATCGGCGATGGTGATGGTCTGCACCGCGCAGCGCCCGCCGGGCTTGAGCAGCTCGGCGATGCGCGCGAAATACACCGGCCAGTAGCGCTCGCCCACGGCCTCGAGCATCTCGATCGACACGATGTGGTCGTACTGCCCGCGCACGTCGCGGTAGTCGCACAGCTCGAAGCGCGCACGGTCGGCATAGGCGCCGCGCACCGCGCGTTCGCGCGCGAACGCGAGCTGGGCCGGCGACAGGGTGAGGCCGAGCACCCGGCAGCCGAACTCGGTCGCCGCCACTTCGGCGAAGCCGCCCCAGCCGCAGCCGATCTCGAGCACGGTCTGCCCGGGCTGCGGCGCGAGGCGCTCGAGGATGCGGCGGTACTTGCACAGTTGCGCCGCGGCAAGCACCCCGGCGGCATCCGCCGTGTCCGCTTCGTCGTCGCCGGCGAACAGCGCCGCCGAGTAGGTCATCGTCGGGTCCAGCCACAGGGCGTAAAAATCGTTGCCGAGGTCGTAGTGGGCCTCGATGTTGCGCCGTGCCCGGCGCCGCGTGTTGGCGTTGAGCAGATGCGCGAGACGGTGGCCGAGCAGACGCAGCACGCGGCCGCGGATCGCCGCATCGAGGACCTCGCGGTTGTTCGCGAGCAGGGTGAGCAGCGCGGACGGATCGTCGCTGTCCCACAACCCGTCCATGTAGGCCTCGGCGAACCCGATGTCGCCGCGCGCCAGCGTCTCGGCGAATACCGCGTGGTCGTGCACCTGCAGGTGGGCCGCCGGCTTGCCGTGGCCGAGATGCAGATGCAGGCCGCCGGGCAGATCGACGCCGAGCGCGCCGCCGTCGATGCGGTCGAGCATGTCGAGGGCGAGCAGGGTGGCGCGCGGCACCCGCTCGGCGCGGCGCAGGGCGGGCAAGGTCAGGGCGTGGTCGCGGGCGTTCATCGGGTGGTCTCCTCGGTGGGCGGCGCGGGCTTGCGATGGAAATGCACCCGCCGCGCGGCAAGGCGCAACGCCTGCCAGTGGATGCGGGCGATCACGCCCAGGGTCATGAACGGATGGCGCGCCAGCCAGCGCGCCAGCGCGCGCCCGTCGAGGGCCTGCGCGCGGCCGGCGACGCGGGTGGCGAGTTGCAGCGCGCCGCCGTCCAGATAATCGATCGCGACCCCATGCACGGCGCCGCGGCTCTCGAAGCGGAAGCGGTATTCGCCGCGCACCGGAAAGAACGGCGAGACGTGGAACACCTTGGTCGCGGCAAGCGTGTCACCAGGCAGGATGGGGCGGCAGTCGGGGTGATGGACGAGGTAGTTGTGGCGCTCGCCGAAGGTGTTGTTGACCTCGGCGAGCACCACCCGCAGGCGCCCCTCGCGGTCGTGGCACTGCCAGAAGCTGACCGGATTGAACACGTAGCCGAGCATGCGCGGCATGGTGTGGAGCATGACCTCGCCGTCGCACACGCCGTCGAGGCCGTGCTCGCGCAGCAGCGCGCGCAGCCACGGCAGCAGCGGCGAGCCGTCGCGCGCGCCGTGATCGCGGCTGAGCACGGCGAACGGCCGCAGGCGGTCGATGCCGAGCAGCGGCGCGCGGATCTGGTCGAGCCGCGACAGCGGCAGGCGCAGGAACGCGCTCGGATAGACGAAGCGGTTGTGCGCACCGGCGACGCGCTCGTGGGTCACCGCGCCGAAGCACACCGCGGGTTCGAGCGGACCGGGCACGGCGACACCGGCGGCGGTGCCGAAGGCGGCGTCGATGGGCGCGTTCATGCCGTCAGCGCCGGCGAGGCGGCACGGTCGCGCCAGGGCAGCACGGCGCCGAGACGCTCGGCGACCGCGATCGCCGAGTTCAGCCCGTCCTCGTGGAAGCCGTAGCCGGTCCACGCCCCCGCGAACCAGGTCCGCCGCCGCCCCTGGATCGCCGGCAGCGCGGCCTGGGCCTCGATCGCGCCGCGGTCGAACACCGGATGGGCGTAATGCACGGTGCGCAGCACCTTGTCGGGCGCGGGGGCGCGGAACGGGTTCAGCGACACGACGACCGGCGTCGAGAACGGCAGCGGCTGCAGACGGTTGATCAGGTAGCTGACCGACACCGGCCGTGCGCCCTCCTCGTCGGCGCCGGCCTCTCCCCCGAGGTAGTTCCACGCCGACCACAGGCGCCGGCGCGCCGGCAGCAAGGCCGGGTCGGTATGCACCACGGCGACGTTGTCCTGGTAGCGCACGGCGCCGAGGATGCGGCGTTCCTCGGCGCTGGCATCGGCACCGAGGAGCGCCAGGGTCTGGTCGCTGTGGCAGGCGAACACGACCTCGTCGAAGCGCTCCGCCTCGCCGCCGGCCCACACCCGCACCCCGTCGTGGTCGCGCACCACCGCGCCGACCGGCGTCGCCACGCGCACGTCGTCGAGCGCGGCGGCGAGGCGTTCCACGTAGCGGCGGCCGCCGCCGCGCACGGTAAGCCACTGCGGGCGGTCGAGGATCTGCAGCAGGCCGTGGTTGTGACAGAAGCGGACGAAAGTGGCGAGCGGGTAGTCGAGCATGGTGCGCGTCGGGCACGACCAGATCGCCGCCGCCATCGGCAGCAGGTACCAGTCGCGGAACGCGGCGCCGTAGCCGGCGCGGGCCAGATGCTCGCCCAGGGTGCACGCCGGCACGCTGCCGCGCTGCGCCATGCGCGTGGTCTCGCGGTTGAAGCGCAGGATGTCGCGCACCATGCCGAGAAAGGCCGGCCGCAGCAGATTGCGGCGCTGCGCGAACAAGGTGCCGAGATCGCTGCCCGCCCATTCGAGGTCGGGGTGCGCGAGGCTCACCGCAAAACTCATCTCGCTCTCCACCGCCTCCACCCCGAGGCATTCGAAGAGCGCGCACAGGTTGGGGTAGGTGCGCCGGTTGAACACCAGAAAGCCGGTGTCGACCGGATGGCTCACGCCGTCGACGCGGACGTCGATGGTGTGGGTGTGGCCGCCCAGGTAATCGCCCGCCTCGAACAGCGTGACCCGGGCGTGGCGCGACAGCAGCCAGGCGGTGGAGAGGCCGGCGATGCCGGCGCCGACCACCGCGATGCGCGGCACGCCGCCGAGGATCGCGGTCCGGCCTTCATTCAGATCCATGAGCGTGCTCCTGAGCTGCAGCGGCGCGCGGCACCGGCGAAACGAGCATCTGGCGATGCACGAAGATCATCGCAGCGGTCGATGAGAGCGCGGCGTTGTCCACGACATCAACGGCCTGCGGCGAAACCTCCGGACGCCCCGCGGCGAGCGCCACGGAGGTGGCGAACGCGGCGGCGAGCGCCGTGCCGGATGCGAACGGCAAGGACCACCCGGGTTTCCTGCAGGCACTGTGGGATAATTGAGGGCACATTTGCCTTGTCCTGGACAACGCATATCGATGGACCTAAGGTAGACCCAATGAAACCCGCCGTCAAGAATTTGTCCTGGACAAAATGAAGACCCCGCTCTGTATCGAAGGCGCTCTCGGCATTACCGCGGTGGAGCGCGACACCGGCATCGCCAAGGACACCCTGCGCGTCTGGGAGCGCCGCTACGGCTTTCCGGCCCCTGCGCGCGACGCCAACGGCGAACGCCTCTACCCGCCGGAGCAGGTCGAGCGCCTGCGCCTGGTCCGCCGCCTGATCGACCAGGGTCGCCGGCCGTCGCAAGTGGTGGCCGCCGACCCCGACACGCTGCAGGCCCTGCTCGCCGAATCCTGCCCGCGCGACACGGCGCCGCCGGAAGCCGGGCCGGAAACCGAGCTGTTGCGCTACGTCCGCCTGCGCCATCACGTCGAGCTTGCCGCCGCGCTGCGCCAGCTGCTGATGAAGCAGGGCCTGCAGCGCTTCGCCGCGGAAACCGTGGCCCCGCTCAGCGAGGCGGTGGGCGAGGCCTGGCTGCGCGGCGAGATCGACGTCAGCGAGGAGCACCTCTACACCGAGCAGGTGCAGAACGTGCTGCGCAGCGCCATCGGCACCCACTCCAACAGCGCCGGCCGGCCGCGCATCCTGCTCACCACCTTTCCCGACGAGTACCACGTCCTCGGCCTGCTGATGGCCGAAGCCACCCTCGCGCCGGAAGGCGCGCACTGCGTATCGCTGGGCACGCGCACGCCGCTCGCCGACATCCGCCAGGCGGCGGCCGGCGGCGGCTTCGACATCGTCGGCCTGTCGTTCAGCGCCGCCTACCCGCAGCGCCTGGCGATCGACGGCCTGCTCGAGCTGCGCGCCGCCCTGTCCGCGGACATCGCGCTGTGGGCCGGCGGTGCCGCGCTCAAGGGACGCCAGCGCCGCCTCCCCGGCATCCGCGTCGTCGACAGCCTCGACGACACCCTGGCCGCCCTGCGCGAGTGGCGCGACGCGCACGAACGCTGAGCGGACGGCAACGGCGGCTACAATCGGCCGACCACGCGTGCGCGCCGGGACGGTCTGCCTGACCGCCGGCGCTGCGCGCGCCAACCCGTCCGCACGCTGCGCCCACCGCCATGGAACCTGCCCCGCTCTCGACCTTCGCCATCGCCACCGGCCTGCTCGGCGGCATCGGCCTTTTCCTGCTCGGCATCCACATGCTGACCGAGGGCCTCAAGCTCGCCGCCGGCCGTGCGCTCGAGAGCCTGCTCGAACGCGGCACCTCGACCGCCACGCGCGGACTGGCCGCGGGCGTGCTGATCACCGCGCTGGTGCAGTCGTCGACCGCGGTCACGGTGACCTCGATCGGCTTCGTCAATACCGGCCTGCTGACCCTGCAGAACGCGCTGTGGGTGGTGTTCGGCTCCAACCTCGGGTCGACGATGAACGTGTGGCTGGTGACCGCGCTCGGCTTCGGCTTTCGCATCGACGCCTTCGCCCTGCCCTTCGTCGGCATCGGCGTCGCCCTCATGCTCGGCGGCCCCACCCTGCGCTCGCGTTCGCTGGGGCGCGCGCTCACCGGCTTCGGCCTGCTCTTTCTCGGCCTCGACGAGCTGAAATCGACCTTCGCCGCGGTCGGCACCGGGCTCGACCTCGGCCAGTACATCTCCCCAGGGGTCGGCGGCTGGCTCGTGCTCGCCGCGATCGGCGCCGCGCTCACCGTGTTGATGCAGGCCTCCAGTGCGGTGGTCGCGATCATCATCACCGCCGCCCACGGCGGCCTGCTGAGCACCGAGGCGGCATGCGCGATGGTGATCGGCACCAACGTCGGCACCACGTCGACCGCCATCCTCGCGGCGATCGGCGCCACCTCAAACGCGCGCCGGCTGGCCGCCGCCCACGTGCTGTTCAACGTCGTCACCGGCATCGTCGCGTTCCTGCTGCTGCCGGCGCTGATCGCGCTCCTCGACGCGCTGCGCGCGTGGCTGGAGCAGCCTGAATCGCCGGCGCTGACGATCGCCATGTTCCACACCGTGTTCAACGTCCTCGGCGTGCTGCTGATGGTGCCGATCGGGCCGCCGATGCAGCGCTTTCTCGCCGCGCGCTTCGTCAGCCGCGAAGAAGAGGCGGCGCGCCCGCGCCACCTCGACGCCAACTCCGCGAGCGTGCCCGACCTCGCCCTGCGCGCGCTGCGCATGGAGCTCGGCCGCACCCAGGCGCTGACCGCGAGCGCGCTCGCCAGCGCGGTCGCCCACCCGGTCGACGCCGAAGCGGTGACACGCCATGGCGCCACCCTCGAAGCGCTCGCCGGCGCGATCGGCGGCTACAGCAGCCGCATCACCGCGACCTCACTGCCGCCGGCCCTGGTCGATGCCCTCGCCCGCAGCCTGCGCGCGCTGCAATACCAGCAGAACGCGAGCGCCGCGGCGCTGCAGACCACCACGCTCGGCGCCGAACTCGGCACCATCGCCGACCCCGACATCGGCCCCGCGCTCGCGGCGTTCCGCGCTGCCGCCGGCGCGCTCGCGGCGAGCGCCGACCCGCTCGCCCCCGACTTCCATGCCGCTGCCGCCGAAGTGCGCCTGGAAGAAGCGGAGGCCGCCTACGCCCGGCTCAAGGAAGCGCTGCTCACCGCCGGTGCCCACGCCCGTCTCGACATCCGCCGCATGCAGGACTGGCTGCGCCTGGCCAGCCTGCTGCGGCGCGCCGTCGAGCAGACCGCGAAGGCGGCGCGCACCCTGGCCGGCCTCGATGCCGGCGAGTCGGCGAGCACCGATGACAGCGCCGCCCATGAGCCCGACTGAGCGGCGACCGGCGCCCTACGTCGGCCGCTTCGCACCGTCGCCGAGCGGGTCGCTGCACTTCGGCTCGCTGGTCGCCGCGGTGGGCAGCTATCTCGACGCGCGCCGCGCCAACGGGCGCTGGCTGCTGCGTATCGAAGACGTGGACACCTCGCGCACGGTGCCGGGTGCCGCCGACGCCATCCTCGCCACCCTGGAGCGTTTCGGCTTCGACTGGGACGGCGAGGCGACCTGGCAGAGCCGGCGCGGCGCGGCCTACGCCGCCGCCCTCGAACGCCTCAAGCGCGACCGCCACGCCTACCCGTGCGCGTGCACGCGGCGCGAACTGGCCGACTCCGCACTCACCCGCGACGGCTCGCGGCGCTACCCCGGCACCTGCCGCGACGGCCTCGCGCCGGGGCGCAGCGCACGCGCCTGGCGGGTGCGCGCGGAGGGCACGATCCGCTTCGACGACGCCGTCCAGGGCGTGCAGGTGGAAGACCTCGCCGCCGAGGTCGGCGACTTCGTGGTGCTGCGCGCAGACGGCCTCTTCGCCTATCAGCTCGCCGTGGTGGTCGATGACGCCGAAGCCGGCGTCACCCACGTCGTGCGCGGCGCCGACCTGCTCGACTCGAGCGCGCGCCAGATCCACCTGCAGACCCTGCTCGGCCTGCCGCATCCGGCCTACGCCCATCTGCCGGTGGCCACCAACGCGCGCGGCGAGAAGCTCTCCAAGCAGACCCTGGCGCGCGCCATCGACGATCAGTCGCCCGCCGTCGCGCTGGTGGCGGCGCTCGCCTTTCTCGGCCAGAATCCGCCGCGGGCGCTCGCCACCGCCACCCTGCCCGAGGTGTGGGCGTGGGCCCGCGCACACTGGGCGCTGGCGCGCGTGCCACGGCAGCGCCAGGCCATCGCCCCCGACCCGTACTGAGGACACACCATGATCGACGACATCGCCGGCCTGCGCCGGGTGTTGCAGCAGACCCGCCGCATCGCCGTGGTCGGGCTGTCGGCCAACTGGAGCCGGCCGAGCTATTTCGCCGCCAAGTACATGCAGGCCCGCGGCTACACCATCGTCCCGGTCAATCCGGCCTATGAGGAAGTGCTCGGCGAGAAGTGTTATCCGAACCTGCGCGACATTCCCGGCCCGGTGGATATGGTCGATGTGTTCCGCAAGCCCGAAGACGTCGGCCCCATCGTCGACGACGCGATCGCGATCGGCGCGCGCTGCCTGTGGCTGCAGCTCGGTGTGATCGTGCCGGAAGCCGCGGCGCGCGCCGAAGCCGCCGGCCTCGACGTGGTCATGGACCGCTGCGTGAAGATCGAGTACGCCCGCCTGTTCGGCGGCCTCAACCTGGTCGGGGTCAATACCGGCGTGATCTCGGCCAAGCGCATGACCCCGCACCTGCCCGCGGCCCGCCGCTGAACGCCCCGCCGGCGCGGCTCAGTGCCGCCCGCCGTAGCCGGCGAGGCCGATCGCCATGCGCACGAGTTGATACGCCGCCCAGGTGAGCAGCCGGCGCAACGCCGGCAGGCGGTGGCGGCCGGCGCGGCCGAGCTCGACCCCGCCTTCGGCGATCGCCCGCAACAGGCTGCGCCGCAGCTGGCCGGCGAAGCCACGGTCGTCCACAAAGACATTGGCCTCGCGCGCGAGCAGCAGGCTGAACGGATCGATGTTGCTCGACCCCACCGTCGCCCAGCGCCGGTCGATGACCGCGACCTTGGCGTGCAGATAACTGCGGTGGTACTCGAACAGGCGGATGCCGTGACCGAGCAGATGCGGATAGAGCGCCCGCGTCGCATAGGCCTGCACCGGATGGTCGGCGAGCCCCTGCAGCAACAGCGTGACCTTGACCCCCCGCCCCGCGGCCTCGACCAGCGCCTGGCGAAAGCGCCGCCCGGGAAAGAAGTAGGCGCAGGCGATCAGCACCTCGTGGCGCGCGCCGGCGATCGCCGCGAGATAGGCGTCCTCGATGTCATGGCGATGGCGCAGGTTGTCGCGGATCAGGAAAGCGGCGCGGATCCGCCCCGCCGGCTGCGCCTGCGGCAGCGCGCGCAGCGGCGCCCGCTGCCGCCGCCGGAAGCTCGCCCACGCCACCAGTCGCCACAGGCGCTGCGCGGAAGCGGTGATCGGCGCGAGCAGCGGCCCTTCGACGCGCACCGCATAGTCGTAGCGCGGATGCACCGGCCCGCCGCGGTCGTAGTCGTCGATGATGTTGATACCGCCGACGAAGGCAACGCGGCCGTCGATCACCGCGACCTTGCTGTGCAGGCGCCGCAGGCGGTGGCGGCGCAGCCACAGCAGGCGCAGCTCGCGGCGGTAGATCAGCACCTGCACGCCGTCGGCGAGCAGCAGCGGCATCAGGCGGTTGACGAACACGCGCCCGCCGAAGCCGTCGACCATCACCCGCACCGCGACCCCGCGCAAGGCCGCGCGCGACAGCGCGGCGGCGATGCGGCGGCCGGTGCCGTCGTCGTTGAAGATGTAGCTCTGCAGGAAGACCTCACGCTCGGCGGCGTCGAGCGCCGCTTCCAGCGCCGGGAAATACGCCGCCCCGTTCTCCAGCAGCGCAACCGCGTTGCCGGAGACGAAGGCGCTCAATGCGCCAGCTCCAGATCCGCGGTCAGCGCGGCGTGGTCGGAAATCTGCGACCATGGACGGCCGAAATGGACACGCGCGTCGCGCACGCGAAAGCCGCGCACGTAGATGCGGTCGAGGCGGAAGAAGGGCAGTGTGCTGGGGAAACTGCGCGGCGGATGCTGCCGGCCGAAGGCATCGACCAGGCGCAGGCGGCGGCCGATGAGTTCGTCGGCGTGGTTGCGCCAGTCGTTGAAATCGCCGGCGACGATCAGCGGCGTGTCGCCGGGCGCCAGTTGCTCCATGCGCTCGGCGAGCGCCTGCATCTGGCGGCGGCGGCTGCCGGCCATCAGCCCGAGATGGACGCAGACGCAATGCACCGGCGATTCGAGCCCGGGCAGCGAGACCTCGCAGTGCAGCAGGCCGCGGCGCTCGAAGCGGTGATCGGAGACGTCCTGGTTGGCCATCGACAGGATCGCGTGCCGGCTCAGGATGGCGTTGCCGTGATGGCCGTGGTCATACACCGCGTTGCCGCCATAGGCGGTCTGGTGCCACACGTCCTCGGCGAGAAACTCGTGCTGCGGGCGCACCGGCCAGTCGGCGTGGCGCGCCGAGTGGCGCAGGTGCAGGCCCTGCACCTCCTGCAGGAACACCAGATCGACATCCAGGCTGCGCAGGCGCTCGCGCAGGTCATGCACCACCATGCGGCGATTGAACTGCGAGAAGCCCTTGTGGATGTTGTAGGTGCAGATGCGCAGCTTCATGACCCGCGGGGCCCGGCGCCGCTCACGACACCGCGAGCATGCGGTCGAGCGCCACGCGCGCGAGCGCGGCCTCATGCTCGGGCACGCTGATCCGGTTCACCACCTTGCCGTCGGCGAGGTTCTCCAGCGTCCACGCGAGGTGCTGCGGGTCGATGCGCTGCATGGTCGAGCACATGCACACGGTGGGCGCCATGAACTGCACGATCTTGCCCTGCGGCTTCATCTCCTCGGCGAGGCGGTTGACCAGGTTCAGTTCGGTGCCCACCAGCCAGCGCGTGTTCGGCGGCGCCGCGGCGATGGTGTTGATGATGTACTCGGTGGAGCCGACGTAGTCGGAGTTCTGGCACACCTCCAGGCTGCTCTCGGGGTGCGAGATCACCAACCCGTCCGGGTGCTGCATGCGCCAGCGGCGGATGTGGCTTTCCTGGAACATCTGGTGCACCGAGCAGTGCCCCTTCCACAGCAGCACCTTGGCCTTGCGGATCTGCTCCGGGGTGAGGCCGCCGTATTCGAGATCGGGGTCCCACACCACCATCTGCTCGAGCGGAATGCCCTTCTTGTAGCCGGTCCACCGCCCCAGGTGCTGGTCGGGGAAGAACAGCACCTTGTCGCGCTGGGCGAACGCCCAGTCGAGGATGGTGGGGGCGTTGGTCGAGGTGCACACGATGCCGCCGTGCTCGCCGCAGAAGGCCTTGAGATCGGCGGCCGAGTTGATGTAGGTCACCGGGGTGATGAGTTCGTCGGGCTCGCCGAGCACCTCGGTGAGCTCGCGCCAGCAGCGCTCGACCTTGGCGAGGTTGGCCATGTCGGCCATCGAACAGCCGGCGGCGAGGTCGGGCAGGATGGCGATCTGCGCCGGCTTGGACAGGATGTCGGCGACTTCGGCCATGAAGTGCACGCCGCAGAACACGATGAATTCGGCATCGGTCTGCGACGCCAGACGCGCGAGCTTGAGCGAATCGCCGGTGAGGTCGGCGTGCTGATAGACGTCGGCGCGCTGATAGTGGTGGCACAGCAGCACGGCGCGCTCGCCAAGGCGCGCGCGCGCGGCGCGGATGCGTGCCTGCGCCTCGTCGTCGGCGAGGGCGTTGAAACGGTCGAAGCTGATGGGAGCTACTTGCATGGTGCGAAAACCTGATGAGGATGTGATTCCGACCCCGCCGCGCCGCCAGGGTTGCACCCCGGGCGCGGGCAGGCCGCTGCGTCAGCCCTGCTTCCAGGGCAGCCCGGCGTGGCGCCAGCCGCCGATGCGGTTGCGGTGGCCGTTGGCGTCGCGGTCGCCTTCGAAACCTTCGAGCACGTTGTAGCAGCTGGTGTAGCCGGCGGCCTGCGCGGCCCGGGCGGCGGCGTCGGAACGCCCGCCGGAACGGCACAGGAACATCACCAGCGCCTCCGGATCGACCTGCTGGCGCAGTTGCGCGACGAACGCCGGGTTCTGCTGGCTGCCCGGCCAGCTCAGCCACTCGAGCTCGACCGCGCCCGGCACCTGACCGACCCAGGCGCGCTCGGCGCCGGTGCGCACATCGACCAGCTTCGCCCCCGGTGCGAGCTGCCACACCTCGTAGGCTTCGGCCGGCGTCAGCGCGCCCGCATAGGGAAGGTTCAGGTCGCTGGCCCGCTGCCGGGCGAGTGCGAGCAGATCGGAAAGGGTACCCATGACGACATCCGGCTAGAATTCAGAGGAACGCCAAGTATATCCTCTACCTCCGGCCCAGACATGCGCCTCCCGGACCGCCATCCTCCTCCCGCCGCCGGCCCCGCCACTGCGGACCGCAGCCGCGGCATCCAGCGCGCCGCGCTGGCCGCGATCCTGACCAACTCGGTGCTGACCGTCGGCCAGATTGTGATCGGCCTGTTCGCCAACGCCTTCAGCCTGGTCGCCGACGCCGCCCACACCCTGTCGGACCTCGTCACCGACCTGCTCGTGCTGATCGCCGGCCGCCGCGGCGCCGAGCCCGCCGACCGCAACCACCCCTACGGCCACGGCCGCATCGAGACCGCCACCACGCTGCTCCTGGGCTCCGTGCTCGCCGCCGTCGGCGTGGGCTTCCTGTGGAGTTCGGGGCAACGCCTGCAGCACATGGATGCACTCCCCGCGCTGCATCCGGCAGCGCTGGCGATGGCGCTGTTCACCCTGGCCGCGAAGGAAGCCTTGTTCCGCTACACGCTCGCCGCTGCGCGCCGCCTCAAGGCGCCGGTGCTCGAGGCCAACGCCTGGCACGCGCGCTCGGACGCGGCTTCGTCGCTGGTGGTCGCCGCCGGCATCGGCGGCAGCCTCGCCGGCTATCCGTTTCTCGAGCCGCTCGCCGCCGCGGTGGTCGGCTTCCTGATCCTGCACATGGGCCTCAAGCTCGGCTGGCAGGCGGTGCGCGAATTGATCGACACCGGCCTGTCGGAGGCCGAACTCGCGCGCCTGCGCGAGACCATCCGCGGCACTCCGGGGGTGCTCGGCGTGCACGACCTGCGCACCCGGCGCATGGCCAGCCGCGTGTTGTGCGACGCCCACGTCCAGGTCGATCCGCGCATCACCGTCTCCGAAGGCCACCACATCTCCGACGCTGTGTACTTGCGCGTGCGCGCCGCCCACCCCGAGGTGCAGGACCTGCTCGTCCACATCGACGCCGAGGACGACCACGACCTGCAGACCGTCCCTCCCGGCCCGCTGCCCGACCGCGCCACCGTGGTGGCGGCGGTGCGCGACCTCCTCGGCCCCACCGCCGACGACCTCCGCCGCATCCAGATCCACTACCTGGGCGACCGCATCGAGGTCGAGGCCTTCTTTCGCCCGCACGCCGCGCCCGCCGACCGCGATGCACTCAAACAGCGCACCGCAGCCTGGCTCGCCGGCCAGACCTGCGTACGGCGCGTGGACTTCTTCGAGCAGAGTGCACCGTAATGGTGCGCAATAAATATCAATGCACTATTTTGGTGCATCAATTTATCCGGACAGCGGCCTTTCCGCCTTGTGGCACAATACGGCAACGGTTTCAACAGCATGGCACGATTGATGCTTAAGTCAGCCCCAACGGAAGTTTGACCGTTAACCGAATTTCGCCTCATCCACCAGGAGTGAACATGAACGCTCAAGATGTCATGAAGTTGATCCAGGAAAACGAAGTCCGCTTCGTCGACCTGCGCTTTACCGATACCCGGGGCAAGGAACAGCACGTCGGTCTGCCGGTTTCCGCCTTCGAGGAAGAACACTTCGAACAGGGCCACCCCTTCGACGGCTCCTCGATCGCCGGCTGGAAGGGCATCCAGGCTTCCGACATGATCCTGATGCCGGACGCCGGCTCGGCCTACATCGACCCGTTCTACGACGAAACCACCCTGGTGCTGACCTGCGACGTCGTCGAGCCGTCCGACGGCAAGGGCTACGACCGCGACCCGCGCTCGATCGCCAAGCGCGCCGAGGCCTACCTCAAGAGCACCGGCATCGGCGACACCGCCTTCTTCGGTCCGGAGCCCGAGTTCTTCATCTTCGACGCGGTCGAATGGTCGGTCGACATGTCCGGCGTCTACAGCAAGATCATCTCCGAAGAGGCCGCCTGGTCCACCGCCGACAAGTTCGAAGGCGGCAACACCGGCCACCGCCCGAAGGTCAAGGGCGGCTACTTCCCGGTGCCCCCGGTCGACAGCCTCAACGACATCCGCGCCGCCATGGTGCTGGCGCTCGAAGGCGTGGGCATCCCGGTCGAAGTGCACCACCACGAAGTGGCCAACGCCGGCCAGTGCGAGATCGGCACCAAGTTCAGCACGCTCACCAAGCGCGCCGACTGGACGCAGACCCTGAAGTACATCGTGCACAACGTCGCCCACCAGTACGGCAAGACGGCGACCTTCATGCCCAAGCCCATCGTCGGCGACAACGGCTCCGGCATGCACGTGCACCAGTCGATCTGGAAGGACGGCCAGAACCTGTTCGCCGGTAACGGCTACGCCGGCCTGTCGGAAATGGCGCTGTACTACATCGGCGGCATCATCAAGCACGCCAAGGCGCTGAACGCGATCACCAATCCGGGCACGAACTCGTACAAGCGGCTGGTGCCGCACTACGAAGCGCCGATCAAGCTCGCCTACTCCGCGCGCAACCGCTCGGCCTCGATCCGCATCCCCTACGTCGCCAACCCGAAGGGCCGCCGCATCGAGTCGCGCTTCCCGGACCCCGCCGCCAACCCCTACCTGTGCTTCGCTGCACTGATGATGGCGGGCCTGGACGGCATCCAGAACAAGATCCACCCGGGCGACCCGGCCGACAAGAACCTGTACGACCTGCCGCCGGAAGAAGACGCGCTGATCCCGACCGTGTGCTTCAGCCTCGACCAGGCGCTCGCCGAGCTCGACAAGGACCGCGAGTTCCTGACCCGCGGCGGCGTGTTCTCGGATGACTTCCTCGATGCCTACATCGAACTGAAGAACGAAGAGGTGAACCGCCTGCGCGTGACCACCCACCCGGTCGAGTTCGACATGTACTACAGCCTGTAATCCGCGGATTACTCGGGCGCACCAAGGGGGACGGGCATTGCCCGTCCCTTTTTTATGGAGTCTAATCACCGCTCGGGCTTCTCCAGGCCATGCCTACGACATGGCGCCGCAAGCCGTCATTCCCGCTCAAAGCCATGAAACCGATGCGCACGCTGCTGCTCTCCCTCGCCCTGCTCGCCCCCTCCTTCGCCCACGCCGAAATCTACAAGTGCGTCGACGCCGACGGCCGCACGACCTACACCAATGACCGCACCGCGGCCAAGGGCTGCAAGCAGCTGCAACAGGACCAACCCGTGTCCTCGATGCCGGCGCCGCAGCGCGCGCCGGCCGCGGCCCCGTCGGGCTCATCGTCGACCTCGCCCTCGTCCTTCCCGCGCGTCACCCCCGATACCCAGCGCGCCCGCGACGACACCCGGCGCAAGGTGCTCGAGCAGGAACTCGCCAGCGAGGAAGGCGCGCTCGCCGAAGCCCAGAAGCAGCTCGCCGAACAGGAGGCGGTGCGCCTCGGCGACGAGCGCAACTACCAGAAAGTGCTCGACCGCCTGCAGCCGTTCAAGGACAAGGTCGAACTGCACCAGCGCAACATCGAAGCCCTGCGCCGGGAAATGTCCAACCTGCGCTGAGCGGCGGGCTGGCGCGGTTCTTGCGTTAAAACCGCAAACAACCGACAGCAGCCATGGCCCAACACACCCACCCGCCAGCCTCCGGTCCCTTCGCCGGGCTGGAACTGCTTTCCTCGGCCGTCATCCTGGTCGATGAGCGGCTCGTCATCCGCTACATCAACCCCGGCGCCGAGAACCTGTTCGCGATCAGCCAGCGCAAGCTGCTCGGCACCCCGCTGTCGCGCCTGCTCGGCGAGCCGCCGGGCCTGAACGCGGCGCTCGACAGCGCGCTGCGCACGAACTGGAGCTACACTGGCCAAGACCTGACCATCCACCGTTCCGACGCCGAAGCGATCCGCCTCGACTGCACGGTGAGCCCGGTCGAGGCCGCCGGAGTCAGGCTGCTGCTGGAGTTCCGGCCGATCGACGCGCAACTGCGCGTCGCCCGCGAGGAGCAATTGCTGCAGCAGCAGCAGGCCAACCGCGAACTGATCCGCAACCTCGCCCACGAGATCAAGAACCCGCTCGGCGGCATCCGCGGCTCGGCCCAGCTGCTCGAACACGAACTCGCCGACCCGCAGTTGCGCGAATACACCGAGGTCATCATCGCCGAGGCCGACCGCCTGCAAGACCTGATGAACCGCCTGCTGACCTCGCACAGCATGATGCGGCCGGCGCAGCTCAACATCCACGACGTGCTCGAACGCGTGCGCCGGCTGATCCTTGCAGAGTTCCCCGACCTGGTGATCCGCCGCGACTACGACACCAGCCTGCCCGCGCTCACCGCCGACCGCGAGCAACTGATCCAGGCCATCCTCAACATCGTGCGCAACGCCGCCCAGGCGCTGCAAGGCCGCGGCGAGATCCGCCTGCGCACCCGGGTCGCGCGCCAGGTGACGCTGGCCAAGCGCCGTTTCAAGCTGGCACTGGAATTGCAAGTGATCGACAACGGCCCCGGCATCCCGGACGAGATCCGCGACAAGATCTTCTATCCGCTGGTTTCGGGGCGGGACGGCGGTAGCGGGCTGGGCCTCTCCCTCGCCCAGAGTTTCGTCGAGCAGCACCAGGGCATGATCGACGTCGACAGCCGCCCGGGGCGCACCTGCTTCACCCTACTGCTACCGATCACCGAGCGGTCCTGAACACGATTCGGAGACCGCGCACCAAAATAGTGCCTATACCCATGAATACTGTCTGGATTGTTGACGACGATCGCTCCATCCGCTGGGTCCTCGAAAAGGCTCTCAGCCGCGAGGACATCGCCCACCGCAGCTTCGCCTCCGCCAACGAAGCGCTCGCCGCCCTTGAAGCCGCGCCGCAACCGCCGAAAGTGCTGCTCTCCGACATCCGCATGCCCGGCGAATCCGGGCTCACCTTGCTGCAGCGCGTCAAGGCGAGCTACCCGCAGCTGCCGGTGATCATCATGACCGCGTACTCCGACCTGGAGAGCGCGGTATCGGCCTTTCAGGGCGGCGCTTTCGAGTATCTGCCCAAGCCTTTCGACGTCGATCAGGCGGTGACGCTCGTTCGTCGTGCATGGGATCAAAACACGCACCAGGAAGGTGCATCGGAAGAAGCCGCCCTCGCCCCCGAGATCCTCGGCCAGGCGCAATCGATGCAGGAGGTGTTCCGCGCCATCGGCCGCCTGTCGCAATCGCACGCCACGGTGATGATCAACGGCGAGTCGGGCACCGGCAAGGAGTTGGTCGCGCGCGCCCTGCACCGCCACAGCCCGCGCCGCGACGCGCCCTTCATCGCGATCAACACCGCGGCGATTCCGCGCGACCTGCTCGAATCCGAACTCTTCGGCCACGAACGCGGCGCCTTCACCGGCGCCGCCACGCAGCGCCGCGGCCGGTTCGAGCAGGCCGAAGGCGGCACCTTGTTCCTCGACGAGATCGGCGACATGCCGTCCGAGTTGCAGACGCGGCTGCTGCGCGTGCTCTCCGACGGCAACTTCTACCGCGTCGGCGGCCACCAGCCGATCAAGGCCAACGTCCGCGTGATCGCCGCCACGCACCAGGATCTCGAGGAGCGCGTGCGCCAGGGCCTGTTCCGCGAAGACCTGTTCCACCGCCTCAACGTCATCCGCCTGCGTCTGCCGCCGCTGCGCGAGCGCCGCGAGGACGTCCCCATTCTGGTGCGCCACTTCCTGCAGCGCAGCGCCCAGGAACTGGGTGTGGAGAGCAAGCGCATCTCCGAGACCGCACTCAAGTACCTGCAGGCCATGCCCTTCCCCGGCAACGTGCGCCAGCTCGAGAACCTGTGCCACTGGCTCACCGTGATGGCGCCCGGCCAAGTCGTCGAGGTTGCCGACCTGCCGCCCGAGATGCGCGACCAGCCCACCCGTGAAACCCCGGTGAACTGGGTGGACAGCCTTGGCCTCGAGGCCGACCGCCTGATCGCGGCGATTCCGGGCGAAGTCTTCGACCGTCTCACCCGCGAGTTCGAACGCACCCTGATCCGGCGTGCGCTGAGCGCCACCGGCGGCCGCCGCATCGATGCCGCCCAGCTGCTCGGCATCGGCCGCAACACGATCACGCGCAAGATCCAGGAGCTGGGCCTCGACGACGACCGCAACCCCGGCGCCGAGACGGGCGACGCCGACGACTGACGCCGACGACAGCCCCCACCCCGCCTGCACCGGACGCGTGCATGGCGGCGGGATTGGCGGATAATCGCGGCTTTCACCGCCCCACGGGGATCGCCGCGTGAGCCTGTCCCGCACCGAAACCGCCGCTGCTGCTGCCGATTCAACCTCGCCCGCCTTCGACGCCACCCTCGCCGCCGCCCTCGGCGCGCTGCACAGCGCCTTCGACGTGCGCCGGATCGCCGAGTGCGGCTCGACCAACAGCGAACTGATGGACGCGCCGCCCGCCACCGACGGCCGCGTCGCAGTCCTCGTCGCCGACCGCCAGACCGCCGGCCGCGGCCGCCGCGGCCGCCAGTGGCAGTCGTGGGCCGGTGGCAGCCTGACATTCTCGGCGCGCTGGTGCTTCGCCGCCGGCGCGCCGGTGCCCGCCGGCCTGTCGCTGGTCGCCGGACTCGCGCTCGCGCGCGCGCTCGAAACCCTGGGCGTCGCCGGTCTGCAGCTCAAATGGCCGAACGACGTGCTGGTGCACGGCCACAAGCTCGCCGGCATCCTCGTCGAACTGCAGCCCGGCCGCGACCGCAGCCTGGCCGCGGTGATCGGCATCGGCATCAACCTGTGCCTGCCCGC
>JAEWVQ010000027.1 GCA_023459095.1 Pseudomonadota bacterium | reverse complement strand
GCCAACCGCCGCGGTGTGCGCGCGGCTCGACGCCCACCCCGCCGCGCCGCCGCTCGCCTGCCGCATCCAGCGTCTGAGCCTGATGCACTACGCCGCCCGCGACATCGGCGGTCCGCTCGCCACCCTGGCCGACTACGACCTGGCAAGCGGCGAACTGCGCTGGCACGCGCCCGCCCCCGCCGCGCTCGCCGCCGCCTGCGACTGACCGACCGCTGAGCGGCAACGCGGGCGGAGACGAGGCCGACGGGCAGCGCTTCCCTGAACCCCGGTCTCGGGCGAGAATCGCCCCCCGACCCCAGAACCCCAACCGGAGAACAAGACCATGAGCGACTGCGTGATCCTGCGCGAAATTCCGACCGCCTGCGGCCGCCGTTTCGGCCATGCCACGCTCAACGCCGAGCGCGCGCTCAACGCGCTGTCGCTGGAGATGATCGACCGCCTCGCCCCCCAGCTCGACGCCTGGGCCGCCGACCCCGACATCGTCGGCGTGGTGCTCGACGGCGCCGGCGACCGCGCGCTGTGCGCCGGCGGCAACATCCGCGCGCTGCGCGAAGCGATCGCCGCCGAGCGCGCCGCCGGGCGCGACACCCCGCCTGCGGCCGCGGCCGCCTTCTTCGAGCGCGAATACCGCCTCGACTACCGCCTGCACACCTTCCCCAAGCCGCTGCTGGCGTGGGGCCACGGCGTGGTGATGGGCGGCGGCCTCGGCCTGCTCGCCGGCGCCTCGCACCGTGTGGTGACCGCGCAGACCCGCATGGCGATGCCGGAGATCCGCATCGGCCTGTATCCGGACGTCGGCGGCAGCTGGTTCCTGCGCCGCCTGCCGGGCCGCATCGGCCTGTTCATGGCGCTCACCGCGGCCACCCTGAACGCCGCCGACGCGCGCTTTGCCGGGCTCGCCGACTTCGTCCTCGCCCACGACGACAAGGCCCGCGTACTCGCCGCCTTCGGCCAGACGCGATGGGACGCGGGCGACACCGGCGCCGACGCCAACCGCAACCGCCTGAGCCATCTGCTCGAGGAGTTCGCGCAGCGCGACGGTCTGCCCGAATCGAACCTGCGCCGCCATTTCGACCGCATCGACGCAGCCATCGGCCATCAGGGGCTGGCACACACCGCCGCCGGCCTGCGCGCGCTCGCCGCCGACCCCGACCCCTGGCTCGCCGCCGCCGGCGACGCCTTCATCAAGGGCTCGCCGAGTTCGGCAGCCTTGTCTCACGCACTGTGGCAGCGCGTGCCGCACCTGTCGCTGGCCGAGGTGTTCCGCCTCGAATACGGCGTGTCGCTGGCCGCGATCATGACTGCCGACTTTTCCGAAGGCGTGCGCGCACTCGTGGTGGACAAGGATCACGCGCCACGCTGGCAGCACGCCTCGCTCGCCGAAGTCACCCCGGCCTACCTCGACGCCCTGTTCCGCCCGCAGCACACGGGCGCGCATCCGCTCGCCGATCTGGCGTGAGCACGATGAGCGCCGCACTGCCGGCCTGGCCCCAGCTCCCCGCGGTGTACGGCTGGCTCGCGCTCGACCGCCGCGGGCGCTGGCGGCTGCGCGGCGAACCGGTGGTCCATGGCGGGCTGATCGACTTCCTCAACCGCCATTACGAAGCCGGCGCCGACGGCGCCTGGTTCGTGCGCAACGGCCCGCAGCGCGTCTTCGTCGACCTCGATTACGCCCCGCTGGTGCTGCGCCTGCAGCCCGACGGCGGCCTCATTGCCCACACCGGGCGTGCCGCGGGCACGGTGAGCGCGGTCGTGGTCGATGACGAAGGCAATGTCGCGGTCGCCACCGCGGCCGGCCCCGGCCTCCTCGACGACCGCGACCTCGCTGCCTTCGTCGACAAGTGCTGCGACGCCGACGGCGGCCCGGTGGAGGCCGAAGCCCTACTCGCCGTCGCCGACGGCGCCACGGTGCGCTGGCACGGCGTCGACCTGCGCGCAGCGGCGCGCGCCGACCTCCCCGCCCTGCTCGGCTTCGTGCCGCAACCGACGGCTTAGGCGCAAGCTGTTCCGCGCAACTAAAGCCGAAAGCGCTGCGTCAGCATGCAAGCGGGGCCGCATCTGCCGCCCGACGCGCGTCAAAGCTGAAATTCGGGTACGGCATCTAGCCAGCCATACAGTCGGGCCGCCGGGCAAATAATCAAAGGCATGCATGCGGCCAGCGCTGCGGCTCTTCAACCGGCCAACTGCTGTCGGAAAGCGGATGAGAGCACCTGCAAATTTTCGGTTTAGAGCGGGACTACAGAATGACTGCTCCCGACCCGTTGCTGACCTCCCCATCAGCAAACTCGCTGCCCGAAAGCGGTCGGCGGCCAGCACCGGCAGGCACCATCGACATACCAAGCGGCACATTCCCCGGTGCGCAGACGCTGACCAGCCTCCGTTAGAGCGCCGCGGCGCTTGTGCTGCGCGACGCAGACTCAATTGTTGCTACTTGGCTGTTGTACAGCTCCGCAAACTCCGGTGGGAGTCGCAATGCCTTGGTGAGGTACGACGATGCCAAGTAGATGAACTTGGACACATAGGGATGCTCTGCCGTGATCTCGCGCGAGGTCAAGCTTTCAGGCGAGCCAATCAAGTTCCTAAACGACAGCTCACGTGCCAAGAGTGCAGCCGGCAACGCCTGGAGCGGCGCCTGCACAATTTCACGGATCAGATGTTCGAAGCGGGGCAGGTCAGGGAAGATGCTCACCGCATCGTCTTCTTCCGCGCCGAGCGCGATGCGCCTAATCTTCTGGGCCGCCTCAAGATTGTCGTAGCCGCCGTAAAGGACAGAGAGCAGTGCGTCCGTGTATTCGTCGCGTGACGCAGGCCTCAGTAGCAGCAGGAAGAGGTCGATCGCCATCTCCGAGACTGCATGTAGGAACAGGCAGAGCGCGTCCCCGAACACAGCCAGATGCTCGCGCTTGGAAGGATCGATCTCGCTGCGGATACGGCGAAGCTTCGCCACAAGCTTGCGGCACTGGTCACCGGCCCCCTTCGCCATCCAGTATGTTGACCGGCTGAACTCGAAATATTCGGCCAGTCCGGGGTATTTGGATTTGATGCCGAGGAACTCTTCCCATGCCTCGATATTCGCCGCGCAGGCGTCCATCGGCGCGACGCTCGAATCCAAGCCGACAGCGAATGCCTCCACCTCCGATTCGTGCAGGAGCGTCACCCCAAGGTCTGACGCGCTGATGCGGTGATCGCGACTGATCCCCACGCGGTCGTTCAATATCACAAAGCCGCGCGTCGACCGCGTGCGGGCGATGACGCCATGGAGCCAGAACGCCCGGCTGATAGCCGATTCACGCGCGCCGCTCTTGCAGTCGAAGACGAACTTGCTGTGCGTTCCCAGCGGGGAAGAGGCAATCGCGAGGACGTCGACATCCGTCAACAGGAACTTGTTCTTGTCGATGCGCTGGGACGGCTCTACTTCGACTTCGAGCTGCGGTAGCCAGCGCTTGCGAACGGCCAACCGAAGGGCGCTTGCTTTTTGGGCACGATCTTTCAGCAATCAGAAGCCCTCCAGAATGAGTTGCTCGATCTCGAACTTCTGCTCATCCGCGAGCTTCACCGTGCCTCGCTCACGGAGTTGTTTCGAGCTAATGATGGACTCGATGTACTCTTGACTTCCGGTCATCGCCGTGGCGGCTTCGGCGTCCACCTGCGTAACGTCCTGAGCCCCCTGGATGATGTCTTGGGCGATGCCCAATGCCTCACGATTTTCCGGGGTGTCGATGATCTGTAGTTGACGGAAACCATTGGGCAATTGAGCCAGGCGCGCGATACGCATATGGACCAGATTCTGGTACTGCTCCGCGTAATCCGAAGTCGGTTTCAGCCGCAGTTCAGTCTTCAGCGTGTAGATGACGGCGCCCGGTGAACGGATACGGAACCTGTTGGGCAACAGTTGCCCCTGCCGGACCGACGACACGATGGCCAGCGCCTTCTCATAGAGTTCGCGACGCAGCGGGGAAATGTTCATCGACATCGGCGTGGGCGTGAAGATGAATTGGTTCTCGCCGGCGTGAGAAGTGACGACCGTGGGCGGCTTAACGATGCCATCCTCGGCCAACCTCTTAAGCAGCACCACGTCCTGCGGATCAATTTTGCGACCACCGATCTCGCCTGTGGATACGATCAGCGACAGCGGCCACCCTTGTGCCGATCTCACAAGTTCGAGCGTGCGCTTGACGCTGTTTGCCCCCCGATTCGCCACATGGTCCGCGAAAACGTCCGCGTTCTCGGAAAAGTAGGTGGGGTTTAGCAGAATGTTCTTAGAGCGCGCGCGCCGTGACACTAGGAAGTTCGCCTTTTCCCCGATCTCGATGCTGGAGTCGAACGTCCTGCGGTCAGCGCCGAGCCTGCCGGCAAGGGAGTCCGCGTTCTGGGGCGAATTGGCGAGGCTGTCGACGATCTCCAGCGTCAGGCGCTCGAACTCGTCGAACTGTGACTTGCTCGCTGCATACTCGCCGATGCCATCGTAGAGGTCGTCAAAGAACGGCACCACCGGCAGAATGGAGACAATGCGGGATCCATCCTGATTGATGCGCACGAATTCGACTTCCGCCAGCAGCCTGACGATGCGGTCCACCGACAGTCGTGGAATGCCCAGCATGGTCGACGCCACCAGCTTGACCTTGTCGTAATCCAGGAGCGGCAGCCCGCGAATGTGCAACGCAAGTTGCACGGCCATGCCAATCTCAGGGATGCCCTCGAAACGGGGAACCTCTTTGTCGCGAATCGTCAGCTGAATCTCATGGCAGCGGGCGGCTGCAATTTTCCTGTCCACCTGTTACTCCCTGGAGATCAAGGCATGCGGGGCGGAGCACCACTTCTCCGCGGGGGAAGGATACACGATGCTCCCTAGCTCACGGGTACACGCCTCACGGGGTTGAAAAGTCAATCAGTGTGGAACCGAAGGATGGTCCCTTTGCGCCTCATGCAAGGGCCCAATAGCTGACGCCCGCCAGTGCCTGCTTCTGGCCGACTGCAGACGCCTCACCCCGGCTCTCTCCCGCTCCGGCCAAACTGCCGTAACGCTCAACTATCCGCTCGAAGCCCCGCGCCCCTGATTCAAGCGCAGCTTCAGTGCCAGACTTCCTCACAAACAAAAAACGCCCAGGCCGCTCCCGGGCGTTTTCAACGTCATTGCCATACTATCGACCTTGATTGCGCGGCACACGGGCGCACCGCGCACGCTCGGTGTCGCGCCTCCGCGCGCTTGCTGCCGCAACGCCCGAGGCGTGGTTTCGCGTCACCGTGCGTGCGCCGCCGGTGGTGCAATCGGGGCGATGCCTACAGGCTAACCCGGGTATATTCGGGAGCGGCCGTCCCTCTTCCCTTGCCGCTTCGCCCATGCCGCCCATCCTGCCCGCCTTTCTCGTCGCCCGCTGGTTGCTGATCCTCGTTCTTGCTGCCGGCGTTTACTTCTTCAGCGGCTTCATCCTGCCCGTGCTCGCCGCGCTCATCATCGGCTTCGCGAGCTGGCCGCTGTATGCGCGCCTGGTGCGACGCTGCGGCGGGCGCACGCTGCCGGCGGCGAGCCTCGCCCTCCTCATCGTGCTGCTGGTGCTGGTGGCGCCGCTGTCGCTGGCGCTGTCCTATGCCATCGAGGAGGCCGGCAACCTCATCGGCTGGCTGGTCAATGCCAACCGCGACGGCTTGCCGCCGCCGGGCTGGATCGCCTCGCTGCCGCTGGTCGGCGAACGCCTTGCCGGCTACTGGCAGGCCCACCTGGGCGCGCCGCAGGCGCTCGGCCAGTGGGTGCAGCTGCTGAGCGGCGAACATCTGGGCAACATCTACCGCATGGCGCTCACCGCCACCGGCGACCTGTTCCACCTCGCGCTTACCGTGCTGTTCATGCTGATCACGCTGTTCTTCATCTACAAGGACGGCAGCCGCGTCGCCGCGCAGCTCGACCTCGTCGGCGAGCGCATCCTGCCCGCGCGCTGGGAACGCTTCTCGCGCGTGGTGCCAGCCACGGTGAGCGCGACGGTGACCGGCATGGGCCTGATCGCGATCGGCGAAGGCGTGGTGCTGGGCGTAGCCTACTGGATTGCCGGCGTGCCCTCGCCGGTGCTGCTCGGCGCCGCCACCGGCTTCATGGCGCTGATTCCGGGCGGCGCGCCGCTGTCGTTTACGCTGGTGTCGCTCTACCTGGTGGGCTCGGGAGCGCCGGTGGCGGGGCTGGCGCTATTTACCTGGGGCACGGTGGAGCTCTTCATCGTCGACAAGACGCTGCGCCCGCACCTGGTCGGCGGTCCGGTGAAGCTGCCCTTTCTGCCGACCTTCTACGGTCTGGTCGGCGGGGTCAAGACCATGGGCCTCGTCGGCCTCTTCGTCGGCCCGGTGCTGATGGCGCTGCTGGTGGCGATCTGGCGCGAGTGGCTGCACACCGTGGAAGAGGCGCGCAACGGAGAACTGCCGGGCGCCGCGGGCACTCCCGACGTCATGGCCACCGGCAGCAATACCCCGGCGGCCACGCTACCGCCGGCGACGGAAACCTGAGCCACGCCGCCTGGGCCGTGGCTCAGGGGCAGTGCATCCGCTCGCCGATCAACTGGCAGGCCTGCCCGCCGTTGGCCGGAAAGTACACCGGGCCCGTGCCGTGGTAACGCTGGCCGGCGACGTCCCAGCAGCCGCCCGGATCGCAGCTCGACACCACCGCCGGCACCCTGGCCGAGCCGCGTGCGGCGGGCACGTCGGGATACGGCGCGGTCTCGGGGCGGCGCGTCCGCGCCGGATCGACCCCGGCGCTACCCCCTGCCCGCCCGCCCCGGCCGTAGCCCTCATCCATGCCACAGGCATCGAGCATGGCGGTTCGCTTGTTCGCCGCCGCGATGGCGTCGGCGACGATCGAGGCGACTTCGTTCTCGTATTCCCGGCGCGCCTGCGCACATGCGCTCGAGCCGAGCTTGGCGGCATCGATCCCCGCCGCCGAGGCCGGCACCGCGCCCTGCGCGGCATCGCAGGCCGCTTCCATGTAGCGGCGTTTGGCGTGGGCCACCGCGGGGTCGCGATAGATCGACCCGGCCTCGTTCTCGTACTCGCGCGTTGCCTGCTCGCACTCCCGCGTCGCGGTGCGCGCCGCGACCGGCTCGAGGGCGTCGGCGGCATCGCCCTGACCGTACTGATCGCGCGCCTGGCGGCGGTAGATCTGTTCGCGGCTGCCCGAGGTGTCGAGGGTGTTGGGCTTGACCTGCACCCGGCCGCCGCTGCTGCGGGTGTCGCAACGAGTGTTGGAAAAGCTGATCTTCCCGGTCTTGTCATCGACACACTTGAACACCTGGGCCAGCGCCGGAGCGGCCGGCAACGCAAACAGGACACAAGCCAGGATTGAGCGGCGCACGAACATCAGCCCCCCTCGATCGATGTCGATACGAGCAGAGTGCCGAAAGGCCCCCGCCGTGATCCGCCGGATCTGTGCTGAGTGCATCGCTCCCCCTTTTTTGTGCCCGGCGGATTCTGCCCCACGCCCGGCGCCCCGACCATCCGACGAAAGTAATAGGCGGCCGGCGGCGGCCGTACTTCCCTCCGCCTACAGTTCGAGCTTGAGCCCCGCATACAGCGTGCGCGGCTCGCCGACGCCGATCGTGGTCGAGTTGATCGATCCGGTGTAGTAGGTCTGGTCGAAGGCGTTGCGCAGATTCACGCTCAGTTCCACCTGCTTGGTGAGGGCGTAACGCAGGCCCAGATCGACCAGGGTGTAGGGCGGCAGGGTGAAGCTGTTGTTGTCGGTGCCGTAACGGCGGCCAACGTGGGTCAGCCCGACGCTCGCGGCGAGCCCGCCCTG
>JAEWVQ010000026.1 GCA_023459095.1 Pseudomonadota bacterium | reverse complement strand
CCAACTTCGCCAACGGCATTCCCTTCTTCGCGGTGTCGATCGCCTATCTGGTCGATCACGAGCCGCGCATCGGCGTGGTCTACAACCCGATCACCGACGAGTCGTTCTACGCCGCCAAGGGCGCGGGCGCCTTTCTCAACGGCGCCGAACTGCCACTGCGGCCAGCCGCGGAAACCCTCGCCGACGCCGTCGCCGGGGTCGACTTCAAGCGCATCAGCCATCATCTCGGCGACGAGCTGGCGGTGCGTCCGCCCTACTACTCGCAGCGCAACTTCGGTTCGAGCGCGCTCGAATGGTGCTTCGTCGCAGCCGGCCGCCTCGACGTCTACCTGCACGGCGGCCAGATGCTGTGGGACTACGCCGCGGGTCGCCTGATCCTCGCCGAGGCCGGCGGCGAAGCCGCGGCGCTCGACGGCGGCACGCTGATGGCCGGCCCCGCGGTCAAGCGCGCCGTGGTCGCCGCGGCGAGCCCCAGCCTGTTCGCACAATGGCGGGCCTGGCTGCAGAGTCATTCCTGAACCGCAAACCATGCGCACGATGCTGCAATGCACAATAACGCGTTATCATCGCGCTCCATCCCCATCGCCTGAATAACCAGAAAGTCATGAACGCAACTCCGTCAACGGCTTCGCCTGGCGGGCGCCCCGAGCGCCGCCGCCATGTCCAGGTCCGCGAGGTCTTCGAGGAAGCCTGCCGCCTGATCCGCCCCTTCTTCGCCCCGGAAAACCGCTGGGCCAACGTCACCCTCGACCACCTCGCCTACCGCGTGCTGCGCGAGCACTACCCCAGCCTCTCGTTCGACGAAGTGCATATCCTCGTCGTCGCCGCCAAGCGCGTCGCCGAAACCCCCGACGACCCCGAAACCCCTTCCTGACCCTCACCGCCGGTGCCGCGCGGAGCCCAGCCATGTCCATGAAGCATCCGATCATCGCCGTCACCGGCTCCTCCGGCGCGGGCACCACCACGGTCAAGCACACCTTCGAGGCGATCTTCCATCGCGAAAAGGTCAATGCCGCGATCGTCGAGGGCGACAGTTTCCACCGCTACACGCGCAGCGAGATGGCCGCCCTCATCGACGAGGCCGAGCGCCTCGGGCAGCGCGGCGTCAGCCACTTCGGCCCCGAGGCCAACCTGTGCGCCGACCTCGAGAACCTATTCCGCGCCTACGGCGAATCGGCCACCGGGCGGCGGCGCTATTACATTCACAACGAGGCGCAGGCGATGCGCTGGAATCTGCCGATGGGCAGCTTCACCGAATGGGAAGACCTGCCCGTGGGCACCGACTGCCTGTTCTACGAAGGCCTGCACGGTGCCGTGGTGACCGACCAGGTCGACGTCTCGCGCCACGTCGACCTGCTCATCGGCGTGGTGCCCACGATCAACCTCGAGTGGATCCAGAAGCTGCACCGCGACACCCGGGTGCGCGGCTATTCGGCAGAGGCCGTGCAGGACACCATCCTGCGCCGCATGCACGACTACGTGCATTACATCGTGCCGCAGTTCTCCCGCACCCACATCAACTTCCAGCGCGTGCCGGTGGTCGACACCTCGAACCCGTTCATCGCCCGCGACGTCCCCACCCAGGATGAATCGATGGTGGTGATCCGCTTCAAGGACCCGCGCGGCGTCGACTTCCCCTACCTGCTGCGCATGATCCACGACGCCTTCATGAGCCGCGCCAACACCATCGTGATCCCCGGCGGCAAGCTCGACCTGGCGATGCAGCTCATCCTCACCCCGCTGATCTGGAAACTGATGGAACGGCGGCGGCAGTGGGTGTGAGCGCTGCGCCCCGGCCTTCGCCACAAGTGCAATAAGCCAGCACTGCCAGACACTTACCCGCCCTGCAGCGCAACATGCGCTACCAACGGCCGCGGTTTTTCAGCGATAATCCGCGTTTTTTCCAGCCGCCCCTCCGGCTTCGAGGAAACCATGCCGCAGTCCAGAAACGTCCAGCCCCCGGTCTTCAACCCCGTCACCGGCGCCATCCGCGCACTCGCGATGGATGCCGTGCAACAGGCCAATTCCGGCCACCCGGGCGCGCCGATGGGCATGGCCGAGATCGCCGAGGTGCTGTGGCGGCACCACCTGAAGCACAACCCGGCCAACCCGCAGTGGGCCGATCGCGACCGCTTCGTGCTCAGCAACGGCCACGGCTCGATGCTGATCTACGCGCTCCTGCACCTCACCGGCTACGACCTGCCGATTGCCGAGATCAAGCGCTTCCGCCAGCTCCACAGCAAGACCCCGGGGCACCCGGAATACGGCTACACCCCGGGCGTGGAAACCACCACCGGCCCGCTCGGCCAGGGCATCACCAACGCGGTGGGCATGGCACTGGCCGAGAAGGTGCTGGCGGCCGAGTTCAACCGTCCCGGCCACGACATCGTCGATCACCGCACCTATGTCTTCCTCGGCGACGGCTGCCTGATGGAAGGCATCAGCCACGAAGCCTGTTCGCTCGCCGGCACCTGGGGCCTGGGCAAGCTCACCGCCTTCTACGACGACAACAACATCTCCATCGACGGCCATGTCGATGGCTGGTTCACCGACGACACCCCGAAGCGTTTCGAAGCCTACGGCTGGCAGGTGATCCGCGACGTCCAGGGCCACGACCCGGTCGCGATCGAGGCCGCCATCGCGCAGGCCAAGGCCAACACCGCGCAACCGACGCTGATCTGCTGCAAAACGGTGATCGGCGCCGGCGCCCCCAACAAGCAGGGTGGCCACGATGTGCACGGCGCCCCGCTCGGCGCCGCCGAGATCGAGGCCGCGCGCGCCCACATCGGCTGGCACCACCCGCCGTTCGAAATCCCCGCCGACGTCTACGCCGCCTGGGATGCGCGCCCCGCCGGCGCTGCCGCCGAAGCGGCCTGGAACGACAAGTTCGCCGCCTACGCAGCCGCCTTCCCCGAGCTTGCCGCCGAGTTCAAGCGTCGCGTGCAGGACCAGGCCTTGCCGGCCGACTGGGCCGCCCACGCCGCGGCGGTGATCGCCAAGGTCGCGGACAAGGGCGAGACCATCGCCACCCGCAAGGCCAGCCAGAACAGCATCGAAGCCTTCGCCCCCAAGCTGCCCGAACTGCTCGGCGGCTCGGCTGACCTCGCCGGCTCCAACCTCACGCTGTGGTCGGGCGCCAGGGGCGTGTCCCGCGACACCGGCGGCAACTACGTGTATTACGGCGTGCGTGAATTCGGCATGGCGGCGATCGCCAACGGCGTCGCGCTGCACGGCGGCCTGATCCCCTACACCGCCACCTTCCTGATGTTCAGCGAGTACGCGCGCAACGCGCTGCGCATGGCGGCGCTGATGAAGATCCGCCAGCTCTTCGTGTTCACCCACGACTCGATCGGCCTCGGCGAGGACGGCCCCACCCACCAGCCGGTGGAACAGACCGCGACCCTGCGCCTGATCCCCAACATGGACGTGTGGCGGCCGTGCGACACGGTGGAATCGGCGGTGGCCTGGGCGCACGCGATCGAGCGCGCCGACGGCCCCTCGTCGCTGCTGTTCTCGCGCCAGAACCTGCCCTTCCAGACCCGCGACGCGGCGCAGATCGAAGCCATCCGCCGCGGCGGCTACGTGCTGTCGGAAGCCGCGGGTGGCACGCCGCAGGCGGTGATCATCGCCACCGGCTCGGAAGTCGCGCTGGCGATGACGGCGCAGAAGACGCTGGCCGACGCCGGCATCGCGGTGCGCGTGGTGTCGATGCCCTCGACCAACGTCTTCGACCGTCAGGACAAGGCCTGGCAGGCCGCGGTGCTGCCTGCGGGGGTGCCGCGGGTGGCTGTGGAGGCGGGCGTAACCGACGGCTGGCGCAAGTACGTCGGGCTCGAGGGCCAGGTGATCGGCCTCGACCGCTTCGGCGAATCCGCCCCCGCCGGCGAGTTGTTCAAGGAATTCGGGATCACCGCGGATGCGGTGGTGAATGCCGTCAAGGCCGTGCTCTGAGCCGGCCGCGCATAGATTCGCTGCAAGATTCGCTGAAAGGAGAGAACCCCATGTCCATCAAGGTTGCCATCAACGGCTTCGGCCGCATCGGCCGTTGCACCCTGCGCGCCATTTACGAACAAGGCCTGCAGAACGAGTTCGAGGTCGTCGCCATCAACGCGTCCGGCGATCTGGCCACCAACGCCCACCTGCTGAAGTACGACACCACCCACGGCCGCTTCGCCACTTCGGTGGAAACCGAGGGCGAAAACACCATCATCATCGACGGCAAGAAGATCGCCTTCTACTCCACCAAGGACCCGAAGGGCGTCAACTGGGCCACCCACGGCGTCGATGTGCTGCTGGAGTGCACCGGGGCCTACACCACCAAGGCCAAGGCGCAGGCCCTGCTCGAGCAGGGGGCCAAGCGCGTGCTGATCTCCGCCCCCGGCGGCGACGACGTCGACACCACCATCGTCATGGGGGTCAACGAAGGCGTGCTGAAGGCCGACATGACCGTCGTTTCCAACGCCTCGTGCACCACCAACTGCCTGGCCCCGGTCGCCAAGATCCTGGCCGACAGCGTCGGCATCAAGCAGGGCCTGATGACCACCATCCACGCCTACACCAACGACCAGGTCACCGTGGACGTGCGCCACAAGGATCTGCGCCGCGCGCGCGCCGCCGCCGCCAACATCATCCCGACCAAGACCGGTGCCGCCAAGGCCGTCGGCCTGGTGCTGCCGCAGCTCGTGGGCAAGGTCGACGGCTTCGCGCTGCGCGTGCCGACGATCAACGTCTCGCTGGTCGACCTCACCTTCACCGCCGAGCGCGCCACGACCAAGGAAGAGATCAACGAACTGATGACCGCCGCGGCCAATGGTCCGCTCAAGGGCATCCTCGCGGTCAACACCGAGCCGCTGGTGTCCTCCGATTTCAACCACACCACGGTGTCCTCGACCTTCGACGCCACCCAGACCCGCGTCATCCAGGGCGAGGACGGTTCGGTGCTGGTCAAGGTGCTGGCCTGGTACGACAACGAGTGGGGCTATTCCTGCCGCATGCTCGACGCCGCCCGCGCGTGGATGGCGGCGCGCTGACCCCCTGCCCGCCCCCGCCGCCGGCCCCGGCGGCGGGGGCACGATTCCGAGCCTTACCCACCAGCGAGCGTCCTCACCATGAACCGTCTCCTGATCACCCTGATGTCGGCTTCGGCCCTTCTCGCCGCCGGCTGCGTCTCCAACCCGCTGAAGTCGAACAGCGCCTCGACCGCGAGCACCCAGCCCGCAGCCGAGAGCAAGCCCGCCGACGGCAAGGCGACGCAGGCGGAACCCGCGAAGTCGTCCGACCCCAACCACCGCTACGTGAAATCGCGCGACGGTTCGTTCGACGGCGAGGTCTGGGGCCAGCCGGCCAAGAACAGCAAGTTCGCCAAGCTGCAGATCGGCATGTCGCAAGCCGAGGTCGAGGACAAGATCGGCCGCCCCTCCGACACCAAGTACTACGTCACCGGCAAGGCCTGGATTCCGTTCTACTTCGGCAACGACGCCCACCGCTACGAGACCTACTACAAGGGTAGCGGCAGCCTGATCTACACCGGCGGCGGCATCGGCGGCGGTCACGGCCAGCTCATCGGCATCAACCACGACGCCAGCGAAGACGGTTACCAGTAAGCTCGGCATCCACGCGGGGCCAGGCATGCGCCTGGCCCTTTTTCCATCCGCACAGACGCATACGCCCATGCAAGTCAAGAAACTCACCGACCTCGACGTTCGCGGCAAGAAGGTGTTCATCCGCGCCGACCTCAACGTGCCGCAGGACGAAGCCGGCAACATCACCGAAGACACCCGCATCCGCGCCTCGATTCCGTCGATCCAGTACTGCCTCGACAACGGCGCCGCGGTGATGGTCACCTCCCACCTCGGTCGCCCCACCGAAGGCGAGGTCGGCCCCGACGACACCCTGGCGCCGGTCGCCGTGCGCCTGGGCCAGTTGCTGCACCGCCCGGTCAAGCTGATCGCCGACTGGGTGGACGGCGGCTTCACCGTCGAGCCCGGCCAGGTCGTGCTGCTCGAGAACTGCCGCTGCAACAAGGGCGAGAAGAAAGACAACGAAGAGCTGGCGAAGAAGATGGCGGCGCTGTGCGACGTCTACGTCAACGACGCCTTCGGCACCGCCCACCGCGCCGAAGCCACCACCCACGGCATCGCCCGCTTCGCCCCGGTGGCCTGTGCCGGCATGCTGATGGGCGCCGAGATCGACGCGCTCTCCAAGGCCCTGCACGAACCGGCGCGCCCGCTGGTGGCGATCGTCGGCGGCGCCAAGGTATCGACCAAGCTCACCATCCTCAAGACCCTGGCCGAGAAGGTCGACCAGCTCATCGTCGGCGGCGGCATCGCCAACACCTTCCTGCTTGCCGCCGGCAAGCGCATCGGTGAATCGCTCGCCGAACCGGAGATGGTGCGCGAGGCCCAGCAGGTCATGGACATCATGAAGGCGCGCGGCGCCGAAGTGCCGCTGCCGGTGGACGTGGTGGTGGCCGACGAGGTTTCCGCGCTCGCCCGCGCCAACCGCATCTCGGTGGACGATGTCGGCCCGCACGACCGCATTCTCGACTTCGGCCCGAAATCCTCGGCGCGCCTCGCCGACATCATCGCCCATGCCGGCACCGTGGTCTGGAACGGCCCGGTCGGCGTGTTCGAGCACGCCCAGTTCGCCGGCGGCACCAAGATGATGGCCTCCGCCATCGCCCACTCCGAGGCGTTCTCGATCGCCGGCGGCGGCGACACCCTGGCCGCGATCGCCAAGTTCGACATCGCCGGCGACGTCGGCTACATCTCCACCGGCGGCGGCGCCTTCCTCGAGTTCCTCGAAGGCAAGAAGCTGCCCGCGATCGCCGCGCTGGAAGCGCGCTACACCGGCTGACCGGCGTCCGCACACGAAACAACGGCCATCCGCGGATGGCCGTTGTCGTTTGCGCGCCCGCAGCGCGGCGGTGGCGCCTCAGACTGTCGGATGGAGCAGGGCATCGGCACTGCGCCGCCCGTTCGAGCGCCGTCGTTCGATCTGCTCGGCCTCGGTCATGTAGACCTTGTCCGGATAGAGGTCGCGGCGGCGCTGCTGGCGCCGGTCCTCGAAGTGTTGATAGATGCACGAGCACACCGCCGCGGAGCACCCGGGCAGCGGCAGCAACGGCGCCTCGGCGGCCAGGAAGCGGCGCCCGCGCAAACTCAACGCGTGCTCGCAGGCGCCGGCCGGCGAACTGATCGCCACCGCGTGGTAGGGATTGCGCGCACTGCCCGGCGCCGGCGCCGCTTCCGGCGCCCCGCCTTCCCGCCACAGCAGCAGCAAGCCCACGGCCAGCAACACCACCGCCAGCGCCGCCAGAAAGATGCTCGCGTCCATGTCCATGCTCCCTGTTGTTCTCGTTCCAGCATAGAACATGCGCGCGCACACGCCATGTCACGCCAGCGGGATAGAATCGGCGCCACCGCCCCTGCCGGGGAACGCGCCCCCGGCCCACCGCACAGGAGACACCATGCCCCGCCACACCAAGATCGTCGCCACCCTCGGCCCCGCCTCGTCCGACCCCCATGTGCTCGAGCGCATGGTGCACGCCGGGATCGACGTGGTGCGCATGAATTTCTCGCATGGCCGCGCCGAAGACCACATCGCCCGCGCCGCGGCGATCCGCGAAGCCGCGGCTCGGGCCGGCCGCCCGGTGGGCATCCTCGCCGATCTGCAGGGCCCGAAGATCCGCGTCGGCCGCTTCGAAAACGGCAAGGTCACGCTCGCGCGCGACGCCGAATTCATCCTCGACGCGCGTTGCGAACTCGGCAACGGCCAGCGCGTCGGCCTCGACTACAAGGATCTGCCCAAGGACGTGAAGGCCGGCGACGTGCTCATGCTCGACGACGGCCGCATCAAGCTCGTGGTCGCGCGCGTGATCGGCCACGAGATCCACACCACGGTGAAGGTCGGCGGCGAGCTGTCCAACAACAAGGGCATCAACCGCCAGGGCGGCGGCCTCACCGCGCCGGCGCTCACCGCCAAGGACATGGACGACATCAAGACCGCGGCGCAGATCGGCGTCGACTTCCTCGCCGTGTCCTTCCCCAAGAGCGCCGCCGACATGTACATGGCGCGCCAGCTGATGCGCGCCGCCGGCGGCGACGCGCTGCTGATCGCCAAGATCGAGCGCACCGAGGCGGTGGCCAACCTCGAGGAGATCCTCGACGCCTCCGACGGCATCATGGTGGCGCGCGGCGACCTCGCCGTGGAAGTGGGCGACGCCGCGGTACCGGCGCTGCAGAAGAAGATGATCCGCGCCGCGCGCGACCGCAACAAGCTCACCATCACCGCCACGCAGATGATGGAGTCGATGATCAGCAGCTCGGTGCCGACCCGCGCCGAAGTCTCCGACGTCGCCAATGCCGTGCTCGACGGCACCGACGCGGTGATGCTGTCGGCGGAGACCGCCGCCGGCACCTATCCGGTGGAGGTCGTCGAGGCGATGAGCCGGGTCTGTCTGGAAGCGGAGAAATCCGCCGAGGTCAGCCTCGACCGCGAGGTGCTCAACCGCGTGTTCACCCGCATTGATCAGTCGATCGCGATGGCGGCGATGTGGACCGCCTTCCACCTCAAGGTGAAGGCGATCGCCTCGCTCACCCAGACCGGCTCCACCGCGCTGTGGATGAGCCGCCTCAACTGCGGCGTGCCGGTCTATGCGCTGACCCCGGAGACCTGCGCGCGCAACAAGATGACGCTGTACCGCGGCGTCTACCCGCTGCTCATGAGCCAGGTCCATTACGACCGCGACGTGCTGCTGTGGGAAGCCGAGCAGGTGCTGCTCGACCAGGGCGTGGTCGAATACGGCGACCTCATCGTGCTCACCATCGGCGAACCGATCGGCGCCTCCGGCGGCACCAACACGCTCAAGATCGTGCGCGTCGGCGACCACGTCGCGCCGCAGGTCGATTGAGCCGACGCCGCGCTTTGTCTCAAACCGTGTGCCCCTGTTCCGGCACGGGGCGCGCACGCGATAAAATGCCCGGCTTCAGTTAACTCACAGCCCAGGCCGGCGCCTGCCGGCACCTTCGGAGAATCGTCATGCCCCTCGTTTCCATGCGTCAGCTGCTCGACCACGCTGCCGAACACAGCTATGGTCTGCCGGCGTTCAACGTGAACAACCTGGAGCAGGTCCAGGCCATCATGGAGGCGGCAGCCGAATGCGACAGCCCGGTGATCATGCAGGCCTCGGCGGGCGCCCGCAAATACGCGGGTGAAGCCTTCCTGCGCCATCTCATCGACGCCGCCGTCGAGTCCTATCCGCACATTCCGGTGGTCATGCACCAGGACCACGGCCAGAGTCCGGCGGTGTGCATGGCGGCGATCCGCTCGGGCTTCTCCAGCGTGATGATGGACGGCTCGCTGCTCGAGGACGGCAAGACGCCCTCCTCCTACGAGTACAACGTCGCGGTGACCCGCGAGGTGGTGAAGTTCTCGCACGCCATCGGCGTCACCGTCGAAGCCGAGCTGGGCTGCCTCGGCTCGCTCGAAACCGGCCAGGCCGGCGAAGAGGACGGCATCGGCGCCGAGGGCACGCTCGACCACTCGCAGCTGCTCACCGACCCCGACCAGGCCGCCGACTTCGTCAAGCAGACCGACTGCGACGCGCTCGCGATCGCCATCGGCACCAGCCACGGCGCCTACAAGTTCAGCCGCAAGCCCACCGGCGACATCCTCGCCATCGACCGCATCAAGGCCATCCACGCGCGCATCCCCAACACCCACCTGGTGATGCACGGCTCCTCCTCGGTGCCGCAGGAACTGCTCGAGATCATCCGCCAGTACGGCGGCGACATGAAGGAAACCTACGGCGTGCCGGTCGAGGAAATCGTCCAGGGCATCAAGTACGGCGTGCGCAAGATCAACATCGACACCGACATCCGCCTGGCGATGACCGGCGCGGTGCGCAAGTTTCTGTTCGAGAATCCGTCCAAGTTCGACCCGCGCGAGTTCAACAAGCCCGCGCGCGAAGCCGCCAAGCTGGTGTGCAAGGCGCGTTTCGAAGCCTTCGGCTGCGCCGGCATGGCCTCCAGGATCAAGCCGGTGTCGCTGGAGAAGGTCGCGGCCCGCTACAAGGCCGGCGAACTCACCCAGCTCGTGCGCTGAGCACGGGCTGAACCCTGCCACGTCATGAACGACGCGCCTGCGGGCGCGTTTTTCATGGGCGCGCCATCGCCGGACCGGGGCGGATACCGCATAATCGAGAGCATTGCCTGCCCACCCCGCGATCATGTCCCAGGCCAACCTCAAATTGCGCCTCACCTTCGATTTCGAACTCGCCGTGCCGCCCGAACAACTCGCCGCGGAACACGAGGCGCTGTGCGCCCGCCTGCACGAGACCCTCGGCGCGATGGTCATCCAGGGGCTGCCGACCATCGCCGGCAAGCAGCTCGCCAAGGCCGGGATCGACATCACCGCCCACCACCACCATCTCGACGCCGTCAACCTGAGCGCCCCGGCGCTGCCGCACGCCACCCTGGCCGCGGCCGCGCCGCATCTCACCGACGACGAGCTCACCCTGCTCGCGCGCCGCGCCAGCGGCAAGCTGCCCGGCGGCGAGGACGAGCGCCAGCGCTTCCTGCGCCGTCAGGCGCTGGCGATGATCAATGAATACCGCATGGTGCCGTGCGTGGTCGAGGCGCGGCTCAGCAACGGCACCCCGGCCCGCCTCGAAGGCCGCCTCAACCTCACCAATGGCTGCGTCCTGCTCGGCGAACGCGACCGCCAGAACAAACTCCAGACCGGTGCCGCCGCGATCGCGGTGATCGCCGCCGACGGCCACGCCAGGATGAGCGCGGAATGCGCCGGCCACACCCTGAGCGGCCCGGTGATCGAAGTGCCGGTGGCGGCGATCGCCGCGCACCGCGCCCCGCTGATCCGCGCCTGGCAGCAACTCGAAGGCTGACAAGACCAACCCCATGACCCGACACTGCTTCACCTACGGCTCGCTGATGTGCGAGGAGATCATGTTCGCGGTGTGCGGCGCCCCCGCCGCGGCCGCGCCCGCCACCCTCGTGGGCTATCGCCGCCATCCGGTGGCCGGCGAGGCCTATCCGGGCATGCTGCCCACCGCCGGTGCGCAGGTCGACGGCGTGCTCTACCGCGACCTGACGCCCGCCGCGCTGGCCCGCCTCGATGCCTTCGAAGGCCCCCAGTACCGGCGCGAAACGGTCAGCGTGCGCCTTGCCGACGGCAGCACGGTGGAGGCCGAAACCTATGTGTTCCGCGCCGAATTCGCCGACCTGCTGCGCCCCGGCGACTGGGATTTCGACGATTTCCTGCGCCACGGCCGCGCTGCCTTCGAGGCGCGCTACGTCGGCTACGCCCGCATTTGAAGACTCAGGCGAGCGCCTCGCGTCCGCTCATCGACGCGGCAAAGCGCACCACGCGATTGCGCCCGCCGGCCTTGGCGCGGTAAAGGGCGACGTCGGCGAACTTCACCGCCTGCCAGAACACCTCGCTGTCGGCCGGGTACATCGCCGCGCCGATCGACACCGTCTTGTGCAGCACGGTGTCGCCGATATCGATCGCCATGCGCTCGACCGCCGCGCGCACGTGCTCGGCGACCTTCAACGCGGCCTCCTCGCCGGCATCCTGCAGCACGATCAGGAACTCCTCGCCGCCGAGGCGGATGACCAGATCGGATTCGCGCACCGACTGCCGCAGACGCAACGCCAGGGCCTTCAGCACGGCATCGCCGGCATCGTGACCGTAGGTGTCGTTGACCGCCTTGAAGTGATCCAGATCGAGCAGCAACAGGGCGAGCGGCACCCGGCGCCGACGTACCCCGGCGAGCAGGGTCTCGACGTACTCCTCGAGAAAGCGCCGGTTGTTGAGCCCGGTCATCGCATCGCGCAGCGCCGAATCGCGCAGGCTCTCGTTCAGGCGGCGTGCCTCGAGCACCGGCGCCATCTCGCGCACATAGACCTCGATGTCGGGCACGCAGGCGGCGATCTCGGCGGCGCGCCACTGCGGCACCACCAACTGCAGCACGCCGCCGCGCTCCCCCGACTGCGGCACCGGCATGCAGTAATGGCGGCGCGCCTCGCCGCCCTCGCGGGTGGCGCGAAAGCCGCGGCAACCGCCGCCGGCCAGGCCATCGACCGCGCGCCCGGTGCGGCTCACCTCGCAGCGCTCGCCGCGCATCAGGATGTCGGGGTCGCAACGCCCGCAACCGCCACCACCGATCACCCCGCCGACCACCACCGGCACCAGCTGACGCGCACCGCCGGTTTCGTGGATGGTGAATTCGTGGATGCCGAAGCGTTCGGCGAGGAGCGCGCCGAAGCGGCGATAGACGTCGAGCCGGCTCGGCTCGCGCTCGATCTCCTGCTTGAACGCCGAGGCGTCGGCCAGGCCATTGACCATCGCGATCGTGGTTTCGAGCTGGTTGCCGCCATGCGGCGCGGCGCGCCCGAGGATCTGCGTCACACGCTGACTGATGCGCGCCAGGCCGTCGTCGAGAAAGCTCAGCAGGCGGTTGGTATGACTGGCGATCTGGCCCAGTTCGTCGTCGGAATGATGCGCGATGCGGTCCTTGAAATCGCCCGCGAGCGCGCGTTGCACCGCCTGCTCCACGGCCTGCGCGGTCGCCCCCACGGGCTGGATCAGGCGCCGCGCGGTCCAGATCGCCAGCACCGCGAACAGCGCCACCGCGGCGATGATCGCGCTCACCGCGACGATGCCGGAGCGCTGCGCCCCGGCCAGCGACAGCTCGACGCTCACCGCGCCCAGCACCGTGTTCTCGGCGACCGCGTGGCACTGCAGACAATCCGGCGCGCCGCGCGCGGTGGCGACGAAGGGAATGGTGCCGCGGAACACCGCGTCGCCGAATTCGTCGCGCAACACGTAGCGCGCCACGCCGTCGGCGAGCACCGCGCGTTCGATGTCGTCGGCCGGGCGCTCCCGCCCCAGGCCGCCGCCGAACTGGGCGTTGACCGCCTCGGCGCGCACCACGCGCGCGGCGCGCAGATCCTGGACCTCGCCGAGACGGTCGAGATAGCGCTCGCGCGCATCGATCGCGCCGTGGCTCATGGCCTCGGTGAGGTGCACGCGCACCATCTCCGCCGCGGTGCGCAGTTGGGCGCGCGCGGCGTCGATCGAGTAGCTGCGGAACGCATACAGGCTGGTGGCAATCAGCACCGCGAGGATGCCGAACGCCACGCCGGCGACCACCAGCGTGAGCTTGCGGTTGAGATTCATGAGAGTACCCGCCACGGCGGACGGGCCCGTCAGGGCTGCGCAGGGAAACGGATTATGCCTTTCAAATCATTCCTGAAGCATTAAATCCGCCACGCCGCCGGCAATTTCCCTGCTTCCCTGCGGTCAACGCGGCTGCGGCAGCTGGATCGCCTTGTACTCGAGGAACTCATCCAGGCCGTAGGCGCCGTTCTCGCGCCCCAGGCCCGACTGGCGGTAACCGCCGAAGGGCGCGCGCGGATTCCACACGCCGCCGTTGATGTCCACCTGGCCGGTACGCAGGCGGCGCGCCACCGCCAGCGCACGCGCCTCGCTGCCCGCCCACACCGCGCCGCCCAGGCCATACACGGTGGCGTTGGCGATGCGCACCGCGTCGTCGTCGCCGTCGTGCGGCAAAACCACCAGCACCGGGCCGAAAATTTCTTCCTGGGCCACGGTGGCGCCCGGATCGTCGCACACCAGCACCGTGGGCGTGACGAAGAAGCCCGCGCCCAGCCCGGCCGGCGCGCTTGCGCCGCCACAGGCCACGCGCGCGCCCTCGGCGATGCCGCGGCGAATGTAGTCGAGCACGCGATCGCGCTGCGCCGCCGACACCAGCGGGCCGAGCCGGCTGCCCTCGGCGAACGCCGGGCCCACGGTGAGCGCCGAGGCTGCCGCCGCGGCCAGCTGTGCGGCTTCGTCGAGGCGCGCGCGCGGCACCAGCAGGCGGGTGAGCGCCGAACAGGTCTGCCCGGAATTGAGCAGGCAGCTCAACACCGTGCCCTTCACCGCGGCCGACAGGTCGGCGTCGTCGAGCACCACCGAGGCCGACTTGCCGCCCAGTTCGAGCGCCACCTTCTTCACCGTCGCCGCGGCCAGCTCGGCGACCCGGCGCCCGGCGCGCGTGGAGCCGGTGAAGGACACCATGTCGACGCGCGCATCGGCGGCCAGCACCTCGCCGACCACCGGCCCGTAACCGGTGACGAGGTTGAACACGCCCGGCGGCAGGCCGGCGGCGTCGATGATCTCGGCGAGGATGAAGGCGTTGAGCGGCGCCACCTCCGAGGGCTTGAGCACCACCGTGCATCCGGCGAGCAGGGCCGGTGCCACCTTCAGGGTGATCTGGTTGAGCGGAAAATTCCACGGCGTGATCGCGCCCACCACGCCGATCGGCTCGCGCACCACCCGCGAATGGCCGACCTGTGTCTCCCAGGCAAACTCGCGCGCCAGCTCGGCGCACTGCTTCCAGTGCCACAGCGGACCGCCGACCTGCACCCGCGCCGCCAGTTTCAGGGGCATGCCCACCTCGTGGGCGATGGCGCGGGCGAGTTCGTCGCTGCGCGCCTCGACCCCGGCGGCGATGCGCTCGATCGCGGCGACGCGCTCGGCGAGCGGGGTACTCGCCCAGCCGTCGAAGGCCGCGCGCGCGGCCGCGACCGCGGCCTCGGCGTCGGCGGCGGAGCCTTCGGGAATGCGGGCATGGACCTCGGCCGTGCTCGGATCGACGACGTCGATCAGGCCCGCGCCGAGGGGCGCGACCCAGCGGCCGTTGATGAAGAACTTGTCGCGTACCAGTGTCATGGATTCGGGCTCATGGGGTTGAAGTCGGAGGTATTCGAGTCGGGTGACTGGAATCAGGCGGACGATTGTAGCGCCGCGCCCAGCCTCCCTCCCCCCCGCTCAGCCGGCGCCCGCGCTCCGTCGCGCAGCGGTCGCACGCTGGCGCGTCAGACAGGCGATCGCCTCGGCATCGCCGACCTGCGGAAAATCGCGGTAGAACTGCCCCACCGCCATGAAGCCCGGCGGCGCCTGCAGGCACACGACTTCGTCGGCGTGTGCGGCGACCGCCTTCAGGCTCGCCGGCGCCGCCACCGGCACCGCGCAGATCAGCCGCCGCGGCGCGCCTTCGCGCACCGCGTGCAGGGCCGCGATCATGGTTGCACCAGTAGCGAGGCCGTCATCGACAACGATGACCACGCGGTCGCGCGGATCGCTCGCCGTCCGCCCCGGGGTGTAGCGCGCACGGCGCGCGCGCAGTTCGTCGAGACGACGGGCCTTTTCCTCGCCCAGCGCGCCACCCTCGTAAGCCGGATCGGTGATGCAACACCAGCCGTGCTCGTCGATCGCCCCCACCGCGTATTCCGGATTCCACGCCGAGGTGAGCTTGTGCACGAGCACGATGTCGAGTTCGCCCTCCAGCGCATCGGCGATGAGCTCGCCCATCGGCAGCGCGCCGCGCGGAATCGCCAGCACCAGGGGACAACTGCCGCGCCAGCCGGCAAGGGCGGCGGCGAGGCGGCGGGCGGCGTCGATACGGTCGTCGAAGATCATCGCGGCTACCCTCCCGGGGCGTGCTGCGGCGCGGGCCGCTGCAGCAGTTCGATGCGAAACGCGGGCTCGAACGGCGGCACGTTGCATTCGACCACGTCGCCGGGGGCCACTTCGAGGCGCAGCGCGGCCAGATCCGCGTGCACCGGCAACTGCGCGACGCCGCGATCGACCAGCACCACGCTGCGCACCGCGGCGGCGCGCCGGCGCACCAAATATTCCACCGCTTTGAGCAGCGAATGTCCGGTGTACAGCACATCGTCGACCACCACCAGGGTATGGCCGGCAAGGTCGAGCTCGGCCTGCTCGGGGGTCTCGACGAGACGGGTTTCGGGATGCAGCAGGGTGAGGTCGTCGGCGTAGCGCGAAATCGCCAGGTCGAGGCGCTGCGGCGGCGCCAGGCCCTCGCCCGCCAGCCGCGCGCACAGGCGGTCGGCGAGCGGCGCGCCGCGCCGCCGGATGCCGATCACCGCGGTGCGTGAGCGGCCGCGCAGCCAATGCGCCATGCGGCGCGCGAGATCGTCCATCACCGCGTCGAGCTGGGCGGTGTCGTACAGACAGGTGCGCACGCCGGGCGGTCGGTCCATGCTCGCCTCGCACAGGAACGGGCCACCGCCGGACGGCGCCGGCCCTTCAGCCCAGCATAGCCGACGCCGTCGCGCCCCGCGTGCGCGGACTACAATCGCCCCATCCCCCTCACGCCCCACGCTGCGACCGCCATGACCGCGCCCTCCGCCCTGCTCCCCGCCGTCGAGATCGAAACCGCCGCCCAGCCCACCCATGCGGTGATCTGGTTGCATGGCCTGGGCGCCGACGGCCACGACTTCGAACCTCTGGTCGACGAGCTCGACACCGACCACCTGCCCCCCACGCGCTTCGTCTTTCCGCACGCGCCGCCGCGGCCGGTCACCATCAACGGCGGCTACGTGATGCGGGCGTGGTACGACATCGTGTCGTCCGACTTCTCCGTGCAGCGCGAGGACGCCCGCGGCGTGCTCGAATCGGCGCGCCAGATCGAAGCCCTGATCGCGCACGAGAATGCGCGCGGCATCGCCGACGAACACATCGTGCTCGCCGGCTTCTCGCAGGGCGGCGCGATCGCGCTGCACACCGCGCTGCGCCACGCGCGCCCGCTCGCCGGCATCCTCGCGCTGTCGACCTACCTGCCGCTGCCGGCGACGCTCGCCGCCGAGGCGGCTCCCGCCAATCACGCCACGCCGATCTTCATGGCCCACGGCCGCGGCGACAGCGTGATCCCGCACGATTTCGCGCGCCGCTCGGCCGACTTCCTGCTCGCCCGCGGCCACGCCCTGGAATGGCACAGTTATTTCGCCGAGCACACGATCAGCCTCGAGGAACTGCGCGACGTCGAGGCCTGGCTGCAGCGCGTGCTGCGGCGCTGAGCCCCGCCCGCCTCACAGGATGCGGTTGAACCACCACAGCGACAGCGCCGCGGCGAGCGTGGCGAACAGCGCACCGGCGGCCGCGAACAGCGCGCCGACCTCGAGCTCGCTGCGCTTGAACACCAGCCGTGCCTCGAGCTGGTCGTACACCGCACGCAGATCCTCGGCGCTGGCGGCGCGGAAATACTCGCCGCGGGTGCGCTCGGCGATCGAGCGCAGCATGGCTTCGTCCAGGCGCACGCGCATCGCCCAGCCGTCGTAGCTGACCACCTCGCCTTCGGGGGTGCCGATGCCCACGGTGTACACGCGTACGCCGCGTTCGGCGGCCATGTGCACGGCGTCGTCGGTATCGAGCCCGCTGGTCGGGTGGCCGTCGCTCAACAGCACGATCGCGGCATTGCGGTAGGCACCTGGCTCGGCGCGCACCGGCGCAGCGTCGGTATCGGGCTGTTGCAGCTGCTCGCGCAGGTGGGCTTCGACGCCGATGTCGGCATCGGGAAAGATCGCCGCGAGCGCGGCGACGATGCCGCTGCCGATCGCGGTGCCGCGCTGCAGCTGCACGCGGTCGAGGGCGGCGGCGACGTCGTCGCGGCTTTGCGTCGGCGGCTGCACCAGCGAGGCCGAGGCCGCGAACGACACCACGCCGACGCGCGTACCGCGCGGCAGCGTCGCGACGAACTCGCGCGCGGCGTGCTGTGCCGCGGCCAGCCGCGTGGGTTTGACGTCGGTGGCGCGCATGCTGCCGGAGATGTCGAGGGCGAGGATCAGGGTGCGCTGCTGCAACGGCACCATGATCACCGCGGTCGGCCGCGCCACCGCGACGATCAGCAGCCCGAGCGCGAGCAGGAACAACAGCGGCGGCAGCCGGCGGCGCGCGGCGCCGCCATCGAGCGCGGCGTGCAGCCCGGCCAGGCTGGCGTGGCGCAGCGCCTCCTGGCGCCGATGCCACCGCAGGCGGACGTAGCACAGCACCGCCACCGGCAGCCACAGCAGCAGCCACAGCATCGCCGGCCAGACGAAGCTCATCGCGCAGCCCTCCGTTCGGCCGACGCCCCGGCGCCCAACCGGCTGCGCCAGCGGCGCAGGTCGGCAAAGCGCACGATGGCATCGACCAGATCGGCGTCGGTGGCGAGTTCCAGGGCATCGACCCCGGCCGCGGCAAAGGCGTCGACCAGGGCCGCCTCGCGGGCTTCCGCGTGCGCGCCGAAACGCGCGCGAAAGCCCGCGTCATGGGTGTCGACGAGCAGCTGCGCGCCGGTTTCGGCGTCCTCGATCAACACCAGGCCGAGATCGGGCAGTTCGCGCTCGAGCGCATCGACCAGGCGCACCGCGATCACCTCGTGGCGCTGGGCGAGGCGGGCGAGCTGCGCCGGCCACCCCGGCGTGCTGATGAAGTCGGAGACCACGAACACCAGCGCGCGCCGCGGCAGCAGCGACGCCGCGGTGCGCAGGAAGGCGCCGAGGTCGGTTTCGACGCCGCGCGCCGGCGCCGGCGCCGGCCGGCTCATGCGATGGACGATGCCGAGCACGTCGCGCCGCCCGCTGCCGGGCGTGATCACCGCGTCCACACGGTCGCCGTAGCACAGCGCGCCGACGCGGTTGCCGTGGCGGGTGAGCAGGCGCGCGAGCACGGCGACGAACTCGGTGGCGCGCGCGCGCTTGTTCACGCCCAGGCCGAAATCGACCGAGGCGCTCAAATCGAGCAGGAACCACGCGGTGAGCGCGCGATCCTCGTTGAACTCGCGCACGTAGGGGGTCTGCAGGCGCGCGGTGACGTTCCAGTCGATGTGGCGGACGTCGTCGTGGTACTGGTACTCGCGCAGGTCGGCGAGATCGAGCCCGGTGCCGCGGAACAAGGTGCGGTAGTCGCCCTGCAGCAGGCCGTCGAGGCGGCGGATGACGGTCCACTCCAGACGGCGGAGCAGGCGCTCAGGATCGCGTGCCGAATCGCGCATGGCCTTCGAGCGGCTTTTCCGGCGCCGGGAGAGTGTCGAGAATGCGCTCGATCAGCGCGTCCGCGCTCAGCTCGTCGGCGAGCGCCTCGTAGGTCAGCACCAGGCGGTGGCGCAGCACGTCGGCGACGAGGTCGGTGACGTCCTCCGGCAGCACGTAGCCGCGCCCGCGCAGGAAGGCGAGCGCGCGCGCGCCCTCGATGAGGTGGATGGAGGCGCGCGGGCTCGCCCCCCACGACAGATAGGGTTCGATCTCGGCGAGCCCGAAGCGCGCAGGCTCACGGGTGGCGGCGACGATACGCACGGCGTACTGGATGAGCGAAGGATCGACGAAGGCGTTGCGGCATTCGCGCTGCAGCATCGCCAGATCCTCGGTGGAGGCCATCGGCGCCACCGTCACCGGCGCGCCGGTGACGCGCTCGACGATGGTGAACTCCTCCTCCTCGGTGGGATAGCCGACCAGCACCTTCATCATGAAGCGGTCGACCTGGGCCTCGGGCAGCGGGTAGGTGCCCTCGGTCTCGATCGGGTTCTGCGTCGCCAGCACGAGGAAGGGGCGCGGCACGCGGTGGGTCTCGCCGGCGATCGTCACCTGGTATTCCTGCATCACCTCGAGCAGTGCGCTCTGCACCTTGGCAGGGGCGCGGTTGATCTCGTCGGCGAGCAGCAGGTGGGTGAACACCGGCCCCAGCGAGGTGGTGAATTCGCCCGTCTTCTGGTTGTAGATGCGCGTGCCGACGAGGTCGGCGGGCACCAGGTCGGGGGTGAACTGGATGCGCCGGAAGCTGCCGCGCACGGTGGCGGCGAGCGTCTTCACGGTGAGCGTCTTGGCCAGCCCGGGCACGCCCTCGACGAGCAGGTGGCCCTGCGCCAGCACCGCCACCAGCACGCGCTCGAGAAAATGGTCCTGGCCGACGACGACGCGCTTGACCTCGTAGAGGATGCGCTCCATCAACGCGGAAACCTCGCCATGCGCGCCGTGGAGCGCGGCGCCGAAGGCCGCGCCGCCGCTCGCACCCCGCGCCGCGCCGAACTCCGGCTCGCGCTCGCCCAGGCC
>JAEWVQ010000025.1 GCA_023459095.1 Pseudomonadota bacterium | reverse complement strand
GTCGGGGGCAGGGTCCGGGGTGGCGGCCGGCGGCGGAGTGTCGGGGCTCTCGCGACCGGCCAGGCGGATGCGTTCGGGGTGGAGCTGGTTGGCGAGCCGTTCGGGTTCGCCGCGGACCGCGGGCGTGCCCAGCCAGCCCTGGATGGCGACGAAGGCGAGGGCGTTGAGGGCGAGCAGGACGACGAACAGGAAGCGCAGCGTAGACATGTAAAAAGCTTAGCCCATCGGGGGTGGCAGGATAAGACCGGGCGCAGCGGACGACGCCCCTGCCGGGGCGCCGTCCGCGCTGGGGGTCGGCCTCAGCCGACCTTGGGCAGGTGGGCGAGCGAGGCCGCCACCGCTTCGGCCGGATAGTCGAAGTTCTCCAGCTCGCCGGCGAAGTAGCGTTCGTAGGAGCTCATGTCGAAGTGGCCGTGGCCGGTGAGGTTGAACAGCAGGGTCTTGGGTTCGCCGCTCGCCTTGCAGCGCAGCGCCTCGTCGATCGCCGCACGGATCGCGTGGCAGGACTCGGGTGCGGGAATGATGCCTTCGGCGCGCGCGAACTGCACCCCGGCCTCGAAGGTGGCGAGCTGGGGCACCGCGAGCGCCTCGAGCAGGCCTTCGTGGTAGAGCTGCGACACCAGCGGCGAATCGCCGTGGTAGCGTAGCCCGCCGGCGTGGATGCCCGGCGGCATGAAGTCGTGGCCGAGGGTGTACATCTTCATCATCGGGGTGAAGCCGGAGGCGTCGCCGAAGTCGTAGGCGTACTGGCCCTTGGTCAGGGTCGGGCACGAGCTCGGCTCGACCGCGACGCAGCGCAGGTTCTTGGCGCGCGCGTCGCCGGCGGCCTTGTCGGCGAGGAAGGGGAAGGCGATGCCGCCGAAACTGGAGCCGCCGCCGCAGGGCCCGAACACGACGTCGGGGTAGAGGCCGATCTTGTCGAACTGCTTCTTCGCCTCGAGCCCGATGATGGTCTGATGCAGCAGCACGTGGTTGAGCACCGAGCCCAGGGTGTAGTTGGTGTCGGCGCGGCCGGCGGCTTCTTCGACCGCTTCCGAGATCGCCAGGCCGAGCGAGCCGGGGTTGTCCGGGTTGGCTTCGAGCGCGGCGCGCCCGGTCTGGGTCAGCAGCGACGGGCTGGCATGGACCTCGGCGCCGAAGGTCTGCATCATCAGCCGGCGATAGGGCTTTTGCTGGTAGCTGACCTTGACCATATAGACGCGCACTTCGAGCCCGAACATCTGCCCGGCGAAGGCGATCGACGAGCCCCACTGGCCGGCGCCGGTCTCGGTGGTCAGGCGCTTGATCCCGGCCTCGCGGTTGTAATAGGCCTGCGGCACGGCGGAGTTGGGCTTGTGCGATCCGGCCGGCGACACCCCTTCGTACTTGAAGAAGATCTTCGCCGGCGTACCCAGTATCTGCTCCAGGCGGCGCGCGCGGATCAGCGGGCTCGGCCGCCACAGCTTGTAGATCTCGCGCACTTCGTCGGGAATCGCGATCCAGCGTTCGGCGCTCATCTCCTGCTCGAGGATCGCGCCGGGGAAGATCGCGCCCATCTGTTCGGGCGTCGCCGGCTGGCCGTCGGCACCGAGCGGAGGCGCCGGCGGGGTGGGCAGGTCGGCGACCACGTTGTACCAGTGCGTCGGGATTTCGTCGGCTTCGAGCAGGATGCGGGTGGCGTCGGTCATGGGTCTCTCCCTCTTCGTGTAGGTGATCGGTGGGCGGCTCAGCGCGGAAGCCCGGGGTCCTCGGCCGCGATGCGGGCGAGGCCGTCGAGCACGAGGTTGTCGACGCGGCGCAGGGGCAGGTCGAGCAGCGGCGCGAAGCCGTCGGCGGCGCCGCCGCCGAGCAGGCACAGCGCGTGGGCGTCACCGGCGAGCTGACGGAACATGCGCTCGACCGCTCCGGCCTGCGCCTGCAGGCTGCCGGAGTGGATGGCGTCGGCGGTGGTGCGCGGGGTGTCGGCGTAGTGGCCGTCGGCGAACGGCAGGCGCGCGGTGTTGAGCGCGAGCGCGCGGCGCATCAGATCGACGCCGGGCAGGATGAGGCCGCCCTGGAAGTTGCCGGCGCCGTCGAGCACGTCGATCGTGGTCGCGGTGCCGGCGGTGACCACCAGCGCCGCGTGCCGATGCTGCGCGCGCGCGCCGATCAGCGCGGCCCAGCGGTCGGCGCCGAGCTGGGCGGGCTGCGCGTACAGATTGCGCACGCCGCAGCAGCGCTCGGTGGGCAGCAGCCATTGCGGGCGCAGGCCGTGACCGCCTGCGCGCTCGGCGAGGGCGGCGGTCACCGTGGCGGCCACCGCGTCGCCCGCCACATTGGCGCCGAGCACGCGCTCCAGCCCCGGCAGCTGGCGCAGCAGGGCGCCGAACTCGTGCAGGCGGTCGTGGCCGAAGGCGCCTTCGGCGACCGCGATCTCGCCGGCGGCGTCGAGCGCGCGCCACTTGATGCGGGTGTTGCCGGCGTCGATGAGGAGGATCACGGCAGCGCCCTCAGCGACACTTCGCCCGACAGGATGCGCTGCAGGCCCGCTTCGGTGCGCAGCAGCAGGGCGCCATCCTCGTCGACGCCGGCGCAGGTACCGGTGAGCTCGGTGCCTTCGCCGCTGATCCGCACCGGCAGTTCGGCAAAGGCGTTGCGCTGCTGCCAGGCGCCGCGCAGCGCGCCGAAACCGGCGCTGGCGTAGAGCTCGAGCAAGGCGTGCAGTTCGCGCAGCACGATGCCGAGCACGGCAGCGCGCTGCGGGGGGGCGCCGAGTTCGCGGGCGAGGTCGGTGACCCCGGCCTGGCCGGGGATGTGGGCGTCCGCGGGCAGGCACAGGTTGATGCCGATGCCGATCACCGCGGCCAGGCTGCGGTCGCGGCCGGGCTGCAGTTCGACGAGGATGCCGGCGAGCTTGTGGCCGTGCACCAGCACGTCGTTCGGCCATTTGA
>JAEWVQ010000024.1 GCA_023459095.1 Pseudomonadota bacterium | reverse complement strand
GCGCAGACCCTGACCACCGGTGCCGAGGAAAACCTGCTCAAGCTCGCCGAACTGCTGGGCAGCCAGACCGCCGCCGAGACCGCGCGCTGGCACGAGATCTGCGACGAATTCGTGCGCCGACGCAAGCTCGGCGACAGCGACGATGCCGGCACGCGCATCGCCGCCACCCTGCTCGACGTCGCCCGCGCGCTCGACCAGCTCGGCGCCGACGCCCGCCTCGAACGCGGTCTGCGCGACGGCCTCGGCGAACTGGCCGCGCGCCTCGACCGCCTGCAGCCGCGCATCGAGGTCAGCGGCCCCGACACCAGCGCCTTCGCCGCGACCCTGCGCGAAATGCACGAAACCTACGACAAGGTGCTGGTGCCGCTGGTCACCGCGACCTACCGCAAGATGCGCATGGACCACACCATGTGGGAAGACATGAAGCGCATGACCGGGCTGCTCTCGCGCATCGAACGCATCCTGCCCGAGGACCCGGGCAAACCCTGACCCGCCGCCGATGCCGCTCATCGACCTCGCCGCGGAAGCCGTGGGCGGTTTCGTCCGCGCGGCCGCCGCCGTGCTCGGCGGCGTGCTGCGTGTGCTCGCCCAGTGCGTCGCCCAGCTCGTGGTCGAACTGCTGATCGAAGGCGCGCTGCAGAGCACCGGCCGTCTGCTGCTGCGCACGCTCGCCCCCCGCTACCGTGCCGGCGATACCGCCTGCACCGTCGCCGGCCTGCTGTGCTGGCTCGCCGTCGGCGCGCTGGCCTGGGCTCTCCACGCCCGCGCCTGAGCGCAGCCGCGGACGCACATCGCGTCCCCCATTCGCAACGCCGTGGCATGAAAACAACAGCGCTTCATCCGCTCGTCACATTGCCCAAGCACAGTCCGTTCCGCCACATGGACCACATATCGTGATCCGGCCCATTCACCCATCCGTTTCATAGGACCTGAACGTGAACAAGACTCTGCTTGCCTGCGCCCTCACCCTGGGCCTCTCCGGCGCTGCCTACGCCCAGTCCAACGTGACCATCTACGGGATCATGGATCTCGGCTACACCTTCCGCGATGCCGACGGTGAAGGCTCGACCAACAAGATCGACAGCGGCGTCGCCGGCGGCTCGCGCATCGGTTTCCGTGGCACCGAAGACCTCGGCAACGGCCTGAAGATGAATTTCCGCCTGGAAACCGGCGTCAAGGCCGACACCGGCACCGCCGACCAGAGCGGCCGCGCCTTCGGCCGCGCCGCCTGGCTGAGCCTCTCGGGCGCCTTCGGCGAAGTTCGCCTGGGCCGCCAGAACGCCCTCGGCTACGAGTGGTTCGGCGGCGCGGTGACGCCGTGGGGCACCAACTTCATGCAGGCCAATCCGAAGACCGTGTTCGGCTACGACGAAGTCGCCGAGCGCGTGGACAACGCGGTGTTCTACTACTCGCCGAGCTTCGCCGGCTTCCAGGCCTCGCTCGGTTACTCGAACCGCGTCGACGGCGACGAGGTCATCGACAACGAGACCGACAACAGCGTGGTCTCCGCCGGCCTGCGCTACAAGAACGGCCCGATCAACGTGGCGCTGACCTACGACCAGAAGAACGTCTCCGACGCCCAGGACGACGAAATCGGCAAGTCGTACAAGGACGTCAAGAACATCGCCATCGGCGGCAGCTACGACTTCGGCGCGTTCAAGCTGCACGCCGGCTACGGCCAGCTCGAGAACCGCGGCTACAGCAAGGGCGCGGACAAGGAGAAGTCCTGGTTGCTCGGCGCCTCGCTGCCCATCGGCTCCGCCGGCGAGCTGATGGCCACTTACCAGACCGTCAGCGAAGACCACAACGTCAACCGCCACGGCGCGGCCTACGACGACGCCGTGAAGGGCTTCTCGGTGGTCTACATGCACAAGCTGTCCAAGCGCACCAAGCTCTACGCCTACGCCAGCCAGTACCAGGACGCCGTCCTCGACAAGGCCAAGGCCAAGCTCGGCGACGCCACCGAATTCGCGGTTGGCATCAACCACAGCTTCTGATCGCCGCCCCGCCGCACCGTGCCGCACCCTCCGGGGTGCGGCATTTTATTGGGCGCGCCGGCCCTAACCGCGCCCCTCGCCCTGCGCGGCAAGCAGGCTGCGGAACAGTGCCGACGACTGCGCGAGATCCCAGGCCCGCCCCACCGCCTCGACGCGGCCGGCCTGCATCAGGATGACTTCGTCGAAACGGTCGAGCAGGTTCAGGCGATGCACCGACGACACCAGGGTCGCGCCGGCGAAATGCTCGAACAGGCCGGCATAGACCTGGGCCTCGGAAGCCGGATCGAGGCTGCTCGTGGGCTCGTCGAGCAGCACCAGCGCGCTGCCTTCGGCGGCGAGCACGCCACGCGCCAGCGCCAGCCGCTGACGCTGGCCGCCCGACCAGTTGGCGCCGCCTTCGGTGACCCGCAGTGCCAGCCCCGCGCCCTGCTCGCCGACCAGCGCCTCGGCCCCCGCGGCCTGCAGCGAGGCAGCGATGCGCGCCGGCGCAGCGGTCGCACCGAGTTGCAGGTTCTCCGCCAGCGTGCCGTCGAACATCTCCGCCTGCTGCGGAATCAACGTCGCCTGCGCGCGCAGCACCGCCGCCGGCTCGGCCTGGGCCGCGCCGTCGAGGGTCAGGCGGCCCGCGGTCGGCCGATCGAGGCCGGCGAGCACGCGCAGCAGCGTGGTCTTGCCCGCGCCGCTCGGTCCCACCAGGGCATAGCGGCGGCCGCGTACCAGTTCCAGGTGCGCGATCTCGAGCACCGCACCGCCGCGCGCCGCGGCATGGGCGAAACGCAGCTCGTGCACCGCCAGGCGCTGCCAGGCGCCGGCCGCCGGCGCCGCAACCTCGACCTGCTCGGCCTGCAGCAGCGGTGCCGCCGCCGCATAGTCGGCGCGCTGGCGCGACAGCGACTGGAAATGCGCGGCGATCGCGGTGATCACCCCGCCCGCCTGCTGCGCATATTCATAGACCATGAACACCTTGCCCAGCGCGATCCCGCCCGCCACCGCCGCAGCAGTGCCCGCGGCCGCCGCGCCGCCGAAAACCCCGGCGGCCTCGGCCGCATACACCGCGACCAGCACGCACCACAGCAGGCTGGCGAGCACGTCCACCGCGCACCACTTGACCTCGTTGAGCACGATGGCGCGCTTGAGCGGACCGAACACCTCGGCCAGGCGCGCCCCGACCAGGCGCGCCACGCCGGCGCCGCGGCGCAAGGCCAGCACCGACAGCACGTTGCCGAGCACATCGACCAGGGTCGCGGCGTAGCGTCGCTCTGCGCGGTTCTCGGCGACCGCGAGCGCCATCATGCGGCGGTCGAAGCGGGTGATGAGCAGCCCGATCAACCCGTAGCCGACCACCGCCACCGCCCCCACCCGCGGCGAGATCAGCCACAGCGCGACGATCGGCCCGACCAGGCGGACCACGTTCTGCAGGTAAATGAACTGGCTCTGCGCGAAGTCGTACAGCGCCTGGGTGCTCTGCTGCACACGGTGCGTGGTCTCGCCCGAATGATGGCGCTCGTGCCAGGCGAGCGGCGCGGCGAGCAGGCGGCCGACGAGCAGCGCGGACAGGCGCTCGCGCACCTTGAGCGCGACGTTGCGCTCGAGGATCCGCCCCGGGCCGTGCAGCAGCCAGCTCGCGACGATGGCCGCGAACACCAGCGCCAGCCACTGTCCGGCCGCCGGCAGGCTGCCCAGGCCGCCGCCCTGCAGGGTATTGATCGCGTTGCCGGCCAGCCACGGCACGCCGAGCTTGAACAGCTGCGAAGCGAGCAGCAGCGCGAACGCCCAGAAGATCAGCGGGCGCACGCCGGCGGCGTGGTGCCACAGCGCGCGGTACAGCGC
>JAEWVQ010000023.1 GCA_023459095.1 Pseudomonadota bacterium | reverse complement strand
CTTCCTTGCCCGCCCTCTTTGCTGCCGAGGACTGCTGCTCAACCAACGCAGGGCGCGCATTATGGCGGGGTGGATCGGTTCGCGCAAGCGCTTCGGCCAACTATTTTCGCGGGTGATGCGGCCTGCTGCCGCCACCGCGCGCCCGCGCTGCCGGCGCGGCGGGCAGACCGTCCGGGAAATCCCGTTTAAAATCGCGCCCTTCGGCTCTCATGCCGCTCCGAGACACTCCTCCGTACTGGAACACCACATGCTGCGAATCACCGAACTCAGGCTGCCCATCGACCATCCGGACCAGGCCCTGGCGGCGGCCATCGTCCAGCGCCTGGGCGTGGCCGAGGCCGATCTGCTGGATTTCGTCGTGTTCAAGCGCAGCCACGACGCGCGCAAGAACAGCGCGCTGACCCTGATCTACACCATCGACGCGACGCTGCGCGACGAAGCCGCGCTGCTGCGCAAGTTCGCCGACGACCGTCACATCGGCCCGACGCCCGATACCCGCTATCGCTTCGTCGGCCAGGCGCCCGCCGGTTTCGAGCACCGTCCGCTGGTGATCGGCTTCGGCCCCTGCGGCATCTTCGCCGCGCTGGTGCTGGCGCAGATGGGCTTTCGCCCGATCGTGCTCGAGCGCGGCAAGGCGGTGCGCGAGCGCACCAAGGACACCTGGGGGCTGTGGCGCAAGAACGTGCTCAATCCGGAATCCAACGTGCAGTTCGGCGAAGGCGGCGCGGGCACCTTTTCCGACGGCAAGCTCTACAGCCAGATCAAGGACCCGAAGCATTACGGACGCAAGGTGCTGACCGAGTTCGTGAAGGCCGGCGCCCCGGAGGAAATCCTTTACGTGAGCAAGCCGCACATCGGCACCTTCCGCCTGGTGGGCATGGTGGAGCAGATGCGCGCGGAGATCGTCGCGCTCGGCGGCGAGATCCGCTTCCAGCATCACGTCACCGATCTGCTCATCGATGGCGGCCGCGTGCGCGGCGTGAAGCTCGCCGACGGCAGCGAACTGCGCGCCGACCATGTCGTGCTCGCGCTCGGCCACAGCGCCCGGGACACTTTCGAGATGCTGCACGCGCGCGGCGTCTATATGGAGGCGAAGCCGTTCTCGGTGGGCTTTCGCATCGAGCATCCGCAGTCGCTGATCGACAAGGCCCGCTTCGGCAAGTATGCCGGCCACCCGCTGCTCGGCGCCGCCGATTACAAGCTGGTGCATCACGCCAAGAACGGCCGCGCGGTGTACAGCTTCTGCATGTGCCCGGGCGGCACCGTGGTCGCCGCCACCTCGGAGCCGAACCGCGTCGTCACCAACGGCATGAGCCAGTACTCGCGCAACGAGCGCAACGCCAACGCCGGCATCGTCGTCGGCATCACCCCGGAGGACTATCCCGGGAACGTGCTCGCCGGCATCGAGTTCCAGCGCCGGCTGGAATCGCGCGCCTTCGAACTGGGCGGCGGCACCTACGAGGCGCCGGGGCAACTGGTCGGCGACTTCCTCGCCGGACGTCCGTCGACCGCGCTCGGCAGCGTCGAGCCCTCGTACAAGCCAGGGGTGAAGCTGGGCGATCTGTCGAGCGCGCTGCCCGATTACGCGATCGAGGCGATCCGCGAGGCGCTCCCTGCCTTCGACCGCCAGATCCGCGGTTTCGCCATGGCCGACGCCGTGCTCACCGGGGTCGAGACGCGCACCTCGTCGCCGGTGCGCATCACTCGTGGCGAGGACTGCCAGAGCCTCAACGTGAAAGGCCTCTACCCCGCGGGCGAGGGGGCGGGCTACGCCGGGGGGATTCTGTCGGCCGGGGTGGACGGCATCCGCGTCGCCGAAGCGGTGGCGCAGTCGCTGCTCGCAACGCAGACGGCGACGGCCTGAACCGGCCATGGACACGGCCGACTGTGTCGTCATCGGGGCCGGCGTGGTCGGCCTTGCCTGCGCACGGGCGCTCGCCGCGGCCGGGCGCGAGGTGCTCATCCTCGAGCGCGAAGCGGCGTTCGGCAGCGGCATCAGCGCGCGCAACAGCGAGGTCATCCACGCCGGTCTGTATTACCCGCCAGGGTCGCTGAAAGCGCGCCTGTGCGTGGAGGGGCGCCAGCGCCTGTACGCCTATTGCGCCGAGCGCGGGATCGCCCACGCGCGCTGCGGCAAACTGCTGGTGGCCCCGCACGCGGAACAGGCTGCTGCGCTCGCGCACCTCGCGCAGCGCGCGGCGGCCAACGGTGTCGATGATCTGGTCGCGCTCGACCGCGCCGGCGTCACGGCGCTCGAGCCCGCGCTCGACGTCCATGCCGGGCTGTTCTCGCCCTCCACCGGCATCGTCGACAGCCATGGCCTGATGCTCGCCCTGCTCGGCGACGCCGAGCGCGATGGCGCGACCCTCGCGCTGAAGAGCGAAGTGCGCGGCGGCAAGATCGACGATGGCGGCATCGTGCTGCAGGTCGGCATCGACGGCGCCGACGAACCGTGCGCGCTACGCGCCCGCCATGTGATCAACGCCGCCGGGCTCGACGCCGTCGCCCTTGCCCGGCGCATCGGCGAGCCTCCCGCCGGCGCGCTGCCACAGGCGTGGTTCGCGCGCGGGGTGTATTTCACCTACAACGGGCGGGCGCCGTTCTCGCACCTGATCTACCCCATACCCGAACCCGGCGGGCTGGGCGTGCACCTCACCCTGGACCTCGGCGGCCAGGCCCGCTTCGGCCCCGACGTGGAATGGATTGAAAACCCGGAGTACCGCGTCGATCCGGCGCGCGCCGCGGCCTTCTACCGCGCAATCCGCGCCTGGTGGCCAGCCCTCGAGGACGGGCGTCTGCAACCCGGCTATGCCGGCGTGCGCCCCAAGATCGCCGGCCCCGGCATGGCCGACGCCGATTTCCGCATCGACGGCCCTGGCGTGCACGGCGTACCCGGGCTGATCCACCTGTTCGGCATCGAATCGCCGGGGCTGACCGCCGCGCTCGCCATCGGCGAGCGGGTGGCGGCGGCGGTCGGCGCTGCGGGCCGGCCCTGAGCCGGCGCCCGCTCAGCGCCCGTCGGCGCCCCCTGTCTGCGGCTCATCCGCAGGCTTCGTGGCCGGCGCAGCGTCCTCCGCGCCCTCGGCCGGCGTGCCCGTTTCCTTCGGCGCCAGGCGCGCGGCGAGGAAATCGTCGTAGCCCTTCATCACCAGATCGAAGGTCTTCATGATGCCGCTCTCGACCTCGCCGCCGAACACGTTGAGCCCCTGCAGGATCTCCTTCGCTTCGTTGAAGCCTTTCTCGAAGCCGCCGCGGATCAGGTCCACGAAATCGCGCGCCACCTGATCGGGATCGTCGCCCTCGCGCTGCTTGGCATAGGCGTCGAAAAATCCGGTGGACAAGCCCAGAATGCGCTCGGCGACCGCTTCCGGCGAATTGTCGTCGCCCATGCGCGCCTGGATCGCATCCTCGCCGAACTCGGGGGCGAGCAGTTCGTTGATGCGGTCGATCGCGGTGCGCAGCAGCAGCGCCTGCGAATCGTCCCCGGCCTTGACCGCGACCTTCGCCGAGGCTTCGAGAATGCGCACGTTCTGCTGCTGCCGGGCCTCGGCGACGGTGCCCGTTTTGACCTTGTCGGCCTGCACGGCCCCGGCTGCCGCTGGAGCTGTCTGCGCGCGCCCCGAATCGCCCGGCGTGCCTATCGGTGTCGATGCCATGCTGCCCTCCTCCTCGCTGTCGTTCGCCGCCACCGCGGCGCTCATGATGTGCAACGGGCGCCCACTCGGACTACCCCATGTCATTAACGGCGCCATCACCCCAAGCTTGAGCGCAGGCACAGGACGCAGCCGGCAGCGCGGCAAAAAAATACCCGCCGCGGCCGCAGAGCGGCCGGGCGGGCAGTGAAGACCAGCGGGCGCGAGAGGGAGAGGAAGCAACGCCCGCCGGGGAGAAAAACGTGACGGCGGTCAGACCGCGCGGGTGAGCTCCGGCACCAGTTCGAACAGGTCGCCGACCAGGCCGTAATCGGCGACCTGGAAGATCGGCGCCTCGGGGTCCTTGTTGATCGCCACGATCACCTTGGAGTCCTTCATCCCC
>JAEWVQ010000022.1 GCA_023459095.1 Pseudomonadota bacterium | reverse complement strand
CGCGGGCAGGCGGCTGCGGATGTCGTCGCCGATCAGCGCCGCTTCCGGGTAGCGCACCGCGGTTTCGTCCCACCAGCGCACGCGCACTTCATGGCGCAGGTGGCCGTCCTTGTCGTGAAAGCTGTGGCCTGCCGGCAGCGTCGTCTCCAACCCCTTGAGCCACACTTCGATGGCATGAAACAGGGTTTCGTCGGCGCCGGCTGGCGGTTGAATGGCGGCCAGGGGCATCAGCGCGCGATCGAGGCGGTTGCCGGCCCTCAGCTGCGCCGCATGGCGTTCCATGTAGCCCCTGTGCCAACAAGCATGAATCGCATTGAAGCCGTCGAAGGACTGCCACAGCGGCAGCGTCAGGAACCAGTCGATGAGCGCCTCGTGCAGCTTCGGCTTGCCGTCGAGTTCGGCGAGAAAGGCCTGGTGCTGCCTCAGGTTCTTGTCGGTGTGGGGGCGCAGCGGCCGGCCGTGTTCGTCGCGCAGGAACCAGGCGATCGCGTTGAATTCGTGATTGCCCATCACCGCGTGGGCGTGGCCCTCTTCCACCATGCGGCGCACGATGTCGACGGTGTCGAGCTGGCGGGGGCCACGGTCGATGAAGTCGCCCAGGAACACCGCCTTGCGTTCGGGGTGGCGCCACGCGCCGGCCCGGCGCTGGTAACCAAGGGCGGCAAGCAGGGCTTCGAGTTCGTCGGCGTGGCCGTGAATGTCGCCGATGACGTCGTATCCAGTGTCCATCATGGGGTATTCACCGTTCGGGGAGGTTGTCGGGGTTGGGGGCATCGTGCGCGCTCAGAGTGGTCGCAGCCCGGGCGGCGAGCGTGGGGCGGTTCATTCTCGGGAAACCCATTCGCCGGTTTCGGGATCGAGTTCCAGGCCGTTGAAGGCGATCACGCTGTAATCGGGGTAATCGTCGAGATCGCGCGCAATCATGAAGATGAGCTGGGCCACGCGCCGGTCTTCCTTGGGTCGGGGCGACCGCTCCATGGATACGGTGCGCACCTCGCTCAGGTAGTCGGCAAGCGGCTCGTAGCCAGCGCTGGTGAGCGCGAGCAGCAGCAGATCGTGCACATATCCCGCGTATTCATCACGCATCAGGCGGCCATCGGACACCCGCAGCGGGTCCCATTTGTAGAACAGGATTTCGTCGATGCGGGTGCGCAGTTCCGCCGCTTTCCTGCGTGCCTCGCGCAGGCACAGCTCACGGGAATCGTTCGAGGTCGGCAGGCCGCTCTCCGACAGCGCACTGACGCCCAGTTTCCGCCGCCTTTCATTGACCTCGGCGATGTACTCGGCCCTCATCGGATTGATCCCGCGGCGCCTGTCCGCCGCGTCGGCGTAGTCGTCGTACTGCGAGTCGTATTCCTCGGGAAAATGCTCCACGTGCAGTCTTGCCGCGAACTCGGCGACCGCCTTGTCCTCGGCCTCCTGCAGGTCGAGCGCCCGCACCTGCTCGGGGGTGAGCCCCTTGCGGGCGTCCTGGTACTTTCTGAGTGCTTCCTTCTGCAATCGATTCATGCGGTCACCTCGACGGGAAATCCGATCTGTGATGGGTGCTGGTTCAGCACTGCATGTAGGCGCGCAACCCGGCCTCCAGTTCGTCCTGCCAGCTTTCCGGGCTGACGATGCGCACCTCCGGCAGCCAGTAGCGCACGACGGGTCGGCAAGACCGGCGAGCCGGGCGAAACGCTCGATGTCGCGAAAGGTGATGCGCCCGAGATAGGCCGGATCGAGCGCGTAGCGGTGGTCGCGCTTCTCCAGCGGCAGGAAGGCGAAGCGTTCGAGCAGATCGCGCTGGATGGTGCGCCGATGCACTTCGAACTCGGCGGCAAGCCCGTCGACGCTGACCCACTCGCCTTGGTTGAGCTTCTGCAAGATGGCGGCGAGCCGCCACGCGAGCAGATCGTGATGCGATGCCGTATTCATGCGCGTTCCATTCCAGACGTATCGAAGCGAAGTCGGAACGGAGTCTAGCAGCCGGCGCGGACAGGTCGTGTCGCGCACGCCAGGGGCATCAGCCCGGCGAGCGAAGGTTTCCGGCGTGTTCCCTCACCCCCGCGCCTTCATCCGCAGCGCCGCCACCATGGCGAGCGCGAAGAACACGGTGAGCAGCAGGAAGGCTTGCGCGTAGGCGCGGTCGATGCCGGCGGGGGCGCGCCACTCGACGAACACCGCGACGATGGCGACGCCGAGCACGCCGCCGAACTGGCGGGTGTAATTGCTCACCATGGCGCCCTGGCCGTAGTGCGTGGGCGGCACGCCGGCGAGCGAGGCGACGGTGAGCGCGGGAATGGCGAGGCCGAGGCCGAGGCGGCCGATCAGGCTGTAGGCGATCACCTCGTCGTAGCCGATCGCGCCGCCGCGCACCGCGAACGGCACGAACGAGGCGCCGAACAGCGCGAGGCCGATCACCGTGATCCAGCGCGGCGGGTAGCGGTCGGCGAGCACGCCGCCGAGCGGGATCGCCACCGCCAGCACCAGCCCCGAAGGCAGCAGCGCAAGTCCGGCGTGGGTGGCGTCGTAGCCGAGCGCGTTGAGCAGGAACACCGGAATCAGGTAAGTGGACGCGTAGAGGCCGAAGCCGTAGGTGAGGCCAACGAGCGCGCCCATGGCAAAACAGCGGTCGGCAAACAGCGACAGCGACACGATGGGCGCCGCCGCGCGCCCGGCGTGACGGACGAAGCCGGCGCCGCACAGCCCGACCAGGGCGAGCAGCAGCAGCGTCCACGGCGCAAACAGGCCCTGTGCGCGCAGGCTGGCGATGAAATCGATGGCGAGCAGCGAAGCGGCGCACAGCAGGCCGACGCCCGTCCAGTCGAAAGGCCGGCGCTCGGGCTCTCCGGCGCGCGGCAGCAGCCACAGCCCGAGCCCGCCGGCAAGAAAGCAGAACGGCAGGCTCATCAGGAAGATCGATGGCCAACCGTAGCGTTCGAGCAGCACCCCGGCGATCGACGGCGCCACCGCGGGCGCGAGCACGATGCCGAAGCCGAGCATGCCGTGCGCCCGGCCCTGGGCGCCGGGCGGAAACAGCCGCATCACCACCAGCATGGGCAGCGGCTGCAGCAGGCCGGCGGCGATGCCCTGCAGGATGCGCATCGCCACCACGAAGGCGAAACCCTCGCCCAGCGCGCCAGCGACGCTGGTGAGCGCGAGCAGCAGGTTGGCGCCGAGAAACAGGCGGCGGAAGCCGACGCGGTCGAGCAGCCACGGCGTGGGCAGCATGGCCACGGTGAGCGCGGCGAGAAAGCCGGTCACCGCCCACTGCACCTGGTCCTGCCCCAATCCGAAATGCGCGCCCAGCGCCGGCACGGCGACGTTGAAGCTGCTCGTGGCGAGCACCGCGGCGATGGTGGCGAGGCCGACCACGGCCAGCGCCAGCCACTTGTAGGCCGCACCGTGGCGGGCGAGCAGCGCCTCGAGCATGGGCGCCTCGGGCAGCACGCGCAGGCGCGCGTTCATCGGCGGTGGCCGGCGAAGGCGCGCCCCGCCGCGGCCGGCTTCAGCGCGCCGCCGGCTGCCACGACACGCCGTTGATGTGCGAGCCGCCGTCGAGGAACACGGTGTTGCCCGTCATGTAGCCCGCGCCCGCGCTGCACAGGAAGGCGACCGCGCCGCCGATGTCGTGCTCGGGCTCGCCCATGCGCCCCATCGGGTTCTGGCGCAGCAACAGCGCCGCGCTCTCCGGCGCGGCGGCGGCGAAGCGCTCGTACGCCGGGGTGCGCGCCGCCGGACACACCGCGTTCACGGTGATGCCGTGCGCCGCCCATTCGCGCGCCGCGCTGCGCGTGAGGCAGCGCAGCGCCTCCTTGGCGACGTTGTAGTCGGCGGTATGCAGATGGGCATTGACGCCGTTGAGCGAGCACAGGTTGACGATGCGCCCGTAGGCCTGCGCCTTCATGTGCGGAAACGCGCGCTGCATCGCCGCGAGCGGTGCGTACAGGCTGCCCTGCAGCGCGCGCGCGAAATCGTGCATCGGCTTGTTCTCGAGCGCGCCGGGGGCGGTGCCGAGGTAGGCGTTGTTCACCAGGATGTGGAGCGCGCCGTAACGCGTGGCCACGGTGTCGACGAGCGCGGCGACGCTCGCGCTGTCGGCGATGTCGCAGCCGATGGCGAGCGCCTCGCCGCCGCGCGCCGCGGCCAGCGCCACGGTTTCGGCGGCGGTTGCGGGGTCGATGTCGGCCACCACCACCTGCGCGCCGTGCGCCGCCAGTTGCAGCGCCACGCCGCGGCCGATGCCCTGGCCGGCGCCAGTGACGATGGCGACGCGGCCGTCGAGCATGCCGTTCCCCCCCATGCTCAGCCCTCCGCCAGCGCGAGGCGCCCGTAGCGCTCGCAGTGGAAGTCGCCGTCGCCGAGACTGGCCTGGGCGACGCGGATGCGCTTGAGGTAGAGGCCGACGTCCAGTTCGTCGGTCACCCCCATGCCGCCGTGCATCTGCACCGCCTCGCGGCTGATGCGGTGGGCGGCGTCGCCCGCCTTCCACTTCGCCAGGCTGGCCAGACGCGCGCGCGCGCCGGCATCCAGGCCGGGGTCGTCCATCGCCGCGAGCCCCGCCATCACCGCGCTGCGCGCGAGGTGCAGGTGGGCATAGCACCACGCGGCGCGGTGCTGCAGGGCCTGAAAGGAACCGATCGGCACGTCGAACTGCACGCGCGTCTTCAGGTACTCCACGGTGGTGTCGAACAGGCTCTGCGCCGCGCCCAACAGTTCGGCGGCGAGGCAGACGCGGCCGCGGTCGAGCACCGCGTCGAGCGCGGCCGCGCCCTCCCCGGCGCCGCCGAGCAGCGCGGCCGCGGCCACGCGCACGCCACGCAGGCTCAGGC
>JAEWVQ010000021.1 GCA_023459095.1 Pseudomonadota bacterium | reverse complement strand
GTGCCGGCGCGTCGCCATCCTGCCGCCATCGGCCGCCGGCGCCGGGGAGGGCGCCGCGCTGGGGGCCGAGGCGACCGGCGAACTGCTCGCACGCGCGCTGTTCGATGGCGCGCGCAGCGGCAGCGTGGTGTGCAACCTGCGCCTCGTGCTGCGTCTCGCGGCGCAGCTGCGCGACCGCCTGTCGCCCGACAGCTGGCGGGTGTACAACCGGCTCGGCACGGTCGCCGAGCCGATCGCCGGCACGCCGGGGCTGGGCGACGCGCTGCATCGCCTGGACGAGGTGCTGCTGTCGCTGGTGACGCTGTCGGGCTTCGTCATCGAAAGCATGCCGCGCGACCTCGGCTGGCGCTTCCTGTCGATCGGGCGGCGCATCGAGCGCCTGCAGTTTCTCGCCGCCGCCACCGCGGCGCTGCTGCCGGCGGCGCAGCATGGCGCGCTCGAGGCCCTGCTCGCGGTCACCGACGACGAGGTGCGCTATCGCGCGCTGTTCGCGCCCGGGCTGGCGCCGCGCCAGGTCGCCGAGCTGGTGATGTTCGAGGCCGACAATCCGCGTGCGCTGCACTACCAGCTGGCCTCGCTCGCCGAGCACGTGGCCGCGCTGCCCGATGGCGCCGATCTGGCGTTGCCGCTGCGCGACGAACTGGCCGCCCTGGAAGCGCTCGCCACGCGCGACAGCCTCGCCGTGGAGCTGGCGGGGGGCGCGCCGGGGCGCACGCGCGGCGAAGATCTGCAGGGCACGCTGCAGCGCCTGTGGGTCTCCGGCAACCGCCTCGCCGACGCGGTGTCGCTGCGTTACTTCACCCATCTCGACGCGCGCAGCCAGGCCACCGCCTCGCGCTGACCATGCCGCCCCGCCGCCGATGCCCGTCTACGACATCCATCACGACACCTTGTACCACTACGACAGCCCGGTCGTGCTGTCGCAGCAGATCGCTCACCTGCGCCCGCGTGCGCTCGCCCGCCAGCACAATCTGGCGCATGCGCTGACGGTGGGCCCGACACCGGCGCGCCTGGTCGAACGCATCGACTTCTTCGGCAATCCGGTCTGCCAGTTCAGTCTGTACGCGGCGCACGACGGCCTCGCGGTGCGCGCGCACAGCCGCGTGCGGGTGATGCCGCTCGCCGCCGGGGATGCGATGGCTGCGGCAGGCGCCTACGCGTTGCCCTGGGAGCAGGCGCGCGATCATCTGCGCGACGCGCTCTCCGGCCACGCCACGCTGCAGGCCGCGGCGCGCGATGCGGGGCAGTACCGCTTCGCCTCGCCCTTCGTGCCCGCGGGGGCGGAGGCCGCGATCTACGCCGACTATGCCGCGGCCTGCTTCCCCCCGGGGCGGCCGCTGGTCGACGCCGTGCTCGCGCTGTGCGCGCGCATCCACCGCGAGTTCCGCTTCGATCCCGCCGCCACCGGGGTGGCGACCCCGGTGGCGCAGGTGTTCGCCGAGCGCCGCGGGGTGTGCCAGGACTTCTCGCACCTGATGATCGCCTGTTTGCGTGCGCTGGGGCTGGCGGCACGCTACGTGTCGGGCTATCTGCTCACCGAACCGCCGCCCGGCCAGCCGCGCCTGATCGGCGCCGACGCCTCGCACGCCTGGGTGTCGGTGTGGTGTCCGGGGCTGGGCTGGTTCGACGTCGACCCGACCAACGACCTGCGCCCCGACGTCGACCACATCACGCTCGCCTGGGGGCGGGATTACGGCGACGTCTGTCCGTTGCGCGGGGTGATCCTCGGCGGCGGCGGACATCGCGTGGACGTGGCGGTGACAGTGACGCCGGTGGCGGTGGCGCCCGCCGATGAGGACGCGGCGGCCGACGGCGCCGTCCCCCCACGCTGAGGGGCATGCACCGCTTTGATGCGCCGCCGGCCGTCGTGGTGCGCACCAGTGCGGGGCGTGGCGCGCGAGGGCGCGATTTCCGTGGGTTCCGGGATTGGCACGCTTTCTGCTGATTGGCATGCGGGAGGGAAACCACGCATGAACGACCGCACCGCACCCGGGGCCACGCCCTACGACGAGATGTACGCCGCGCCCGGAGACATCCGGCCGCATTACCGCCCTTATGCCGACTGGCTGGAGGCCATGCCGCGCGAGCGCATCGAGCGCAAGCGCAGCGAAGCCGACATCGCCTTTCACCGCGTCGGCATCACCTTCAACGTCTATGGCGCGGAGGGCGGGCGCGAGCGCCTGATTCCGTTCGACCTGCTGCCGCGCATCATCCCCGGCGACGAATGGCGCGCGCTCGAGGCCGGCCTGCGCCAGCGCGTGCGGGCACTCAATGCCTTTCTCGCCGACATCTACCACGGCCAGGAGATCCTGCGCGCCGGCCGCCTGCCCGCCGAGCAGGTGCTCAACAACGCCCAGTTCCGCCCCGAGATGAAGGGGGTGCGGGTGCCGGGCGGACTGTACGCGATGATCGCCGGCATCGATCTGGTGCGCGCCGCCGGTGCCGACGGCCGTGGCGAGTACTACGTGCTGGAGGACAACCTGCGCGTGCCCTCGGGGGTGAGCTACCTGCTCGAGAACCGCAAGATGATGATGCGGCTCTTTCCCGACCTGTTCTCGCGCTATCACGTGCAGCCGGTCGAACACTATCCCGACTTGCTGCTGGAGACCCTGCGCGCGGTCGCGCCCGAGGGCGTGCGTGACCCCACCGCGGTGCTGCTCACCCCGGGCGCGTTCAACAGCGCCTATTTCGAGCACAGCTTCCTCGCCCAGCAGATGGGGGTGGAGCTGGTCGAGGGCCAGGATCTGTTCGTCGACAACGACACCGTCTACATGCGCACCACGCAGGGGCCGCGCCGCGTCGATGTGATCTACCGCCGCATCGACGACGACTTCCTCGATCCGCAGGTGTTCCGCGCCGACTCCATGCTCGGCGTGCCGGGGCTGATGGCGGCCTACCGCGCCGGGCGGGTGACGCTCGCCAACGCGGTCGGCACCGGCGTCGCCGACGACAAGTCGATCTACCCCTACGTGCCGGAGATGGTGCGCTTCTACCTCGGCGAGGAACCCATCCTCAACAACGTGCCGACCTACATGCTGCGCGAGGCCGAAGACCTCGCCTACGTGCTCGCCCACCTGCCCGAGCTGGTGGTGAAGGAGGTTCATGGCGCGGGCGGCTACGGCATGCTGGTGGGGCCGGCGGCGACCCAGGCCGAGATCGAGGACTTCCGCCTGCGCATCCTCGCCGCGCCGGAGAAGTACATCGCCCAGCCCACGCTGTCGCTGTCGACCTGCCCGACCTTCGTCGAGGCCGGGATCGCGCCGCGTCACATCGACCTGCGCCCCTTCGTGCTCTCCGGCGGCAAGGAGATCCGCATGGTGCCGGGCGGCCTCACCCGGGTCGCGATGCAGGCCGGTTCCCTGGTGGTGAATTCGTCGCAGGGCGGCGGCACCAAGGACACCTGGGTGGTGGGCTGAGCACGGCCTGCGCCCCCTCCGCCACCCATCCGCGACCGATAACGGAGAACGACCATGCTGAGCCGAACCGCCGACCAACTCTACTGGATGGCGCGCTACACCGAGCGCGCCGAGAACACCGTGCGCATGCTCGACGTGTCCTACCGCATGTCGCTGTTGCCGCGCACCAACGGCCACGACGAGGGCTGGGGCGCGATCCTCGCGATCAGCGAGCTGTCCGAGGCCTTCGCGCGCACCGGGCGGCCGCTGACCGCGCGCGACGTGATCGAATTCGTCGTGCTCGACCGCGACAACCTCTCCAGCGTGTGGAACTGCCTGCGCGCGGCGCGCGAGAACGCGCATGCGGTGCGCGGCACGCTCACCGCCGACATGTGGGAGACCACCAATGCGACCTGGCTCGAAATCCGCGACATGACGCCGGAGAAGCTGCAGCACACCGACCTCGGCGAGTTCTTCGAGTGGGTCAAGTTCCGCTCCCACCTGCTGCGCGGGGTGACCTTCGGCACCATGCTGCACGACGACGCCTTCCAGTTCGTGCGCCTGGGCACCTTCCTTGAACGCGCCGACAACACCGCGCGCCTGCTCGACGTCAAGTACCACACCCTGCTGCCGCAGCACGGCGACGGCGAAGCGGTGGGTGGCAGCACCGATTACTACCAGTGGGGCGCGCTGCTGCGTTCGGTGTCGGCGTTCGAGACCTACCGCCACGTCTATCGCGACGTGATCACGCCGCACCGCGTCGCCGAACTGCTGATTCTCAACGACGCCATGCCGCGCTCGTTGCACGCCTGCGTGAATGAGGTTCACGGCATCCTCGAACAGATCGCCAACGGCCATTCCGCCGAAGCCCTGCGCCAGGCCGGCGAGCTGCACGCGAGCCTGCACTACGGACGCATGGAAGACATCTTCGCCGGCGGGCTGCATGCCTATCTGGAGCGCTTCCTGGTGCGCATCAACCGCCTGGGAGACCGCATCAGCGACACCTTTCTGGTTCCGGTCGCGGCCTGAGCGCCGCGCCGGGTTCGCGCCGGGTGCCGCCCGCCGGGGCGGCGCGCAGCAGTGACATTTACGGGAAAACCGCATGACCTATTGCGTTGCCATGTGCCTCGACGAAGGCCTGGTCTGTCTGTCCGACTCGCGCACCAATGCCGGCGTCGACCACATCAACACCTTCCGCAAGATGACGGTGTTCGAGCGCGCCGGCGACCGCGTGCTGGTGCTTATGAGCGCGGGCAATCTGGCGATCACCCAGGCGGTGGTCAGCATCCTGCGCGAGCACGCCGCGGTGCAGGACCGCGAGAGCCTGTGGAACGCGCCGACGTTGTTCGAGTGCGCGCGCCTGGTGGGTGACACCATCCGCCGCGTGCATCACCGCGACGCCGCCGCGCTCAAGGAGTTCGGCGTCGACTTCAACGCCTCCTTCATCCTCTGCGGCCAGATCGGCGACGAGCCGCCGCGCCTGTTCAACATCTACAGCGCGGGCAATTTCATCGAGGCCTCGGCCGACACGCCGTATTTCCAGATCGGTGAGTCGAAGTACGGCAAGCCCATCGTCGACCGGGTGATCAACCGCACGACCTCGCTCGACGAGGCCGCCAAGTGCGCGCTGATCTCGATGGACTCGACGATCCGTTCCAACCTCTCGGTCGGCCTGCCGCTCGATCTGCTGCTCTACCGCCGCGACAGCCTGCGGGTGGCGCGTCACGTCAGCATCGACTGGGGGCACCCTTACTTCGAGATGATCCACAGCCAGTGGGGGGCCAGCCTGCGCCGCGTGTTCGGCGAACTGCCCGACCCCGACTGGAACGCCTGGCCGGTGGCCGAGCAGCGGTCGGCGGTCGGGGGCGGTCAGGACGGCGAGGGAGCCGCCGGGGTGGTGGTGGGGCTGCCCGCGGCGCCGCGTCCCGAATAGTCGGGGTTCTCGGGCACACCGCCTTGCGCGCGGCTCTGAAGGACGGCGCTGGGGTGTCTGGCTGGGCAGCCCCGAGGAAAATGTCCTGGTCGCGGAACAGGGTAGCCGGGCCGCAAGCTATGTCGAAGAGGCCGCCGCCCGCATCATGCAGCACGCCGAACTCACGGTGCGCATCGACCTCGCCCGCGGCAACCCAGCTGAAAGTAAAAGCCGTGTTACATTCATGCCCCCGTACTGAATTGTCCCGTTACAGCCCGTGTCGGACGAAGCCATGCCGGTTTTGATGATCCTGCCGAGCCGAGCCGAGCCGAGCCGAGCACCTCTCTGCACGGGCGGCACCTGCCGCATGCGCTGACTGCGCCTCTTCTGGCCGTTCTGGCCGCCGTGCCGGCCTCCGGCGCGCCGGGCTGGTGCTTGCCTGCCGCGCCGTCCTTGCCCTTTTTGCCCGATTGCACACCCCTGGCCGTCTGAGGGGCGTTCGTATTTCCCGTCTGCCCGGAGCTTTCTTCATGTCCCTGCGCCGCACCGCCTTCGCCACCAGCTTGCTGCTTGCCCTGTCTGTCGCCCATGCCCAGACAAGCCCGACCCGCCCGCTCAACGACACCGGCATCACCTGGAGTGGCCACGCCACGGATGGCAACGCTGCCACCTGCGGCCCCACCCATCCTGCCGGGCAGGATTGCCACCACGGGCGGGACGCGGCTGCGGCGGCCAGCACGCTGCCGGCCAAGACCGGCGGCAGCGCGCTCAACAATGGGGTCGCCAACGGCTTCGATTTCACCAAAATCTCCAACAGCGGCAACCCACTCCCCGCCAGCGCCACGCTGGGCTCCGGCGCCAACGACTGGGCCTGCACCCGCGACAACGTCACCGGGCTGGTCTGGGAGGTGAAAACCACCAGCGGCCTGCGTAGTCAGGGCCACACCTACACCTGGTACGACAGCGCCAGCCCGGACGGCAACCTCGGTACGGCCAATGGCGGAAGCTGCGAAACGGCAGGTCGTTGCGATACCGAGAAATACGTGCAGGACGTGAATGCCGCCGGTCTGTGCGGTGCCGCCGACTGGCGCATGCCGACCGTGAAGGAACTGGAGGGCATCGTCGACTTCGGACGAGTCAATCCGGCCATCGATCCGGATTATTTTCCGAACACCCCGCCTTCGAATGTCTGGTCGGGTTCGCCCAACGCCGGTGATTCGGACTACGCGTGGGTCGTGTTCTTCCGCAATGGCGATGCCAGCAACAGCAACAGCAACCGCGGCGGCGGCCTCCACGTTCGGCTGGTGCGCGGCGGACAGTGATTTTGATCCTTTGGCCACCACGTCATGAGTACGCCCCATGGCCGAGGTCCGCGCTACCGGCAACTGCCCCTGTGGCGGGATGCCCAACGCATGCTGCTGGAAGTGGAGCGGGCGGTGCGCGCCTTTCCGCGTTACCACAAGTACAGCCTGGGCACCGAGCTGCGCCGCCAGGCGATGGACGTCAACCGGCTGGTGGCGCGGGCGGCGCAGGAAAACGACTCCGCCCGCCGTGCCGCGCTGGTCGAGCGCCTGGTGTGGACGGTGGAAGACCTCAAGATGAGCGTGCAACTGGCCAAGGAACTGGAGGCGTTTGCCTCCTTCGCCTAGTTTCAACGCCTGGCCGAGCAGGCCGTGGCGCTGGGCGGAAGAACGCCCACCCCGAAAACGTCGTTTCACGCCGTTCTCCCCTCAAGGGGCGGAAAAACACTCGGGGCGGCCCGTCGTGTTTTTCGTCGCGCGGGGTGGTGGAAACGGGCACGGTCCGTAGCCGGCGAGGCATCCCGAACGGGGGCCTCGCCGACGTGAACCGACATCACTGTGCGCCCACCCCGCCGGCCTGCGGGCCGGCATTGCGATGCCTGCGGCCCTACCCTGGGGATGGACCGCAGGCCAACAAGTGGGTGGGTCATCGTCTTCGAATGTCTGGTCGGGTTCGCCCAACGCCGGTAATTCGCGCAGTTCGCGTCGACTCTGCGTGGAACGTGAACTTCACAACAATGGCAACGCCAACAACAACCGCAGCAACAACAACCGCAGCAACAACAACCATGTTCGGCTGGTGCGCGGCGGAGAGTGATACGGTGGGAGTCGCCGCGGCCGCCATAGGTGGCTGGCCTGCACCGGCTGACTCCCACAGGGCGACGCCGTTCAATTTTGCCGCGCTGTACCGGGCTTGGCAGGCCTGCCGGCGCGGCAAACGCGGCACGCGCAAAGCCCAGCGGTATGAAACCCCGCTGCTCGACAACCTGGTGGACACCGCCCAGGCGCTGCATACGCAGGCCTGGCGCCCCTCCCGCCCCATCCGCTTTGTCACGCTGCACCCCAAGCCGCGCGAAATCCTCGCCGCCGAATTTGGCGACCGCGTGGTGCACCACCTGCTGGTGCCCTGGTGCGAACGCCTGTTCGAGCCGGTGTTCATCCACGACAGCCACGCCAACCGCAAGGGCCACGGCACCCACGCAGCGGTGCGCCGCCTGCAGGGCTTTCTGCGCCGCAAGCCCGGCGCCCACTACCTGCAACTGGATATCGCCAACTTCTTCAACAGCATCGACCGCCGCATGCTCAAGCGGCGCTTGATCCAGGCCGGCCAGCCTTGGTGCGAAGTCGCTGAAAACGGCTACCTGCGCGGCGGCACGAAGCGCCGTCAGCTGCGCGCCGTCTGGCCTGCCATGCCGGTACCGGGTTCCTCTTTTCAATCCAAATCCACCGAACGCCGCGCTCCGGCCGGCCTTGCCAAAATCCTGGAAGCTCAACCATGAAGACAACGAGACTCTTGCCGTTCGCCACGCTATGCGGCCTGCTGCTGGCCAGTGCCGGTGCCCAGGCGGTGACCTGCCAGAACAACATCCCGCCCAGCAACCCCGACAGCATCTACACCAGCAACAACGACGGCACGGTCACCGACACCCGTACCGGCCTGATGTGGAAGCAGTGCGTGGAAGGCTTGTCCGGTACGGACTGCGCCACCGGTAGCGCCACGCTATTCACCTGGGCCGCTGCGCTGGCGCATGCCGAAGGCCACAGCTTTGCCGGCCATGATGACTGGCGCCTGCCCAACATCAAGGAGTTGCGCAGTCTGGTCGAAGAATGCCGTACCGACCCGGCGATCAATGACACGGTGTTTCCGGCCACACCGCTTTCGTATGCCCGGTCGGGTTCGCCCTACGCCGGTTTTTCGGACAGCGCGTGGGTCGTGGCCTTCACCGTTGGCCACGCCGCCTACTACAACCGCAGCAACAACACCCACGTTCGGCTGGTGCGTGGCGGACAGTCTTTTGACCCTTTGCCCGAGAACGGTGCCTGTGGCACGGCGCACGGCGTGACCACGCTCACCGCACCGTCCGGCGCGGCGCTGTGCAGCGCCGGCACGGCCGGTAGCGTGAGCACTGCGGTCGACGGCTTCACCTGGAGCTGTGCCGGCGCGAACGGTGGAACCACCGACAGCTGCAGCGCCCCGCGCCAATACACGGTGACGCCTTCGGCCGGGGCCAACGGCGCCATTTCCCCAACCAGCGCCCAAAACGTCACCTACCACCAGACCACGACCTTCACCGTCACCCCCAATGCCGGCTACACCGCCAGCATCGCCGGCACCTGCCCGGCGGGCAGCTGGAGCGGCAACGACTACACCACCGGCCAGGTCGTCGGCGACTGCACGGTGATCGTGAGCTTCGAGCCGGCTCCTTTGGTCCTGCCCGAAGGCCCGGACAGGGATGGTGCTTTGGGGCTTGAGGTAACCGGCCCGGGAGGTTGGACGCTGACGCAAGCGAGCACAGCGCCCGCCGCCAACATGGGTACACCGCCACCGTCCGGCGTGACACTGCCGCATGGCGTGGTGAGCCTCACGCTTGAGCTGGGTGCCCCGGGCACCGGCACCACTGTGGTGCTGACCTATCCGTCGGCGCTGCCGCCCGGCACGCGCTACTACAAGTACGGCCCGACGGCGGCCAACCCGGCTGCGCACTGGTACGAATATCCGCATGCGGTGATCAGCGGCAACACCATCACGCTGACGCTCACCGATGGCGGCTTGGGCGACGGCGACCTTGCGGCCAACAGCCGCATCGTCGACCCCGGCGGCCCGGCACTGATGGCGGGCAGTGTGGCGGCGATTCCCACCCTGTCGCAGTGGGCCACGATGTTGCTGGCCGGCATCATGGGCTGGCTGGCCTACCTGCGCCTGGGGCGGATGCGCCCGGTTTGACACCCGGGGCGCTTGCGCGACGCGGGCGGGCAAAGGCCGTAGAATCGGCCCGCGCCCGCCCGCGTTGTTTCTGGAGTCGTCATGTCCGCCGTCCCCGCCCGCAAGAAGTTGCCCATCGGCATCCAGACCTTCGCCAAGATCCGCGAGGACGATTACTACTATGTCGACAAAACCGGCCACGCCCTGCGGCTGATCGACGAAGGCACGCATTACTTCCTCTCCCGTCCGCGCCGCTTCGGCAAGAGTCTCTTCATCGACACCCTGGCCGAGCTGTTCGCGGGCAACGAGGCGCTGTTTCGCGGGCTGCACTGCCACGACAAATGGGACTGGTCGGTGCGCTATCCGGTCATCCGTCTCAGCTTTGCCGATGGCGTGATGGAAAGCCGGGCTGAGCTTGACCGGCGCATCGACGAAATCCTGGGCGAGAACGAAGAACGACTCGGTGTTGAAAGCAGGCAAGCCAGCGTCCCCGGCCGTTTCGGTACGTTGATCCGTAACGCAGAAAGGAAATTCGGCCAGCGTGTGGTGGTGCTGGTCGATGAGTACGACAAGCCCATCCTGGACAACCTCACCCGGCCGGACCTTGCTCGCCAGATGCGTGATGGCCTGCGCGATCTGTATTCAGTGATCAAGGGCCAGGACGCGCACATCCGGTTCGCCATGCTCACCGGGGTGTCGAAATTCAGCAAGGTGAGTTTGTTCTCTGGCCTCAACAACCTCAACGACATCACGGTGGAGGCCGACTACTCGGCGATCTGCGGCTATACCGACGCCGATGTCGACACCGTATTCGCTCCGGAACTGCCTGGACTGGATCGCGAACTGATCCGGCAGTGGTACAACGGCTACAACTGGACCGGTGAGCCCGTGTACAACCCCTTCGACCTGCTCCTGCTGTTCAGCAAAAGGGACTTCCGCCCCTATTGGTTCGAAACCGGCACACCGACCTTCCTGATCGACGTGCTCACCGAGCGCAAGACCTTCCTGCCCGATCTGGAACGCCTGCAGGCCACCGAAGCCTTGCTGTCGGCGTTCGAAGTTGGTGACATCGCCATCGAGGCGCTGCTCTTCCAGACCGGTTACCTGACCATAGCCGCTGTTGAAGAGCAGTTTGGCGAGCGCATGTACCGGCTGCGCTATCCGAATCAGGAGGTATCGCGCAGCCTGACATCGGCCTTGCTCATGGCCTGGGCCGCGGCGGGCAATGCGCAGCCGGTGCTGCAACAACGCAGCCGCTTGGGCCGCCTGCTGGTGAGCAACGACTTTGCCGGCATGGAAAGCCTCTTCACGGCGTTTTTCGCCAGCATCCCGCACGACTGGTTCCGCAACAACCCGATCGCACAGTACGAGGGCTATTACGCCAGCGTGTTCTACGCCTACTTCGCCAGCCTGGGCCTGGACATCGTGCCGGAAGAGGCCAGCAACGCCGGCCGCCTGGACATGGCGGTGCGCTTCAACGGGCAGGTGTATCTGTTCGAGTTCAAGGTGGTGGAACTCGAACCGGAAGGTGCGGCGCTGGAACAGATCAAAGCGAAGGGTTACGCCGACAAGTACCGCGACCGCCAAGAGCCGATTCACCTCATCGGCGTCGAATTCAGCTGCGAACAGCGCAAGGTGGTGGGGTTCGGGGTTGAGACGCTGACGGCCTGAAGCGGCCAATCGCATTTGGACTGCCGCCTGCCTACCCCGCAATCACACCGCTCGGGCTGAGTCCCTCGACATTGGGGCGGGCCCGTCGAGGCCCACTCAATGAGAAGGCCCTTGGGCAGGCCGGTCCTGAGAAACCTCGAAGTGCTCGGCCCAAACCGGTGTGCGTATTGCGTCGCCGGGCTGATGGGAACCGCCCCGAGGGGCGGGCTCCTGCGATCAGGCGGCGTCGGCCTTGGCGGCGCGCTTGCGGTCGGTTTCCTTGAGGTGGCGCTTGCGCAGGCGGATGCTCTTAGGGGTGATCTCGACCAGCTCGTCGTCGGCGATGAATTCGATCGCCGATTCCAGGGTGAGCGCGATCGGCGGGGTCAGGCGCACCGCTTCGTCGGTGCCGGAAGCGCGCACGTTGGTGAGCTGCTTGCCCTTGATCGGGTTCACCACGAGGTCGTTGTCGCGGGTATGCACGCCGATGATCATGCCTTCGTAGAGGGCGTCGCCCGGGCTCACGAACATGCGGCCGCGGTCCTGCAGGTTCCACAGCGCGTAGGCCACGGCCTCGCCGTCGTTCTGCGAGATCAGCACGCCGTTGCGGCGCTCGGCCATGGCGCCGGCCATCGGGCCGTAGTCGTCGAACACGTGGCTGGCCAGACCGGTGCCGCGGGTCATGGTCATGAACTCGCCCTGGAAGCCGATCAGGCCGCGCGCCGGAATGCGGTATTCGAGGCGCACGCGGCCCTTGCCGTCGGGCTGCATGTCCTGCAGCTCGCCGCGGCGGCGGCCGAGCTCTTCCATGACGCCGCCCTGGTGGTCTTCCTCGACGTCGACGGTGAGCAGCTCGTACGGTTCGCACTTGACGCCGTCGATGTCCTTGTACACCACGCGCGGACGGCCCACGGCGAGCTCGTAGCCTTCGCGGCGCATGCTCTCCAGCAGGATGGTGAGGTGCAGTTCGCCGCGGCCGGAGACTTCGAACACGTCGGAGTCGCCGGTGTAGTTCACGCGCAGCGCGACGTTCTTCAGCAGTTCCTTTTCGAGGCGCTCGCGGATCTGGCGGCTGGTGACGAACTTGCCTTCGCGGCCGGCGAGCGGCGAGCCATTGACCATGAAGTTCATGGTCAGCGTGGGCTCATCGACGGCGATCGGGGTCATGCCTTCGGGCGCCGCCGGGTCGCACAGGGTGACGCCGATGTTGACCTGTTGGATGCCGGCGATCAGCACGATGTCGCCGGCCTCGGCGACTTCGGCGGGCGAGCGCTCCAGCCCCTTGAAGGTGAGGATCTGGCTGACCTTGCCCTTGCCGCGGTTCTCGTCGCCGTACATCACCACCAGTTCCTGGTTGGGACGCACGCGGCCGCGCTTGATGCGGCCGATGCCGAGCTGGCCCATGTAGGTGGAGTAGTCGAGCGAGCAGACCTGCAGCTGCAACGGGCCGTCGGCATCGACTTCGGGCGCCGGCACGTACTTGAGGATGGCCTCGAACAGCGGACGCATGTCGGTGCGCTCGTCATCGAGGTTCTCGACCGCGAAGCCGTTCAGGCCCGAGGCGTAAATCACCGGGAAGTCGAGCTGCTCGTCGGTGGCGCCGAGCTTGTCGAAGAGGTCGAAGGTCTGGTTGATGACCCAGTCCGGACGGGCGCCCGGGCGGTCGATCTTGTTGATCACGACGATGGGCTTGAGACCCTGGGCGAGCGCCTTGCGGGTCACGAAGCGGGTCTGCGGCATCGGCCCTTCCTGCGCATCGACGAGCAGCAGCACGCTGTCGACCATGGAGAGCACGCGCTCGACCTCGCCGCCGAAGTCGGCGTGGCCCGGGGTGTCGACGACGTTGATGTGGGTGTCGCCGTACTGGATCGCGCAGTTCTTCGACAGGATGGTGATGCCGCGTTCCTTCTCGATGTCCCCGGAGTCCATGACCCGTTCGGCAACCTGCTGGTTCTCGCGGAAGGTGCCGGACTGGCGCAGAAGTTGGTCGACCAGGGTGGTCTTGCCGTGGTCGACGTGGGCGATGATGGCGATGTTGCGGATGGCGCGGGACATGGAAGGAGGGAAGTCTTTGAAAGGGCAGGGATTCTAACACGTTCCGATGTGGCGGCGCAGCATGATTCGTCGACGGCCGGATCGGTGCCTGCGGGCGCCTCCGGCGGCGGGGCGGAAAAGGCGCCGTGCTAGAATCCGCGGCCTTTTGGTTCGGGAGGCTTTCATGCTGGCAATCATCGGTGGCAGCGGGCTCACGCAGCTCTCCAGCCTCGCGGTCGAGCGCCGCGAAGTGGTGCGCACGCCCTATGGCGAGCCGTCCGGCGCGCTCACCTTCGGCGTGCTGTGCGGCGAGCCGGTGGTGTTTCTCGCCCGTCACGGCTACGGGCACACGATTCCGCCGCATCTGGTGAATTACCGCGCCAACATCTGGGCGCTGAAGCAGGCCAGGGTGGCGGCGATCGTCTCGGTGGCCTCGGTGGGCGGCATCCGCGCCGACTTCGCGCCCGGGACCCTGGTGGTGCCGGACCAGATCCTGGACTACACCTGGGGTCGCAAGATGACCTTCTTCGAAGGCGGCGACAGCTCGGTGCGCCACGTCGATTTCACCCATCCGTATGATCCGGTGCTGCGCCGCCGGCTGCTCGCCGCGGCCGCGGCGGCGGGCGAGGCGGTGTACGACGGCGGCGTGTATGCCGCGATGCAGGGGCCGCGGCTGGAGACCGCCGCCGAGATCAACCGCCTGGAGCGCGATGGCGCCGACCTGGTGGGCATGACCGGGATGCCCGAGGCGGTGCTCGCGCGCGAGCTCGACCTGCCTTACGCGGCGATCAACGTCGTGGTCAACTACGCCGCCGGCCGCGCCTCGAGCGAGCACGGGATTCATTTCGACAGCATCGAGCTGGTGCTGCAGGAGTCCATGCTGCGGGTGCGCAGCGTGCTCGAGTGCATTTGCCGGGTTTGAGCGGACGTCAGGCGCAAGGCGCGCGGGAACAAACCGCGCATTGCGCTGCACAAAGTGAGCCCGAAGCCGACGGGGCGCGCTGCTAGAATCGTGCGCTGAACGCCAATTTCATCATCGAGGTGCCATGAAGAAAATCGAGAACGCATTCGAGCACACCCTGTTCGCCAGTCGCTGGCTGATGGCGCCGGTCTATTTCGGGCTGGTGCTCGCGCTCGTGATCCTGCTCGTCAAGTTCAGCAAGGAAGTGCTGCACATGTTCGGCACGCTGCTGACGGCGACCGGCGGCGAGTTGATCACCGGCGTGCTGTCGCTGGTCGATATCGCGCTGATCATGAACCTGCTGCTCATCATCATGTTCAGCGGTTACGAGAACTTCGTGTCGAAGATGGACGATCTGCACAGCCACCAGGACCGCCCGGACTGGATGGGGCACATCGGCTTCTCCGACCTCAAGATCAAGCTGATCGGATCGATCGTGGCGATTTCGGGGATCGAGCTGCTGAAGGCGTTCATGAACGTGGATCGTCTCACCGATCGCCATCTGGCCTGGATGGTCGGCATCCACGTCACCTTCCTTTTTTCCGGCGTGCTCTACGCGCTGATGGACCGTCTCGGCTCGAAAGGGCACTGACCGCGCACTTCAAGCGCACAGCCTGAACGCCACGGGCCCGACCGGCATCCGCCGCCGGGCCCGTGGCGTTTGCCGTCTACACCTGCAGGCGTTCGAGCAGTTCGCGTTCGATGCGCACCACCTGGGCATCCTGCGAGAGCCCGCCGCCGCTGAGCAGGAAGGTGTCCTCGACGCGCTCGCCCAGGGTGGCGATCTTCGCGGTGGCGAGGCTGATGCCGTACTTGGTCAGCACTTCGGCAACGTCGAAGAGCAGTCCGGGGCGGTCGGCCGCGATCAGCGACAGGATGTAGTGGCGGCCGGCATCATCGGGGCGGATGCTGACCTCGGGGGTGATCGGGAAGTGCTTGACCTGGCGCGACAGGCGGCCTGCGGCCGGGCGTTCGGGAGCGCCCGGGTGGAGCAGGCGGGCGCTCAGTTCGTGCTCGATCAGGGTGAGGATGTCGCGGTAGGTCGCGGTGTTGCCCGGGTCCTGCAGCATGAAACTATCGAGCGCGTAGCCGTGGCGGGTGGTGTGCACCTTGGCGTCGAGGATGCTGAAGCCCATGCGCCCGAAAAAGCCGGTGAGGCGCACGAAGAGATCCTTCTGGTCGCGCGTGAACACCATCACCTGCACGCCTTCCTCGTCTTCGGCGACGCGCGCCTTCACAACCGGGGTGTCGGACTCGGGGCGGTAGTAGAGCAGGCGCGTGTGCCAGGCGATTTCCTCGGGCGAATGGCGCATGAAATACACCGCGTCGAGCTGCTGCCACAGCGCGTCCTCTACCCCGGGGCGCAGGCCGTGGTAGCGCAGCAGGCGCTGTGCGTCTTCCTGGCGGTCGTCGAGGCCCAGCGCCTGCTGCGGGGTGGCGCCGCGCAGCAGGCGCTGGGTGGCGAAGAACAGCGATTCGAGCAGCTTCCCCTTCCAGCCGTTCCACACCTTGGGGCTGGTGCCGCGGATGTCGGCGTGGGTCAGCAGGTAGAGCGCGCACAGTCGGCGCTCGCTGCCGACGGTGGCGGCGAAGCGGCGGATCACCTCGGGGTCGGCGGTGTCTTCCTTCTGCGCCACCTGCGACATGGTGAGGTGGTGCTCGACCAGCCACACGACGAGCTCGGCGTCCTCGTCGGCAAGGCCGTGATCGATGCAGAACTCGCGCGCATCGGCCATCCCCAGCTTGGAGTGGTCGCCACCGCGGCCCTTGGCGATGTCATGGAACAGCGCAGCGACGTAGAGCAGCCAGTTGCGTTCGAGGCCCAGCATCAGCCGCGTCATCAGCGGGTATTCGTGGGCGTGCTCGCCCATGGTGAAGCGGCGCACGTTGCGCAGCACCATGAGGGTGTGCTGATCCACCGTATAGACGTGGAACAGGTCGTGCTGCATCTGGCAGATGATCTTGCGCCACGGCGGCAGGTAGCGCGACAGGATGCCGTATTGGTTCATGCGCCGGAACGCATGGACGATGCCGCGCTTCTGGGTGAGGATCTGCAGGAACAGCGCGCGGTTGGTCGAGTCGGCGCGGAACGCGGCGTTGATGCGGTTGCGGTTGAGCCACAGCGCGCGCAGCGTGCGTGCGGTCATGCCCTTGAGTTCGGAGCGCTGCTGCAGCAGCAGGAAGCACTCGAGGAGCGCCGAGGGGTGGTGCTCGAAGACGTCTTCGTCGCGGATGTCGAGCAGTTCGCGCACCGCTTGGAAGCGGGCGTTGATCACGATCGCCGGGCCGCTGCGGTCGGGAAAGATCTCGGTGCCGTAGTTCTGCAGCAGGATGGTGTTGTTCTGGGTGACCTTCTTCGCGGTCACGTAGTAGCGCTGCATGAGCACTTCGGAGGCGCGCTTGGCGGCGGTGGCTTCGATGCCGAAGCTGCGCGCGAGCTTTTCCTGGTGGTCGAAGAGCAGGCGGTCTTCGGCGCGTCCGGTGAGGTAGTGCAGGCGGATGCGCACGTGCTGGAGGAAGCGCTCGACGCTGCGCAACTCGTTCGCTTCGCTGCCGGTGATCAGGCGGCGCCGCGCGAGTTCGCGCCAATTGCGCCCGAGCCCGGCGGCGCGCGCGATCCAGCCCAGCATCTGCAGGTCGCGCAGCCCGCCCGGGCTTTCCTTGCAGTTGGGCTCGAGCGCGTAGGGGGTGTCGTGGTAGCGCGAATAGCGCTGTTCCTGTTCGAGCTGCTTGGCCTTGAAGAAGGCACGGACGTCGAGCGTTTCGCGGTAGCGCCGCGAAAATTCGTCGAACAATGCCGGATCGCCGCCGAGCAGGCGGGCTTCGAGCAGGTTGGTCTGCACGGTGATGTCGGTCGCCGCGGCGTCGAGGCATTCGTCGATGGTGCGCACGCTGTGGCCGATGTCCAGGCCCACGTCCCACAGTGCGCCGACCAGGGTGACGAGGCGTTCCTCGAGCGCGCTGTCGGCGGGGCCGGGGAGCAGGATCAGGATGTCGACGTCGGAGCACGGATAGAGCTCGCCGCGCCCGTAGCCGCCGACCGCGATCAGCGCCGCGGTGGCGGGCAGTTCGCACTGCGCCCACAGGCGCAGGATGCTGCCGTCGACGAGCTTGGCGCGGCCCTTGAGCATCGCCGTGGTCAGCGGGTGCTCCTCATAGGCCGCACGCAATGCCGCGCAGCCCTCGGCCTGTCGTTTGCGCTCCTCGGCGATGGCGAACTGGAGCGGGTCTTCGGGTGAGGGAGTTGCGGTGCGCGGCATCGACGGGCGCCGCTCAGGCGGCGAGGGCGGGTTCGGCGGGGCAGGCGGGGGAGACGGTGAGGATATCCACGCCGGTTTCGGTGACGAGCACGGTGTGCTCCCATTGCGCGGACAGGCTGCGGTCCTTGGTGACGATGGTCCAGCCGTCGGGCAGTTCGGAGATCTCGCGCTTGCCGGCGTTGATCATCGGCTCGATGGTGAAGATCATTCCCGGCTTGAGCTCGGGGCCGGTGCCGGCCTTGCCGTAATGCAGCACCTGCGGCTCCTCGTGGAACTTGCGGCCGATGCCGTGGCCGCAGAACTCGCGCACCACCGAAAAGCCGCTGCCTTCGGCGTGCTTCTGGATCACCGCGCCGATGTCGCCGAGGCGGCCGCCGGGACGGACCTGGCGGATGCCCAGCCACATGCATTCGAAGGTGACCTGGCACA
>JAEWVQ010000020.1 GCA_023459095.1 Pseudomonadota bacterium | reverse complement strand
GCGCCAGGCCGCCGAGCGCGAGGCTCAGGCGCGCGCGGCGGCGGCGGCCAAGAGCGGACGCAGCGGGCGCTCCGAGCCGGTGGTGGGGGAGATTCGCCAGGCTGCGGGGCCCACGCCGACGGGCGTGAATTTCGGCCAGTTGCGCGGCCGGCTGCGGTTTCCGGTGCGCGGCGAACTGATCGGACGATTCGGTGCTCAAAGGGCGGGTGGCGGCACGACCTGGAAGGGCGTGTTCATCCGTGCCGCCGGCGGCGCCGAGGTCAAGGCGGTCGCGGCCGGCGAGGTGGTGTTTTCCGACTGGCTGCGGGGCTATGGCAACCTGCTGATCGTCGACCACGGCGGCGACTATCTGTCGGTCTACGGCAACAACGACGCGCTCCTCAAGGAGGTCGGCGATACCGTTGCCGGAGGCGACGCGGTGGCCAGCGTAGGCGCCAGCGGAGGGGGGCCGGAATCGGGTTTATACTTCGAAATCCGCCACCAGGGCCGGCCACTGGACCCGTTGCAGTGGGTGCGTCTCAACTAGTTTCGTGCAGTCTGGAAGGCTGCACCGGCATCTTCCCCATGGAGTTCTCATGCGCAGCAAGTTGAAGCAACTCGGCCTCGTCATGACCGGCGTGTTCGCCGGGGTGATGATCAGCCTGAATTTCTCCGCCAACGCGGACAAGGCCACGCTGGCGCCGCTGCCGGTGGAGGAGCTGCGTGCCTTCGCCGACGTGTTCAACGCGATCAAGCAGGGCTACGTCGAGCCGGTGGAAGACAAGAAGCTCGTCACCCACGCGATCAGCGGCATGCTGAGCGGGCTCGACCCGCATTCGGCCTACCTCGACGCCGAAGCCTTCAAGGAACTGCAGGTGGGCACCCAGGGCGAGTTCGGCGGGCTGGGGATCGAGGTCGGCATGGAAGACGGCCTGGTCAAGGTGGTGTCGCCGATCGAGGATACCCCCGCGTTTCGTGCCGGCGTGCAGCCGGGCGACCTGATCGTCAAGCTCGACGACACCCCGGTCAAGGGCATGTCGCTCAACGACGCGGTCAAGCGCATGCGCGGCAAGCCGAAGACCGACATCACCCTGACCATCATGCGCAAGAACGAGGCGCGTCCGATCGTGCTGACGCTCACCCGCGAGGTGATCAAGGTGCAGAGCGTCAAGTCCAAGGTCGTCGAGCCCGGCTATGGCTATGTGCGCGTCGCGCAGTTCCAGGAGAACACGGCGTCCTCGCTGGTGCAGCATCTCGACCGGCTGAGCAAGGAAGGCGAGTTGCGCGGCCTGGTGCTCGATCTGCGCAACGATCCGGGTGGCCTGCTCCATGGGGCGGTCGGCGTGGCGGCGGCCTTCCTGCCGGCGAACGCGGTGGTGGTGTCCACCGACGGGCGCGCCGACGATGCCAAGCGTGAATATCGTGCGAGTCCCGAAGACTACCTGCGCGGTTCGCGCGACGACTTCCTGCGCAGCCTGCCGCCGGCGGTCAAGGAGCTGCCGATGGTGGTGCTGGTCAATGGCGGCTCGGCCTCGGCCTCCGAAATCGTCGCCGGCGCGCTGCAGGATCACAAGCGCGCGGTGGTGATGGGCACGCAGACCTTCGGCAAGGGGTCGGTGCAGACCATCCTGCCGCTCAACAACAACTCGGCGATCAAGCTCACCACGGCTCGCTACTACACGCCGAGCGGGCGTTCGATTCAGGCCAAGGGCATCGAGCCCGACATCATCGTCGAGGAATCGGCGAACGGCTCGGCGAGGCGGGTGCGCGAGGCCGATCTCGATGGCCATCTGGGCAACGATCGCGATCCCGAGGCCGAGCGTCGGGGTGGGCCGCAGAAGGGCGCGAACGACGACGAGGCCGCACAACCGCGCTTCGAGCTTGCCGGCAAGGATGATTACCAGCTGAACCAGGCGATCAATCTTCTCAAGGGTTTGCAGATCGTCCAGAATAAAAAGTAAGCCATGAGCCGAGGAGGGCGTGATGCGACGTGAAACAGCCTACAAGCTGGCCGGCCGGCATCACGACCACCCGGTGGCGGGGGCGGGCATCGTCAAGCAGCGCGAATTGCGCTTCAAGGCCCTGCCGCCGGGCCAGGTCGAGCAGGCGCTGGCCGCGCTGCGTCTGCTCGACGGCGTGCAGGTGGAACGCGGAGCGGGGGCGTTGATGCTGCTCGTGCGCTATTCGGTGCTCGACTACAGCTTCGAGGCGATCGAGGATGGCTTGCGCGATGCCGGGTTCGCCCTCGACAACACCCTGTACATGAAGCTTGTGCGGGCGCTGGTGTATTTCTGCGAGGAGACCCAGCGCCACAATCTGCTGTCGCCCGAGCGTCTGCTCAAACAGTCGAACGAAGTCTATATCCAGGCCTGGCATCACCATGCCCATGGCGATCACGACGATGCGCCGCCCGAGTTGCGCGAATATCGCTGATCCTGCGGCGGTTTGCCGGCCGCTCCCGGACCGCCTGGTGCGGTCCGTTTTTTTTGGTGGGTGCGCGATGAACGATGAGCAACTGTTGCGTTACAGCCGGCACATCCTGCTGCCCGAAATCGGTGTGGAGGGGCAGGAGGCCATCCTCGGTGCGCGCGTGCTGGTGATCGGGGCCGGCGGGCTGGGGTCGCCGGCGGCGATGTATCTGGCTGCAGCCGGGATCGGTACCCTGGTGCTGGCCGACGACGACACGGTCGATCTCACCAACCTGCAGCGCCAGATTCTGCACAGCGCGGACGGGGTCGGGCGGCTCAAGGTCGAGTCGGGCCGCGACACCCTGCACCGGCTCAACCCGCTGACGCGGATCGAGCCGGTGGCGCGTCGCCTCGAGGGCGAGGCGTTGGCCGAGCAAGTCGCGGCCGCCGACGTGGTGCTCGACTGCTGTGACAACTTCGCCACGCGTCATGCGGTCAATCGCGCCTGCGTGCAGTTGCGCAAGCCACTGGTGTCGGGGGCGGCGATCCGCTTCGACGGTCAGGTGTCGGTGTTCGACCAGCGCCGCGACGATGGGCCGTGCTACCACTGCCTGTTTCCGGAAGGCGAGGACGTCGAGGAGGTACGCTGCGCGGTGATGGGGGTGTTCGCGCCGCTGGTCGGCATCATCGGCGCCACCCAGGCCGCCGAGGCGCTGAAGCTGATCGCCGGCTGCGGCACTTCGCTCGACGGCCGGCTGCTGCTGCTCGACGGCCTGGCGATGGAGTGGCGCAGCGTGAGCTTCGGTCGCGATCCGGGTTGCGCGGTGTGCGCGGTCTGAGCCTCGATGGCCGAACCGCGTCGGGTCAGGCGCGCAAGGGGCGTGCGACGATGCGGAAGTCGTCGCCGATCCGGCGCAGGTCACGGATGTCGAGGCGGATGGCCTGGTCGAGCCGGGTCAGCGCTGCGAGGTTGAAGATGCCCTGCGCGGCATCGCCCACCAGCATGGGCGCGACGTAGAGCAGCAACTCGTCGACGCAGCCTTCGCGCAGCAGCGAGCCGTTGAGCTTGAGCCCGGCTTCGGCGTGGATTTCGTTGAGGCCGCGGCGGCCGAGTTCGTGCATCAACTGCGCCAGATCCACCTTGCCGGCCGCGTTCGGCAGGACGATGACTTCATGGCCGGCCGCGCTGAGGGCGGCGATGCGTGCGTGATCTTCGCTGGCGGTGGCGAGCACGATGGGCGCGCCCTGCAGAATACGGGCGCCGTCCGGCACGTCGAGGCGGGCGTCGATGAGGATGCGCAGCGGCTGGCGTTCGCACGGCACGCCGCGCACGGTGAGTTGCGGGTCGTCGGCGAGTACGGTGCCGATGCCGGTGAGGATGGCGCAGGCGCGTGCGCGCCAGCGGTGGCCGTCGTCGCGCGCGGCGGCGCCGGTGATCCATTGGCTGACGCCGTTGGTGAGTGCGGTCTTGCCGTCCAGCGTGCTCGCCGCCTTCAGCCGCAGCCATGGGCGCTGACGGGTCATGCGCGAGATGAACCCGATGTTGAGTTCGCGCGCCTCGGCCTCGAGCAGGCCGTGCGCGGTGACGATGCCGGCGGCGCGCAGACGCGCCAAACCGCGTCCGGCGACCTGGGGATTGGGGTCTTCCATGGCCGCGACCACGCGAGCGACGCCGGCTTCGATCAGGGCATCGGCGCAGGGCGGGGTGCGCCCGAAATGCGAGCAGGGTTCGAGGGTGACGTAGGCGGTGGCGCCACGCGCAGCCGCGCCGGCCTGGCGCAGGGCGTGAATCTCGGCATGTGCTTCGCCCGCGCGCTGGTGCCAGCCTTCGCCGACGATGCGCTCGTCCTGCATCAGCACGCAACCGACCCGCGGGTTGGGCGTGGTGGTGTCGAGGCCGCGGGCGGCGAGCCCCAGGGCCCGCGCCATCGCCGCGTGATCAGTCGCCGAGAAGCTCACTGTCAGGCTCGCTGCGGGGCTCACTGGGGGGGGCATTGCGCGCGTCCGGTGCGGCGGGCGTTGCAGGGCGGCCGCGCCGGGGGCGGGTTTGGACTTCGCGGATCAGATCGGAGAATTCATCGACCGCGGCGAAGTTGCGATACACCGAGGCAAAGCGCACGTAGGCGACCTTGTCGAGTTGCTTGAGCTCTTTCATCACCAGTTCGCCGATCTTCTCGCTCGGTACTTCCGGTTCGCCGAGGGCGAGCAGACGGGCTTCGATGCGATCGACCGCGGCATCGACCGCTTCGATGGTCACCGGCCGCTTGCGCAGCGCCAGTTTCATGCTGGCGGTGAGCTTGGCGTGGTCGAATTCGCTGCGGTTGCCGTTGCGCTTGACGATGTGCGGCATCTTGAGATCGATGCGCTCGTAGGTGGTGAAGCGCTTGTCGCAGTGCATGCAGCGACGGCGGCGGCGCACCACGTCACCATCCTCGTTCTCGCGGGTGTCGGTGACCTGGGTGTTGGGGTCGCTGCAGAAAGGGCACTTCATTGCGGAAGCGGGCGGTGCCGGTGGCCTGTGGAGGGGTCAATGCGGCTGGATGTTAGCACGTTGGCACGTTCCGTGCGTGGCGCCCGGCACGGGCCGAGGTGGTGCCCGGCCTGAGGGCGGCGGGGCGTGGTGTGAACAAAAAAGGCCAGCCTCGCGGCTGGCCTCGTCATTTGCCTGGGGGGAATCAGGCGCCGTACACCGGGAAGCGCGCGCACAACTCGGAGACCTGGTCGCGCACGCGCCCGATCACCGCCTGGTCGTGCGGGGTGTCGAGCACGTCGGCGATGAGGTGGGCGATCTTCTCCGCCTCGATCTCGGTGAAGCCGCGCGTGGTCATCGCCGGCGAGCCGATGCGGATGCCGGAGGTGACGAAAGGCTTCTCCGGATCCTTGGGGATGGAGTTCTTGTTCACGGTGATGTGGGCGCTGCCCAGCACCGCTTCGGCTTCCTTGCCGGTGATGTTCTTCGAGCGCAGGTCGACGAGGAAGACGTGAGACTCGGTGCGGCCGGAGATGATGCGCAGGCCGCGCTCCTCGCCGAGTACGCGCGCCATCACGCGGGCGTTGGCGATGACCTGTTCCTGGTAGTCGCGGAACGCCGGCGTGGCCGCTTCCTTGAACGCCACCGCCTTGGCGGCGATCACGTGCTCCAGCGGGCCGCCCTGCAGGCCAGGGAAGATGGCGGAGTTGATCGCCTTCTCGTGCTCGGCCTTCATCAGGATGATGCCGCCGCGCGGGCCGCGCAGGGTTTTGTGGGTGGTCGAGGTGACGACGTCGGCGTGCGGCACCGGGTTGGGGTAGTAGCCGGCGGCGATGAGGCCGGCGTAGTGCGCCATGTCCACCCAGAAGATGGCGCCGACTTCCTTGGCGATCTTCGCGAAGCGTTCGAAGTCGATGCGCAGCGAGTAGGCCGAGGCGCCGGCGACGATGATGCGCGGCTTGTGCTCGCGGGCGAGCGCTTCCATGGCGTCGTAGTCGATTTCTTCCTTGGCATCGAGGCCGTAGGCGACGACGTTGAACCACTTGCCCGACATGTTCAGCGGCATGCCGTGGGTGAGGTGGCCGCCTTCGGCCAGGCTCATGCCCATGATCGTGTCGCCCGGCTTGGCGAAGGCCATCAGCACGGCCTGGTTGGCCTGCGAACCGGAATTCGGCTGCACGTTGGCGGCCTCGGCGCCGAACAGCGCCTTGAGGCGGTCGATGGCGAGCTGCTCGACCACATCCACGTGCTCGCAACCCCCGTAGTACCGCTTGCCCGGATAGCCTTCCGCGTACTTGTTGGTGAGCTGGGAGCCCTGGGCTTCCATCACCGCCTGGGAGACATAGTTTTCGGAAGCGATCAGCTCGATGTGGTCTTCCTGGCGGCGATTTTCCGCCTGGATGGCAGACCACAGGTCGGGATCGACCTTGGCGAGGGTGTCTTGCTTGGAGAACATGGAGCGGACTCTGGTGAGTTGTGGGTGCAAAGGCAAATATTAGCATGTGGCGCTGGCTGCGATGGCGCGCGACTGCCGGCCCGGCTTCGGGGGCACGCTCAGGCGTGGGCGAGCTCGTCGCGTGCGCCGCCGGTGTGGCGGATGTCGCCCCACGAGATCAGCCGCCAGCCGCGTTCGTCGCGGGCGATCCAGTTCAGGCTGGCGTTGGGAATGGTGAAGTCGCGCGCCGCTTCCAGCGGTTTGCCGGCGGCGATGCGGTGGGCGATGTCGAGGACGCCGCCGTGGGTGACCACGAGCACATGCTCGCCGGCGTGGCGGGCGGCGATCTCGTTCAGCATCCCGGCGATGCGCGCGGCGAAGGCGCGCAGACTCTCGCCGCCTTCGGGAAAGGCGAAGTCCGGGTCGCGCCGCTTGAAGCGTTGATAGGCTTCGGGGTGGCGGGACTCGGCCTCCGCGTAGGTCAGGCCCTGGAAAACGCCGTAATGACGCTCGCGCAACTGCGGGGTGAGGACGATCGCGGTCGGATCGGCAACGATTTCCTCGGCGGTGCGGCGGGCGCGCTCGAGGTCGCTGCTGTAGGCCGCGCCGAAGCGCACTCCGGCGAGGCTGGCGCGGGCGGCCCGGGCCTGGGCAATGCCGGTTTCGTTGAGCGGAATGTCGATGTGGCCCTGCAGCCGGCGCTCCGTGTTCCACGGTGTTTCGCCATGGCGCACGAGGCACAGGGTGCAGGTGTTCGGGTGTTGAGGAGGGGGCGGTGCTGCGTTCATCGGTACGTAAATTCCCTAGCTTTGGCGTCCGGGCCTTTGTGAAATAATCCGCCACCGCGCGAAGAAGGCGTGTTGGCGCCGGGGCTGCGCCGGACAGCACCTTTTCAGGGCGCGTTGTTCTCCAAAGGAGTTGTCCAGTGTCTTTCCTGTTGAGCCTTTCCCGGTTGATCGATGCGATCAACGGGCGAATCGGGCGGAGTGTGATGTGGCTGGTGCTGATCGCGGTGTTGATCAGCGCCGGCAACGCGCTCGTCCGCAAGATCTTCCATACGAGCTCGAATGCCTTTCTGGAAATCCAATGGTACCTCTTCGGTGCCATTTTTCTGCTCAGCGGCGGGTACACCTTCCTGCGCAACGACCACGTCCGCATCGACGTCATCAGCAGCCGGCTGAGCGCGAAGGGGCGCAACATCATCGACATCGTCGGCATCGTGCTGTTCATGTTGCCGATGGCCGGGCTCATCCTGTGGCTGTCGTGGACGCCGTTCATGCTGTCGTTCCAGTCCGGCGAGATTTCGGCCAATGCCGGCGGTCTGGTGCGCTGGCCGGCCCGGCTGATCATTCCGGTCGGCTTCCTGCTGCTGATCCTGCAGGCGGTGTCGGAGCTGATCAAGCGCGTGGCCTTCCTGATGGATCTCATCCCCGATCCGCTCGACCGCCGCGGCGGGCCTTCCGCCGAGGATGAACTGGCGGCGGTGATCAAGGCCAAGGCCGAGGGAGGCGCGAAGTGATCGAGTTCATCACCGCCAACATGGCGCCGCTGATGTTCGCGGCACTGGTGTTCTTCCTGCTCTCGGGCTTTCCGGTGGCTTTTTCGCTCGCGGCCAACGGCATCCTGTGGGGCATCATCGGCATCCAGCTCGACCTGCTCCACCCCGCGCTGTTCCAGGCCTTGCCCGAGCGCATCTTCGGGATCATGGCCAACGACACCCTGCTGGCGATTCCCTTCTTCACCTTCATGGGGCTGATCCTCGAGCGCAGCGGCATGGCCGAGGACCTGCTCGACACCATCGGCCAGCTGTTCGGCTCGATTCGCGGCGGCCTGGCCTATGCGGTGATCTTCGTCGGCGCGCTGCTTGCGGCGACCACCGGCGTGGTGGCTGCCTCGGTGATCTCGATGGGCCTCATCTCGCTGCCCATCATGATGCGCTATGGCTACGACAACCGGATTTCCGCCGGGGTCATCGCGGCCTCCGGCACGCTGGCACAGATCGTTCCGCCGTCGCTGGTGCTGATCGTGCTGGCCGACCAGCTTGGCCGCTCGGTGGGCGACATGTACCAGGGCGCGCTGCTGCCGGGGCTGATGCTGGTCGGCTTCTACGTGCTGTACATCCTGCTGGTGTCGCTGTTCCGTCCGGCACGGGTGCCAGCGATGCCGCTCGAGGCGCGCACGATCCGGGAGCCCGATGGGGGCAGTGGTTTGCGTTCGCTCGGCGTGCTCGCGCTGCTGTCGATCGCCGGCGCCTGGGGGTTCGCGCAGTGGTATTTCGCGGACGGGGCGGCGCGCGACGAGGTAGTGGTGATCTCCGCGCTGGTGGCGATCGGCATCGCCTTCGTCGTCGCCGTGGCCAACCGCCTCGCCCGCCTGGGCTTGCTGTCGAACATGGCCGAGCGCGTGACCTTCGTGCTGATCCCGCCGCTCGGGCTGATCTTCCTCGTGCTCGGCACCATCTTCATCGGGGTCGCGACCCCGACCGAAGGCGGCGCCATGGGCGCGGTGGGGGCGATGCTGATGGCGATCTCGCGCAGGCGGCTGTCCTACAGCCTGGCCAAGCAGGCGATGGAGTCGACCGCCAAGCTGTCGTCCTTCGTGCTGTTCATCCTGATCGGCTCGACGGTGTTCAGCCTCACCTTCATCGCGGTCGATGGCAACCACTGGGTCGAGGGCCTGCTCACCGCGCTGCCCGGCGGCCAGACCGGCTTCCTGATCGCGGTGAACGTGCTCGTGTTCCTGCTCGCCTTCTTCCTCGACTACTTCGAGCTTGCCTTCATCATCGTGCCGCTGCTCGCGCCGGTGGCGGACAAGCTGGGTATCGACCTGATCTGGTTCGGCGTGCTGCTCGCGGTGAACATGCAGACCTCGTTCATGCATCCGCCGTTCGGCTTCGCGCTGTTCTTCCTGCGCTCGGTGGCGCCGAGGGAGGTCAAGACCACGCAGATTTACTGGGGGGCGCTGCCCTTCCTGGTGATCCAGCTGATCATGGTGGCGCTGATCATCGCCTTCCCCGGCCTCGTCTCCTACGACCGCGGGGTGCAGGCGGGCAAGGGGGGCGAGGCGCTGGAACTGCGGCTCGACCAGATTCCCGGCGCGGGCGGCGACGGTGGCGACGTGCCCGATCTGCTCAAGCAGTTGCAGGGCAACTGAGCGCCGGCGTTGCGAGCAAACGAAAAAGGGCCCATGCGGGCCCTTTTTTTAGGTTCATCGCGCCTTTCCTGGGAAGGCGCGATGAACCTTTTTTATGGGGAGGTGAGCGCTTCAGGCGAGCAGCGCATCCATCGCCATCATGATCACGAAGCCGGTGATGAGGCCCGTGGTGGCCAGGGTTTCGTGGCCGCGGCGATGGGATTCGGGAATGATCTCGTGGCTGACCACGAACAGCATCGCGCCTGCCGCGCCCGCCAGGCCCCAGGGCAGCAGGGCGGTGGAGGCGCTCACCATCA
>JAEWVQ010000019.1 GCA_023459095.1 Pseudomonadota bacterium | reverse complement strand
GCGTCCAGCTTGTACCGCCGACCCCCGCCCCTCCGGTTGCAGACCCCGCATTCGCAGCATCCCCCGACGCATAAGAAATGCCGTAAACCCCCACTGCCCCGCCGCCGGTGGCCGTATTGGATGCGAATGCCCCGCCGCTACCCGCGCCCGGCACATTGATGTCGCCCCCGGTCGGCATGTCGCCGGCCGGGGCACCGGAAACGGCCGCGCTCGCTGAGTACCCGCCCGCTTTGCCGCCGGGGATTGTCATGTTGACGCCCGGGCCGACGATCGTCGTCGCGCCGCCGGCCGTGCCGTTGAAGTTGCCGGAGGCCGGATTGACGCCGCCCGCACCGACTGTAATGACAAACGTATCGCCCGCTTTGGCCATGATCGATTTTTTTGCGAACCCGCCCGAGCCGCCGCCGACCGCCCGACCGCCGGACGGCGCGCGGGCGCCGCTGGCCCCGCCACCGGTGGCGGTGATCCGCAGCAGGCCGTCATAGGGCATGACGAACGTCCGGCTGCTGGTGATGACATCGACGGTCGGCGAGACCGTGCGCGCAAGAAACAGGCGCTGGCGGGTTACTTCACCAAGAATCACAGGACTCAGCGGGTCCATGTCAAGCCTCCGTAGTGGTCGTGGCGGTGAGTACGCCATCGGTGTAGGTGTAGGTGGTTGTGCGCATTACGCCGCCGAACTCGACTGCCATGCCAGTCAAGACCCCGCCCGTGTAGATATAGGTTGTTGTGCGCGTACCGCCGGGAAGGGTCTCGATGATGCTGGTCAGCACGCCGGCGGCGTATGTGAGCGCCACGCTGTTGGATCGCCCTAGCTCGCTGGCAACGCGCTCGCTGCTCCAGGCGTTCGACGCGCCGACATTACCGTCGTCGATGACCCGCCCGAGCTCTTCGAGAATCGTGGTTGCGAAGTTCGGGTCGTTGCCCAGTGCTGCGGCGAGTTCTGCGAGTGTGTCGAGTGCGGGCGGGGCGAGGCCGATGAGTGCAGCCAGGGCAGCCTGGATGTCGGCGCCGTTGGCCTTGGCCGCGACGATGGTGTCGAGCGCGCACAGGGCCGCGCGCAGCCGGGGGACGTCTTGTTCGAGGTCGTTGTCCGGGTGCGGCAGGGGCAGGTCGAGAGCGGGGGTGCGGTTGTCGATCATGGTTCCCCCTTACAGCACGATGACGCGCAGATTGCGCACGCGGGGGCGCGCGGCCGTGGTGCCGGTGAGGGTCAGGCGCGCGCGCACGGTGCCCGCGGTGACGTGCTCCAGGGCGTGCGTGATCTCGCGGTATCCCGCCGAAGGCGAGCCGGCGGAGAGGTACGGGATGGCGACCCACGGGCCGGCGCCGTCGGCCTGCATCTCGACGGTGACGCCGGAGCCCCCGGGGATGTCGGCTTCGAAGATCACCTTCACCGCGCAGTCGGCGCCGGCATTGACCGCGCGCGATACATAGTCGCCGCTGGGGGCGACGCGGCCCTCGATCAGCTGCACCCCGGGCGACAGCACCGCGGCAAGCTTGCTGTTGCCGTGCAGCCGGGCGTACAGGTGTGCGTCGCCGGAGACCGGGGCGGGCAGCCGGGCAGCCTGCCCGTCGCCCAGTTGCAGGGTCTGGCCGTCAGGTAGCGCAATTTCGAACGTGAGGGTGGCATCGGCAGCGGGGCGGTCTGCATGGCCGAACAGCATCAGGTCGGTGGCTGCATCAAGCGTCACCGTGCCGAGGTCTATTACACGCTCGGCGGCGGTGTAGTTCGCACGCAGTAGGCGGAATGCCATGTCGCGGTCTTGATGTGCGGTCCACGTCGATGCATTTGCGCTGCTCAGAAGCGTCCCCACCTGATACGGCTGAGCTGTGATCCAGCGGCCGGAGGCGGTATCCCATTTGCCGACTTCGGCGATTGAGAGTGCTGTTACCGGATCGTCACACAGCACGATCATTGCATATTCGCGCTCGGCGTAGAGCGTGACGGGGGGCCATGTAACGCGCGTTGGGCCGCCGTCGGTGACGATATCCTCGGGCTGCAGCCGAACTTCGAGCGGCTCATTCGAGCCCGGCGCAGTCGGCATGCCTTGCGATGTCTGTCGGATCTGGATGATCACCTGCGTCGACTTTGCCGTGAACCACAGATCCACGCCCGAGCATTGCACCGTTTCGAGCAATGTGAAGGTCTGGCAAAGCGGGTCCGTGGCGGGGCCTGCCACGATCTTGCCCTTTGCCGGTGGGCTGTAATAGTGCTCGTAGCGGACGTATGCCGCAGAGGTCACAGACTGCTGGTGCCGCAGCACCGCAGTGCCTTGGCCGTGAAACCACTGATCACCGCGACTGCCGCCCGCACCATTGATGACCACCATCTTGATGCCCGCAGGAATGCCGGGGGGGATCGTGAAGCGACCTTTCAGCACGCCATCTTCATCGGCAATCAGCGTCCCCCCGGACAACGGCTGGGCCACGACATCGACGCCATCGAAAGTAATGCCGGCGAGCGCCTCACCTGGGCCGAAGCCCCTGACCTCGAAACTGATATCGATTTCGCGCAGCAGCTCGATGTCTGTCGATTGCTCAGACAACGTGCGGACACTCGTCACGCTGTAACTGAAATATTCAGCGTTGCCACTGCCGATGTAGAGCCGCTCAGTGATTGCGCTCGCCCAGGTGGTCGTCACTTCAGTCCAGCGGTCGACCGCAGGTGTGAGCGTAGTCGCAGCCGGCAGCGGCTGGAATGACATGTACGGATTCACGGCCATGCTGCCGCTGCGCATGGGTTGTTCGAGCGCGGTGACGTGGGTATGGGCCGGAGCATGCGGCGTGGTGATGTCGAGCCCGACGTGGTGCACCGTGACAGCGATCGGCAAGGTGAGGTTGCCGCCGACGATCGCGCCGGTTTGCGCGATGCCGGCGTCGCGCATGTAGTCGGAGAGCATCGGGTCGGCGTGGATACCCTTCTTGATGCCGCTGTCCCGGCCGGCGGCATCGACGGCGAGGCGCAGCTCGGCCAGGTCTTCGATGATCGCGTTCTGGCGCGCGGCGTAGCCGGCCAGCTCGGACATCGGCACCACGCGCACGCCGTCGGCGATCACGCGGCGATCGGCGTCCCAGCTCTGGTAGATGCTGGCGATCGGCAGCAACTCATCGGGCACGGCGGGCGGTTGCGGCGTCCATTCCGCGGCGACGCCGCGCACCCAGACCAGGCTACCGCCGGTGTCCAGGCAGAGCCGATCGATCCGCCGCAGCATCTGCCGGTAGCTCACCAGTACCAGTGAGCCGACAAGCGCGCCCTCGACGGTGAATCCAGTGCCGTCGAAATCGGCCGGTTCGACGGTCTTGATGTAGGTGATGGTCACGTCGTAGGCGCTGCCGGGCGCGGGCTCCGCGCCGGCCGGACTCCAGTCGACCTGGCCGGCGGTGAGCTTGTAGTCGGCGGTGGGCGCGAAGGTCGTGCCCCCTTGGGTCACGCTTTCGATTGCGAGCACGGCCGCCTCGGGCAGCGGATCGGCCGCGCCCGCGAACCCGCCGTGGATCAGCGTCACGGTACGCCGGGCGGTGATCCGGACCTGCACGAGTTCGGCGCCGGGCGGGCGGTCCAGCACGATGCGCTGCGGCCCCTCGGTTGTGCTGGCGTGGGGCTCGCTGTCGATGTAGCGCAGGTCGGGGCGTGCGTCATAGACGATGCGCCGGCCCGCCGCCTGCTCGACGGCATAGCCGGCGACGCGGGCGCGACCTTCGGAGAGCGTGTAGACCTGCTCGCCGGTGGGCAGGTTGGGGGCGATCGCCACCGAGAGGCCGGACACGATGTAGGTGCCGTCGGCACTGTCGCGGTCGTAGCGGGCCAGCGCCTGCGTGACGGCGTCGAGATTGGGCGGCGGCTCCTTGGCGCGCACGTAGCCGTCCTCAACCACCCAGACCGGGAAGAACTCGCCGTCGCGGCCGTCGCCGCCGTAGCCCCACACCGGCGTGATCTGCAGGCGCTCGGCGCCGGGCTCCATGTAGCCCCGCGTACCGACTGCGGGGTTGAGCAGCGCGGGGTTGTCGATCTCGTCGATGTTGCGGGACTGCAGGTAGATGCCGACGTTCACGATGCCTACGACGGGAATCACAAGGTTCGCAGGCTGCACGCCACGCACGGCGCCGGACAGATAGACCGCGCCCGATTCGCATTGCGTGGCGCCGGTGTCCGGATCGACGACGATGCGCGCGTCGCGGATCACGTCGCCATCCTTGAACAAGGCGTCGGCAATGCCGCGCAGGCGGTTGCCGGCGATGTCCTGCAGCTCGTTGAGTTCGGCCGACTGCAGGATGCGGTCGGCGCGGAAGCGCAGGGCGTCGAAGTTGTTCGCGGGGTCGAAGCGGTTGTAGTACATGGGCAGGCCTCAGAAGGGCATCACGTATTCGAAGGCGGGGCGCACCGAGCCGTTGCGCAGGAAGTTCTGGGAGCGATCGAGCAGCAGCATTCGCC
>JAEWVQ010000018.1 GCA_023459095.1 Pseudomonadota bacterium | reverse complement strand
CCCGCGCGCGCCCTATCAGGGTAATCCGCAGTCTGGTATGGATTGTGCATTGCAACCGCAACTCAGCCCCGTCCTGGGCTGAGACCCCGGGCAAGGACCGCTGCGCAATGCTGCACCGCATGGCCGAAGAGGGCGGAAAGCGCATGCGCCGCACATCGTGCGCCGCGCTTTTTTGTGCAGAATAGGCAGGCGTTTGGGGGCGGATCATTCAGCACTGCGCTCAACACCGTCCGCGCGCGGACCACGCAGCACCCGGAAGCACTGCCGCACGGCGCCCCGCGCCGCGCCGGTCGGACAACGAAGTCATCGGTTTCTTGATTACCCCGGAGGATCAAGCATGAAGAAGACGGTTGTTGCACTCGCAGTCATGGGTTTCGGTGTGGGCTCGGGCGCCGCCCTCGCCCAGGAACAGGTGGTCAAGATCGGCAACGTGGCGCCGCTCACCGGCACCATCGCCCACCTCGGCAAGGATCTGGAGAACGGCACCCGCCTCGCCATCGAGGAGGCCAACGCCAAGGGCCTGAGCATCGGCGGCAAGAAGGTGAAGCTCGAGCTGATGGGCGAGGACGATCAGGCCGACCCGCGCACCGGCACCACGGTCGCCCAGCGCCTGGTGGATTCGGGCGTCAAGGCCGTGGTCGGCCACCTGAACTCGGGCACCTCGATTCCGGCCTCGCGCATCTACGACCAGGCCGGCATCGCCCAGGTGTCGCCGGCCTCGACCAACCCCAAGCTCACCCAGCAGGGCTACAAGGGCGTGTTCCGCACCATCGCCAACGACGTGCAGCAGGGCTCGGTGCTCGGCAAGTTCGCGGTGACCACACTCGGCGCGAAGAAGGTCGCGATCATCGACGATCGCACCGCCTACGGCCAGGGCCTCGCCGACGAGACCGAAAAGGGCGCGAAGGGCGCCGGCGCGCAGATCGTGGCGCGCGAATTCACCACCGACAAGGCCACCGACTTCAACGCCATCCTGACCAAGATCCGCGCCGCCAACCCCGACGTGATCTTCTTCGGCGGCATGGACGCGCAGGCCGGACCGATGCTGCGCCAGATGAAGCAGCTCGGCATCAATGCCCGCTTCCTGACCGGCGACGGCGGCTGCAGCCCGGAAATGATCAAGCTCGCCGGCGACGCGATCGGCGCCAACGCCTATTGCTCGATGGCCGGCCTGCCGCTGGAGAAGATGCCGGGCGGCGCCGATTTCCGCGAGCGCTACAAGAAGCGCTTCAACGCCGACGTGCAGATCTATTCGCCCTACGCCTACGATGCCGCAACCGCGATCATCGCGGCGATGCAGAAGGCCGATTCAGTCGAGCCGGCGAAGTACCTGCCGGAGCTGAAAAAGACCAACTTCCCGGGGGTGACCGGCAACGTCAGCTTCGACGACAAGGGCGACCTCAAGGAAGGCTCGATCACCATCTACCAGTACAAGGACGGCGACTGGGCGGCGATGTAAGCCGCGCACGCCGGGGGCCACCGCCCCCGGCAGCGAGGCGCAAGGCCTGCGGCGGCCGGCGAACCCTTTACCGCGCCGCAGCCCCTGCTCCTCGACCCCCGAATCCGGCGCACCGCGCGCAAGCGGCGCGGCGCGCCCCCCGTCACAGCGGAAGGCCCCCATGGAAACCCTGATCCAGCAACTGATCAACGGCCTGGTGATCGGCAGCGTGTATGCGCTGGTCGCCCTGGGCTACACGATGGTCTACGGCATCCTCGGCCTGATCAACTTCGCCCACGGCGACGTGCTCATGATCGGCGCGCTCACCGCGCTGCAGACCATGATGTTCCTGATGGGCGTGGCGCCCGGCCTGTCGCCGGTGGCGATGCTCACAATCGCGCTGCTGGTGGCGATTCCGGTGTGCATGATGCTCGGCTTCACCATGGAACGGCTCGCCTACCGCCGGCTGCGCAACGCGCCACGGCTGGCGCCGCTGATCACCGCGATCGGCATGTCCTTCCTGCTGCAGACGATCGCGATGATCATCTGGGGGCGCAACTACCACACCTTTCCGCAGCTGATTCCGACCACGCCGATGCAGCCGATCGAAGGCGTGTTCGTGACCCCGGTGCAGATCACCATCGTCATCGTTTCCGCGCTGCTCATGGTCGGGCTGATCGTGCTCGTCAATCGCACCCGCATCGGCCGCGCGATGCGCGCCACCGCGGAGAACCACCGCACCGCCAGCCTGATGGGCGTGGATACCAACGCGGTGATCGCCTTCACCTTCGTCATCGGCGCCGCGCTCGCCGCGGTCGCCGGGGTGATGTTCGCGAGCAACTACGGCATCGCCCATTACGGCATGGGCTTCATGCCCGGCCTGAAGGCCTTCACCGCGGCGGTGCTCGGCGGCATCGGCAACCTCGGCGGCGCGATGCTGGGCGGCATCGTGCTCGGCCTGGTCGAATCCTTCGGCGCGGGTTACATCGAGCACCTCACCTTCGGTTTCCTGAACTCGTCCTACCAGGACATCTTCGCCTTCATCATCCTCGGACTGGTGCTGATCTTCCGCCCCACCGGGCTGCTCGGCGAACGCGTGTCGGACCGCGCCTGAGGCAACGCCATGAACGAACTCGTCGCCGCCGTCCCCTACCTGGGCAAGCGCAACCCGACCGCCGCGCGCTGGCTGATCATCATCGTCGCCATCGCCGCGCCACTGATCGCCTGGCAGTTCGGGCGCAGCTGGGTGCGCATCCTCGACTTCGCGCTGCTCTACATGATGCTGGCGCTGGGCCTCAACCTCGTGGTCGGCTTCGCCGGCCTGCTCGACCTCGGCTACATCGCGTTCTACGCGGTGGGCGCCTACACCTTCGCCTTCCTCGCCTCGCCGCATTTCGACATCCACCTGCCGTTCTGGCTGATCCTGCCGCTGGGCGCGGCGTTCGCCGCGCTCGCCGGGATCATGCTCGGCTTTCCGGTGCTGCGATTACGCGGCGACTATCTGGCGATCGTCACCCTCGGCTTCGGCGAGATCGTGCGCATCTTCATGCTCAACCTGAACTACCCGGTGAACATCACCAACGGGCCGCAGGGCATCAACATGGTCGACCCGATCGATCTGTTCGGCTGGGACCTGTCGCGCAACCTGCAGATCACCGAGGACTTCGCGATCAACTCGCTGTTCCTCTATTACTACTTCTTCCTCGCCTGCGTCGCCGGCTCCATCGTCTTCATCCACCGCTTGCAGATCTCGCGCATCGGGCGCGCTTGGGCGGCGATGCGCGACGACGAACTCGCCGCCAAGGCGATCGGCATCAACACGCGCAACATGAAGCTGCTCGCGTTCGCGCTCGGCGCCACTTTCGGCGGCGTCTCCGGCTGCCTGTTCGGCGCCTTCCAGGGCTTCGTCAGCCCGGAGAGCTTCAGCCTGATGGAATCGATCGCGGTGCTCACCATGGTGGTGTTCGGCGGCATGGGCAACATCGCCGGCGCGGTGGTCGGCGCCTTCGTGCTCGCGCTGCTACCCGAAATCCTGCGTCACATCGCGGTACCGCTGCAGCAGGCGGTGTTCGGCCATGTGCTGCTCGATCCCGAGGTGCTGCGCATGCTGCTGCTGTCGCTGGCGATGATCCTGATGATGCTGCTGCGCCCGACCGGCATGATCCCGGCGCGCGCGCGCTACGCTCACCCCGAGAACCTGCACCGCGGGGTGGCGCCGTGATCAACCTGCTCGAAGCCCGCAACATCGGCAAGCGTTTCGGCGGCCTGCAGGCGCTCACCGATGTTTCGCTGACCATCGCCAAGGGCGAGGTGTATGGCCTGATCGGCCCCAACGGCGCCGGCAAGACCACCTTCTTCAACGTGCTCACCGGCGCCTACACCCCCGACGGCGGCGAATTCGTGTTCAACGGCGCGGAGCTGCCGCGCGGCAAGCCGCATCTGGTGGTGGCGCGCGGCATCGCCCGCACCTTCCAGAACATCCGCCTGTTCCGCGAGCTCACCGCGCTCGAGAACGTCATGGCCGGGCACCACATCCGCACCACCGCCGGGGTCTGGGGCATCCTCACGCAGAACCGCCACACCCGCGAGGAAGAGCGCCTGACCACCGAGCGCGCCTACGAACTGCTCAAGTACGTCGGCATCGAGCGCTTCGCCGAGACGGTGTCGAAGAACCTGTCCTACGGCGACCAGCGCCGGCTGGAGATCGCGCGCGCGCTCGCCACCGAACCGCGCCTGCTCGCCCTCGACGAACCCGCGGCGGGCATGAACGCCACCGAAACCGCGCAGCTCAAGGTACTGATCGAGCAGATCCGCCACGACGGCGTCACCGTGCTGCTCATCGAGCACGACGTGAAGCTGGTGATGGGCCTGTGCGACCGCGTCGCCGTGCTCGACTTCGGACGCAAGATCGCCGAGGACGTCCCCGCCGAAGTGCAGAAGAACGAGGCCGTGATCAAGGCCTACCTGGGAGGCGGCAAGCATGCACACTAATCCGGCCTCACCGCTGCTGCAGCTCGCCGGCCTGGAAATCGCCTACGGCGGCATCCAGGCGGTGAAGGGCATCGACCTCGAGCTGTACAAGGGCGAACTGGTCTGCCTGATCGGCGCCAACGGCGCCGGCAAGACCACCACGCTCAACGCCATCGCCGGCGTGCTGCCGATCCGCGCCGGCGACATCCACTACGGCGGCGAGCGCATCAACGCCCTGCCCGCGCACAAGCGCCTGCGCCGTGGCATCGCGCTGGTGCCCGAAGGGCGCGGCATCTTCACCCGCCTGACCGTGGAAGAGAACCTGCGCATGGGTGCCTACACCCGCAACGACCGCGCCGGCATCGAAGCCGATCTGGAAAAGGTCTATGGCATGCTGCCACGGGTCAAGGAGCGCCTGCCCCAGGTCGCCGGCACGCTGTCGGGGGGCGAACAGCAAATGGTGGCAATCGGTCGCGCGCTGCTGTCGCGCCCCAAGCTGCTGCTGCTCGACGAACCGTCGATGGGGCTCGCCCCGCTGGTGGTGGAGAAGATCTTCGAGGTCGTGCAATCGGTGGCCAAGGAAGGCGTCACCATCCTGCTCGTCGAGCAGAACGCCAATCTCGCCCTCGAGTTCGCGCAGCGCGGCTACGTCATGGAGTCGGGCAAGATCACCCTTACCGGCAGCGGCGCAGCCCTGCTCGCCGACCCCAAGGTGCGGGCGGCCTACCTGGGGGAAGCGGCCTGACGCGATCGCGGCGCGAACATCAGCGCCACCGAATATAATCGCCTGCTCCTGAAGCCTCCGCACGACACCGACCACGATGAAAGACTTCACGCCCAAGGAAGCCTACGCCTTCCTGCAGGCCCACCCGGACGCGCTGCTGATCGACGTGCGCAGCGAAATCGAATACCTCTTCGTCGGCCACCCGGTCGGCGCCATCCACGTGTCGTGGAACGACGGTCCCGACTGGGAGATCAATCCGCACTTCGTCGGCGAGGTCAAGAAGCTCGCCGGCAACGGCGGCGAGCGCCCCGTGCTGCTCATCTGCCGCAGCGGCAACCGCTCCGAGAAGGCCGGCGAGGCACTCGAGGCCGCCGGCTTCAGCGCGGTCTACAACGTGCTCCACGGCTTCGAAGGCGAACTCGACGAGCGCCACCACCGCAACGCGGTCAATGGCTGGCGCTTCGACGGCCTGCCCTGGGAGCAGTGCTGAAGTCCCTGCCCCGGGGCGCTGCTCAGCGCGTCTCGAACCCCCGCCGGTACTGAATCGCCTCGGCGACCTGCGCCGCCCCCGGGCGCGCCGCGCCGGCAAGATCGGCGAGCGTGCGCGCCACCCTTAGCACGCGGTGATAGCCGCGCGCCGACAGCTTCAGCCGCGCCATCGCCTGCTCCAGCAAGGCCGCCCCGGCCGCATCCGGCGCGCAGTGCTCGACCACCGCGCCCGGCTCGAGCCGGGCATTGGGCGCCCCCTGGCGGTGCATTTGCCGGGCACGCGCCGCGGCGACCCGGTCGCGCACCACCGCGCTCGACTCTCCGGCCGCGCCGCCGGCCAGTTCCTGGTACGCGATCGCCGGCACCTCGACGACGAGGTCGATGCGATCGAGCAGCGGCCCCGACAGACGGCCGCGGTAACGCGCCACCTGATCGGGCGTGCATGCGCAGGCGCGCTGCGGGTGCCCGGCGTAACCGCAGGGGCAAGGGTTCATCGCCGCAACCAACTGGAAGCGCGCCGGAAACTCGGCCCGCCGCCGCGCCCGCGACACCGTCACCGCGCCCGTTTCCAGGGGCTCGCGCAGCGCCTCGAGCACGCGGCGGTCAAACTCGGGGAGTTCGTCGAGAAACAGCACACCGTGATGGGCGAGAGAAATTTCCCCGGGCTGGGGAATCGCGCCGCCGCCGACCAGCGCCGCCGCCGAAGCCGAGTGGTGCGGATGGCGAAAATACCGCCGCCCCCAGTGCGCAGCGGTGAAGCCGCCGGCGAGCGAGGCCACCGCGGCACTCTCCAGCGCCTCGGCCTCGGTCATCGGCGGCAGCAAGCCGGGCAGGCGCTGCGCGAGCATCGACTTGCCGGTGCCGGGCGGACCGAACAGCAGCAGCGCGTGCCCGCCCGCGGCCGCGACTTCGAGCGCGCGGCGCGCCTGCGCCTGGCCGCGCACATCGGCCAGATCGGGCGGCGCCGTCTCGCCTGCCGCATCGCCGGCAAGCACCGCGGGCGGTGGATGGCGGTCGAGTTCGACATGGCCGTTGAGATGGGCGCACACCGCAAGCAGATTGACCGCGGCCAGTACCGTGGCGGCGGGCGCGAGCGCAGCCTCGTCGGCGTTGGCACGCGGCACCACCACGCGCCGCCCCGCGCGCCCGGCGGCCAGCGCTGCGGCGAGCGCGCCGCGCACCGGACGCAGGCTGCCGTCGAGCGACAACTCGCCGCAGAACTCGATCTCGCTCAGGCGCGCGCCGTCGATCTGCCCCGAGGCGGCGAGGATGCCGAGCGCGATCGGCAGATCGAACCGCCCGCCTTCCTTGGGCAGGTCGGCGGGGGCGAGGTTGACGGTGATCCGGCGCTGGGGAAATTCGAACTGCGAAGTGAGCAGCGCGGCGCGCACGCGGTCGCGGGCCTCGCGCACCTCGGTGTCGGCAAGCCCCACCAGCGCGAACGCCGGCAGGCCGTTGGCGAGATGGACCTCGACCGTGACCTCGGGGGCGTGCAGCCCATCCAGGGCACGGGTGCGGACGAGGGCGAGCGACATGGCAGTCTCCGAACCGGGCAGGCACCCAGTTTAACGAAGACTGCCGGAATCATTCCAAACGGATAAAACCGACCACCCGGCGAGCGGCCGGCCCGGGCTCAACTGCGGTCGCGCCCGGCGAGTTCGGCTTCGAGCGCGGCGACGCGGTTTTCCAGTTCGGCGAGGCGCTGGCGGGCGTGGGCGAGCACTTCGCGCTGGACGTCGAACTCCTCGCGCGTCACCAGATCGAGCTTGCCGAACGCGCTCGCGGCGACCGCCTTCAGATTCTTCTCGATGTCGCGCGCAGGGCTGTTGGCCGCCAGCTCGGAGAGCTTGGCGCCGATTTCGTCGAGGATGCGGGGCGTGGTCATGGCGGCACCGGTGTGGCTACGTGGGAGGCCCGAGTCTACCACGCACGCACACACCATTCCGGGCCGCGGCAGCGTCGCGCCCCGCCAATGCACCACAAAGGTGCATAAAACCACTTCATGCCTCATTCCGGGTTGCGGAACCCCGCCGGGCACCCGGATAGTGCACTGCGGAATCTGCTGCAGGCCTTGTCCGGCAAGGCTTTGCCCGCCCTGGCACGATGCATGCATAGCTCTCCTCGCCAAAACACCAACCGTTTCACTTGAGGAGAAAGTCATGCGCAAGACCATCGTCGCCACCGCCCTCATCGCCGCCCTGCCACTGATCGGAACCGCGCACGCGGAGGAAACCAGCCCGTTCAGCGCCAACATCGGCTTCGTGTCCGACTATGCCTACCGCGGCATCAGCCAGACCAACGAGCGCGCCGCGGTGCAGGGCGGTTTCGACTACGCCCACGACAGCGGGTTCTACGCCGGGGTGTGGGGCACCAACATCTCGTGGCTGGCCGATGCCAACGACGACGTCAGCAGCAGCCTCGAGGTGGATTTCTACGCCGGCTACGCCAAGGAGTTCGGTGACTTCGGCGTCGATGTCGGCCTGCTGCAGTACGTCTATCCGGGCAGCTATCCGCACGGCTTCAACGACCCGAACACGCTCGAAGGCTATGTCGGCCTGTCGTGGAAGTTCGTGTCCTTCAAGTACTCGCAGTCGTTCACCGATCTGTTCGGCACCGAGGATTCCAAGGGCAGCCAGTATCTGGACCTGTCGGCGTCGTACGAAATCATCGACGGCCTGAGCCTCGACGCCCACTACGGCCGCCAGCGCATCACCGGCCCGGCCAAGTCCTACGCCGACTGGAAGGTCGGTGCGACCTACAACTTCAAGGGCTTCGACATCGGCCTGCACTACGTCGATACCGACATGAAGGACAAGGACGATTTCGATGCCGATGCGCGCTACATCCTGTCCGTCAGCAAGTCGTTCTGATCGCTAAAAAACACCGTGCCGGCGCGCCAGGGCGGCGGCACGGAGCAAGGAGAGCATCATGAAATTCATCACCGCCATCATCAAGCCGTTCAAGCTCGACGAAGTGCGCGAAGCGCTGTCCGCGATCGGCGTGCAGGGCATCACCGTCACCGAAGTGAAGGGGTTCGGCCGCCAGAAGGGCCACACCGAGCTCTACCGCGGCGCCGAGTACGTCGTCGATTTCCTGCCCAAGGTGAAGATCGAAGCGGCGCTGCGCGACGATCTGCTCGACCAAGCCATCGAGGCCATCGAGAAGTCCGCCTCCACCGGCAAGATCGGTGACGGCAAGATCTTCGTGTTCGATCTGGAACAGGCCATCCGCATCCGCACCGGCGAAACCGGGGCCGACGCGCTGTAAAGGGAGAAGCAGAAAATGAAAAAACTGTTTGCGATCCTGCTGGCGGCCCTGACCGTCAGCCTTGCGGGCGGCGCGTTCGCCCAGGAAACGGCGGCGCCGGCCGTCGATGCCGCGGTCGCCGCGGTCGCCGAAGCCGCCGCCGCGGTGGTCGAGGAAGCGCCCAAGCTCGACAGCGGCGACACCGCGTGGATGCTCACCTCCACCATGCTCGTGATCCTGATGACCATTCCCGGCCTCGCCCTGTTCTACGGCGGCTTGGGCCGCAGCAAGAACATGCTGTCGGTGCTGATGCAGGTGTTCGTGATCTTCTCGACGATCACCGTGCTGTGGGCGGTGTATGGCTACAGCCTGACCTTCGGCGGTGAAGGCACCTTCTTCGGCAGCCTGGACAAGGTCTTCCTGAAGGGCATCGGCCCCGACACCATGTCGTCGGCGCTGGCCACGATCCCCGAGTTCGTGTTCGTCGCCTTCCAGTCGACCTTCGCGGCGATCACCTGCGCGCTCATCGTCGGCGCCTTCGCCGAGCGCATGAAGTTCTCCGCGGTGCTGCTGTTCTCGGTGTTGTGGTTCACCTTCAGCTACATCCCGATGGCACACATGGTGTGGGGCGGCGGCCTGCTCGCCGAGGACGGCGCGCTCGACTTCGCCGGCGGCACCGTGGTGCACATCAACGCCGGGGTTGCCGGCCTGATCGGCGCCTACTTGGTCGGCAAGCGCATCGGCTACGGCCGCGAAGCCTTCACCCCGCACAGCCTGACCCTGACCATGGTCGGTGCCTCGCTGCTGTGGGTGGGCTGGTTCGGCTTCAACGCCGGCTCCGCCGGTGCCGCCAACGGCATCGCCGGTCTCGCCTTCATCAACACCATCCTTGCCACCGGCGCTGCCACCGTGGCCTGGATCCTCGGCGAGGCGATGTTCAAGGGCAAGCCCTCGATGCTGGGTGCGGCGTCGGGTGCGGTTGCCGGGCTGGTCGCGGTGACGCCGGCCGCCGGCTTCATCGGCCCGATGGGCTCGATCATCCTCGGCATCATCGCCGGCTTCGTCTGCCTGTGGGGCGTGAGCGGACTCAAGCGCTTGCTCGGCGCCGATGACGCCTTCGACGTGTTCGGCGTCCATGGCGTGGGCGGCATCGTCGGTGCCATCCTCACCGGCGTGCTCGCCGCCCCCGGCCTCGGCGGCACCGGCGCGGAAGACTTCTCCATCGCCAGCCAGGTGTGGGTGCAGGTCAAGAGCGTGCTCGTCACCTTCGTGTGGTGCGGCGTGGTGTCGCTGGTCGCCTACAAGGTGGTCGATGCCCTGATCGGCCTGCGCGTGCCGGAAGAAGAGGAACGCGAAGGCCTGGACATCAGCTCCCACGGCGAAACCGCCTATCACCACTGAGTGTCACGGCGGAACCGTCCTCTCTCCTCCGGTTCCGCGCGGGCGCCCTTCGGGGCGCCCGTTTTTTTTTGCCGCCAGTGCGGGACACGAAAAAGGGGCGCCGCAGCGCCCCGTCGTGCTCCGTCGGCCGACTTGTCTCAGCGGAACACGATGGTCTTGTTGCCGTGCACCAGCACGCGGTCTTCGAGGTGGTAGCGCAGGCCGCGGGCGAGCACGGTCTTTTCGATGTCCTTGCCGTAGCGCACCATGTCCTCGACCGAATCGGAGTGGTCGATGCGGATCACGTCCTGCTCGATGATCGGCCCCTGATCGAGATCGGCGGTGACGTAATGGCAGGTCGCGCCGATCAGCTTCACGCCCTTGGCCCAGGCCTGGTGGTAGGGCTTGGCGCCGACGAAGCTGGGCAGGAAGCTGTGGTGGATGTTGATGATCTGCCCGGGGTAGGCCGCGCACAGCTCCGGCGACAGGATCTGCATGTAGCGCGCCAGCACCATGGTGTCGCCGCGCACCTCCTCGAAGATGCGCTGCACTTCGGCGTAGGCCGCGGCCTTGGTGTCGGCGGTGACGGGAACGTGGTGGAAGGGGATGCCGTGCCACTCGACGAAACCGCGGAAGGTGTCGTGGTTGGAGATCACGCACGGGATCTCGATGTCGAGTTCCTTCGACTGCCAGCGCGCGAGCAGGTCGTAGAGGCAGTGCTCCTGCTTGCTCACCAGCAGTACCACCCGGCGCTTGACCGCCGAGTCGTTGATCTTCCAGGTCATGCCCAGTTCCTCGGCGAGCGGGCGGAAGCGCTCGCGGAACTCGGCGAGGTGGAAGGGCAGCGAGTCGGCCTTGATCTCGACGCGCATGAAGTAGCGGTCGCCGCCCTCGCCGTTGTCGGAGCGCTCGGCGTGCAGCGAGGTCTCGAGAATCCAGCCGTTGTGCTGGGCGATGAAGTTCGACACCTTGGCGACGATGCCGACGCGGTCGGGGCA
>JAEWVQ010000017.1 GCA_023459095.1 Pseudomonadota bacterium | reverse complement strand
GGGCTCGCGCCCTCGCCCAGCACGCTGCCGTCGACGGCGATGCGGCTGAAATCGAAGCCGGCACTGCCGCCGCCGGTCTTGACCAGCACGCCGACGACGGCCTGCGCATCGCGGCCGAAGCGGGCGTCCTGGCGCGGATAGGGGGCGGCATCGCCGCTGCTGGCGACGCCGCAGGGGGCGGGGCCCATGCCGTCGTGGCAGAGCGGCTGGCCGCTGTCGTTGAGCGGTGGTGGCGCGCGAGTGAAATGGGCGGTGACGTTCCTGTCGGCGGCGACGTTGGTGAGCGTGCATCCACTGCCGCTGCAGTCCCCGGAGAACAGGGCGAAGCGGAAGCCGGGCGCGGCGGTGGCGGTGCAGGTGCTGCTGCCTCCCGCGAACACCGGATTCGGCGTGCAGCTCACGCTGCCGGCGCCCGGCGGACTGATCTGGGCGTCGATCGCGTAGGTCGGCAGGGGCGCGAAGTGGGCGAGCAAGGCAACCGGTGCGCTGACCGCCTGGAAGATCACGCTGCCATCCGGGGCATGGCTGCAGTTGCAGGTGAAGCCGGCGAAGCGGAAGCCTGCGCTCGGGCTCGCCGTGCAGGTGGTCGAGCCTTGTTCGTAGACCGGGTTGAGGGTGCAATTCACCGTGCCCGCACCCGCCGGGTCGGTGGTGATGTTGACCGGATAGGTCGGCAGGGCGGTGAAGTGGGCGGTGACGCTGCTCGTGGCGGTGACCGTGGCGAGCACGCAGGTGGGGCCGCTGCAGTCGCCGCTGAAGCCGCCGAAGCTGTAACCCGGGTTCGGCGTTGCGCTGCAGGTGCTGGCGCCGCCCAGGGTTGCCGGGTTGGGGGTGCAGCCGATACTGCCGCCGGCGGCCGGGCTGGCCTGGGTGGCGATGAGCCGGGTGCCGGTGTAGGTGAAATGGCCGGTCACGCTCTTGTCGGCGGACACGGCCGCCAGCGTGCAGGCGGGGCCGCTGCAGTCGCCGCTGAAATGGCTCAGCGCCCAGCCCAGGGCGGCGTTCCAGGTGCAGGTGCTGGTTTCGCCGCTGGAGATCGGGTTCGGCGTGCAGCTCACCGTGCCGCCGGCTTCGGGCGGCTCCGCCGCGGTGGCGATGGTGTGGACGGCGACCGCGCTGAAGTGGGCCACCACGTTGCGCGGCGCGGTGATGTCGTCGAGCGTGCACGTGGGGCCGCTGCAATCGCCGCTGAAGTCGTCGAAACGCCAGCCGAGCGCGGCGTGCGCGCTGCAGGTGGCGCTCCCGCCGCTGCTCACCGCGCCCGCACTGCAGCTCACGGTACCGCTGCCGGCCGGGCTGGCGGTGGCGGCGATCTGAATCTTGAACAGGCCGGTGACGGATACGGTATCGCCCGGCGTGCCGTTCAGGCGGTCGTTGACGAAGACGAAAGGAACGATCAGGCGGTCGTCGGTCTGGTAGCACCACCGCGTGGTGTTGGCGTGGAGGTAATCGCAGCCGCCCGAATCGCTGGTGTAGGTGTCGAACTGGTAGCCGGGATTGGCTGCCGGCCAGCACTCGCCCGCCAGATGATTCCACGACGGCGTGCAGTGCACGCTGCCGGCCGCGGCCGGTGCGGCGAGGCCGATTATCTTGGGCTCGTTGAAGGAGGGTTCGTCGTCATTGGCCTGCGCCGCGCCCGTGGCAAGCAGCGCCCACAGCAGCAGTGCGACGGCCCGCCCGCGCCGTGGGAGAGGCCGCTGCGCGCCGCGTTCCGCCGCGTCGGGGGTGCCGCACAGGGGGGATGACGTACGGGAATCGGGCCGCATCGGTGGCGCTTCCGGGCAGGGAAAGCGCGCACTATCGGCCATCACCGTTAGCTGAGCGTTTACGCCGGCGGTGCGGCCGTGCCGGCGCGCACCGGATGTCCTTACAATGCGGGCTTCCCATCGTCGGGCCGGGCCGCAAGGATGAGCACAGCGCAATCGCAAGGCATCGAAGTCGAGTTGCTGGGCGACATCCGTTTCCGCATCGGCGAGCGCGTCTGCGACGCCTTTCCGTATGACAAGGTGCGTGCCCTGTTCGCCCTCGTCGCCACCGGGCGCGGTCAGGCGCTGCGTCGCGAATGGCTGGCGAGCCTGCTGTGGCCGCAGCTGCCAGCCGCCGACGGGCGCCGCAATCTACGCATCGCCCTCGCCCATCTGAACAAGCTGCAGCCCTCGCCGACACGCCCCTGGCTGCTCGCCGACCGTCTCAGCATCCGCTTCGCGCCCGGCGCCATCGCCCGCATCGACGTCGATTTCGTCGAGCAGGCGCCGACCGCATGCGGCAGTCCGGTCGATGCCGGGGTGATGATCGAGGCGCTGCGGCGCTATCGCGGCCCCTTCCTCGGCAGCCTCGCCTTGCCCGGCAATGCGGAGTTCGACGCGTGGGCAGGGGCGCGGCGCGAGGCCTGCCAGCGCCGCGCCATCGCCATCGCCGAGGGGCTGGCGGCGTTTTTCCATGCCCAGGGGGCGATCGACCGCGCACTGGAATACACCGAGCGCGCGTTCGACCTCGACCGCGAGCGCGAAACCGGCCACCGCCGCCTGATCGAACTGCTCGCCGCGAGCGGCCGCCACGTCGCCGCCCGCGCCCAGTACCAGGCCTACGAGCGCCTGCTCACCGAGCAGGTCGGCGGAGCCCCCCACCGCGAGGCGCTCGCCCTGCGCGCCCGGATCGATGCGCTGGCGTCGGCGGCGACCGTCGCCGAGCCGGCCGCGACCGCCACAGGGTTCGACCGGCGCCATGTCACCGTGCTCCATGTCGAGCTCCTGTGCGCGCCCGACGACGACTCGGAGGACGCGGCGCTGCGCCACGAGGCCGCGTTGCACGCGGCGCGCGCCGCGGTGGCGCGCCATGGCGGCCACGGCCTGCTCCAGGGTACCGGCCTGCTGGCCTATTTCGGCTACCCCACCGCCCGCGAGCAGGGCATGCGCGACGCACTGCTCGCGGCCCGGGCGGCGG
>JAEWVQ010000016.1 GCA_023459095.1 Pseudomonadota bacterium | reverse complement strand
GGGCGCCGCCGAGCGCTGCCACCACCTCGGCGGCGCCGATCGCCATGTCGCCGGCGACCAGCGCCCACGCGAACGCTGCCACCGCCGCCGGCAGCAGCGCGGCGGCGAGCAACAGCGCACGGCGCGGCGCCGCTCTCATCCGTGCCGCTCCGCGCATTGCGCCGAGGGCTGCGTCGGCCACGGCCACCGACCCTTAGTGCATGGCGTAGCGCAGCGCGACGAAGGCATTGAAGCCCTGGGTCCCGTAACCCTTGGCAAGCTCGTAGTCCTTGTCGAGAAGGTTGTTGGCACGCAGCTCCACGCTCCAGTCCGGCGCCAGCGCGTAATGCACGTAGGCATTGAGCAAGCCGTAACCGGCCATCCGCCCGCTGTCCACATTGGGGACCCGATCATAACGCCGGCCCTGGCCGTTCCACTCCATGCCCACCGTCCACAGACCGATGTTGCGCTCGATCGCGAGCGAGCCGCTGACGCGCGCACGGCGGCCGAGCTGGTCGCCGGTGTCCTTGTCCTCGGCGTCGAGGTAGTCGAGCGTGGCGCGCACGCGGTTGCCGTAGAGCATCGTGCTCAGGCCCAGCTCCACCCCCTGCAGGCGCGCGGTGGCGACGTTGCTGGCGATGCCGGTGCTCCAGTCGATCAGGTTCTTCACCCGGTTGTTGAAGTAGGTCGCGCTGACGCTGAGGTCCTTGCGCTCCCACACCAGGCCGATCTCGCGGTTCACCGCCTCTTCCGGCTTCAGCTCGGGATTGCCGCCGAAGCAACCGTAGACCGGGTCGCAATCGACCGGATAGTACAGATCGTTGAAGCTCGGGGCCTTGAACGCGGTGCCGATGCTGCCGCGCACCCGCCATTCGGGCGCGAACTGGTAGCCGTAGGCCGCCGAACCGGTGGTCTTGTTGCCGAACTGCGAGTTGCGGTCGTGGCGCGCATTGACCTGCACGTGATGGCGGTCGAACTGGCCGCCCCAGCCGAGCAGCGCCGAATTGACGATGCGCCGCGTCTTCGCGTAGGCGGTGGTGGTGTCCACGTTCTGCTGCAGGAACTCGTAGGCCGCGAGCAGCGAACCGCCGCCGAGGGCGATGTCGTTCTGCCAGGTGAACTGGCTCTGATAGGTGTTGAACTCGGACTCGGCGGTGAAGTTCGAGCGGTTGCGCGAGGTGTCGGCGCTGTAGCCCGCGCGCACCGTGCTCGCCCAGTCGGCGGTGAGCTGGTTGCGCATGTGCACGCCGGCGGTGTCGGCACGCTTGTCGAGATAGGCGTCGAAGGCGTTGCCGGTGTCGTACCAGTTGCGCAGGTCGGAGTGCAGCACGGTCAGACCGATCTCGTCCTTGTCGCGGAAGCCGAGGGTGAGCGAGCCGCTGAAGTAGTCGTTGCGGAAGCCGTCGTCGTCCTGGTCGCGGCCGCGATACGACAGCGGCTTGGCGTTGATGCCGTCGGAGCGGTCGTGGCCGGCGGCAAGGCTGTAGCGCAGCCGGTCTGCGCCGCCGGCCAGCGCGGCACTGGCCGCGCGCGCATTGTCGGTGCCGGCGCCGATGCGCACCGTGGGGTGAAAGCCTTCGCTGCCCTTGCGCGTGAACACCTGGATCACGCCGCCGATCGCATCGGAGCCGTAGAGCGCGCTCGCCGGGCCGCGCAGAATCTCGACGCGGTCGATCAGCGCCAGCGGAATGGTCTCCAGGGTCGGCGCGCCGCTGGTCGCCGAACCCACGCGCATGCCGTCGATCAGCACCAGGGTGTGGCCCGAAGTCGCGCCGCGGATGAACACGCTGCTGTTCGAGCCCGGCCCGCCGTTGCTCGTCACCTGCACGCCCGGGCGCGAGGCCAGCAGATCGACGAGGCTGGCGTTGCCGGCGGCGGCGATCTCGTCGCGGTCGATCACATCGACGCTGGCGAGCGCCTCGGAGGCGCTGATCGGCTGCCGGGTGGCGGTCACCACCACATGGCCGAGCTGGACTTCTTCGGGGTCGGCCGCCTGCGCGACCAAGGGGAAAGCGAGCGCACACGCCGCAGCGAGCGCCGGATAACGGATCTTCATCGATTGGACTCCCTGGACCACGGCTCGCGTCCCCGCAAACCCTGGCCAATACGCACGAGGCGCACCAGGACGTGCCGGGGGAGAAACCGAGAGGAGCCCAGACACCGCGCTCTTCGCCGCCACCCCGCAGCCCATCCGCCATTCGCGTTCGGGCCGGTATCCGGGCTCGTGAGGTTCCGGTCGGGGTTCGACCGGACGCACGGCGTCGCCTTCCCGGGTGATCACCCAGTGGCATCCGACACCACACACACTCACTTACCGTTGCGGGGGCAGCACAGGCCTCGCGCGTCGCAGCGCTCACCTGTTTCCCGTTTAACCCTGGGGCGAGAACCGCCTTCGGGCACCTGAATCGCGCCGCCCCTTCCGGGGCAGTGGGCGCGGATGATACCTTCTCCGGCCTCTTCGTGCACTGCAAAATCCGACCGGCCATGACCTGTGAACTGATCCTGGGCGGCGCCCGCTCCGGCAAGAGCGCGCTCGCCGAGCGCCTCGCCGCCGCCTCCGGCCTCGCGGTCACGGTGATTGCCACCGCCGAGGCCGGCGACGCCGAAATGGCCGAGCGCATCCGCCGCCACCGCGCCGACCGCCCGGCGGCATGGCGCACCGTGGAAACCCCGCTCGCCCTCGCCGCCGCGCTGCGCCGCGAAGCCGCCGCCGGGCACTGCGTGATCGTCGACTGCCTGACCCTGTGGCTGACCAACCTCCTTGCCGGCGCCGAACGCCTGCCGCCCGCGGCCAGCGCCGACGCCCTGCCGCGCTTCCGCGACGAGCGCGACGCCCTGCTCGCCGCGCTTCCGGAATTGCCCGGGCGAGTGCTGCTGGTGGCCAACGAAGTCGGTCTGGGGCTGGTGCCGGAGAACGCGCTCGGCCGCCTGTTCCGCGACGAGGCCGGACGCCTGAACCAGGCGGTGGCGGCGCGCTGCGACCGCGTCACCCTGGTCGCCGCCGGCCTGCCGCTGGTGCTGAAGGGCGCCGCACTCGAAGGCTGACGCCGCCGGACGGCGCAGGATGATCCGCGGAATGCCGCAGGCCGCGCACCAGCCGCTCACGGCGGCCGCATGCCGCGCCCGGGAAATCGAGCAGGCCGGACCTTGAACCGCGGCCCCCGGCGCCGTGCGCGCGCGCCGGGCGTTACCGCGACCGGGCCTGGGCCGGCGCGCCGGATTCCGCCGCGATCGCGTCGAGACGACGGATGCGCTCGGTGGTCGGCGGATGCGTGGACAGATAGCGCCACCAGGCTTCGCCGTGGCAGTCGCCGCCGCCAGAGCCCCCGCCCGTCTCCGCCGCTGCGCCGGCGTGCTCGGCGCAGCGCTCGCCGCCGTGGCTGCGCTCGAGGCGGGCAAGCGCGCGCGCCAGCGCCGCGGGCTCCAACCCGTTGCGCTGCAGCACGAGCGCGGCGTGGCGGTCGGCCTCGAATTCGAAATCGCGCGAATAACCCAGTTCGGTGAGGATCACCGGAATCGCCGCGATCATCGACGACACCGAGGCGATGTCGCCGGTGAGCACGGTGACCGCGAGCCCCAGCGTCGAGCCCTGGATCGCGTGGCGCAGCGCGTGGCGGTGCTCGATGTGGCCGATTTCGTGCGCCAGCACCGCGATCAGCTCGTCGTCGGCCGCCGCCAGTTTCACCAGCTGGTCGGTAAACACCACCACGCCGGACGGCAGCGCGAGCGCATTGGGGCCGAGCGTTTTCTCCGCATCGCGGAACTCGACCTGGATCGGCACGCCGCCCCCGGCGGCGGCGACGAAAGGTGCGAAGCGCGCGCGCAGGCGCGCCTGCTCGTCGGCGGGCAGCGTGCTCGGTTCGAGGAAATGCTCGTCGAGCATGTCGAGCACACCGTCGCCCAGGCGCACCACGAGCTCTGCCGGCATGGCGTGCGCGGCGACCTCGGCGAGCACCGGAATGCCGTAGCGCGCCGCGCCCCAAACGAAGGCCACGGTGACCACGAGGCCGAGCGCCACGTAACGCAGCCTCGACTCCAGGCGATGCGCCAGCCCGTGGCGCCGCCGCGCGCGCGCGAGCAAGGCGTCGACCGCGGCATTGTCGGCAGTCTCGAAGGTTCCGCCGCCGGCGAAGCGCACGAAGCGCGGGGTGTTGCCGATGCGCGAGCTGATCTCGAGCTCGTCCACCGACGCCGGCCCCGCGAGCATCGCGCCGCCGTCGGACTCCACGCGCAGCGCGTCGCTGGGCCCGCGCAGGCAGGCGGCGACGCGCACGCTCCGCCCTGGTGCGAAGTAGGCGCCGGCGATGTCCGCGCTCATCGCCGCCCCCTCACCGGCGCCGGCCCCACGTCATGGCCCGCCCTCACAGACCCACATCGACGTCGAACAGGTCGGCGACCTCGCCCCCGGTCGCCGCCACCGCATCGCGCTGCGCGGCGACGAAGCCGTCGAGGCCGTCGGCGGCGTCGAAGGCGATGTGCGCGGCGGCGTAGCGTGCGTTGCGCACCTTGGCCCACGGGTAGAACAGGCCCAGGGTCAGCACCATGCCCACGGCGTTGCCGATCATCAGCATCAGGTAGGACTTGAGCTCGTAGTGCGCGACCAGGCGGTGCTCGCCGAGCACGCTGTTGCCATACACGAGGTTGGTGAAGCCGGTGTTGAACCACGCGATCAGCACCAGATAGGTGAGCGCCATGATCACCACGCCGAGCGGCGCGAACAGCTGGCCGAGCCCGAAGCTGAGCGCGCCGCCCACCGCGCCCGCGAGCAGCAGGCGGATGAAGAGGCCGTAGAACGGCCGCGCCCCCGCTTCGAAGCCGAACGCACTGGTGCCGTAGCGCGAGTGGTCGATCAGAAAGCGCTGCTGGCGCTGCATCGCCAGCGGCATCAGCAAGCCGAAGGTGAGCACGCCGGCGAGCGGCCACAGCAGCAGCGCCTTGACCGCACCGAGGACGCGGCCGTCGAAGCCGAAGCGCACCCCGCGCCAGGCGCTGTGGCGGTTGCGGAAGGCGAGCGCGCGCACCACGATCCACGGCGTCGCCAGCACCAGCACCAGCATCATCGCCACCCCCAGCAAGGGCAGCAGGCCGTCGACGATGACATAGACCGCAAACAGCGCGAACGCGATCAGCCGCCCCTTGAGGATCTGCATCGGCGTCGCCAGGTACTCGAAGCTGCTGCCGTCGAGCGAGGTGTTGCCGTAGAAGTAGCGCTGCGTGCGCACCTTGGCCCACGCCGAGTAGATACCCAGGGTGACGATGGACAGCAGCACGTTGACGATCCAGATGCGGAAGTACTCGAAGCCCTCGCCGCGGAAGGCGAAGGGCAGCACCCGCGGCCCCTCGCCGGCCCCGGCGGCGGCACCGCCCGGCGGCACGATCGGCGAGCCGTCGTCGATCACGGTCAGCGCGCCCGGGTCG
>JAEWVQ010000015.1 GCA_023459095.1 Pseudomonadota bacterium | reverse complement strand
GGCTGGCGGTTGGTGGCGCTGCCCGAGATGGTGCCGGCGCGGTAGCGGCAGGCGCTCAGCGCGAGGCTTGCGGCGCGGCGCCCGGCGATGCGGCGGCGGTGTGCGCCGGGGCCGGCGTGCGCAGCGTCCACAGCGTCGCCCACACCAGGGCGCCGACGCCCAGCCAGTAGGTATCGCTCATGCTGCCGCCGCGCTCCAGCCACAGCCGCGCCAGCCACGGCCCGGTGAGCTGGGCGAAGCCGTACAGCGTGATCAGCGCCGCCGACAGGCGCGGCCCCTGGTGCGGGTGCAGCGCGCGCCCCAGGCGCTGGGTGAGCAGCACGCTGCCGAGGAAGGTGCCGCCGACCAGCAGCGCGCAGGCGAACACTCCCGGCACCCCCGGCCACAGCAGCGGGCCGGCGACGCCGATGCCCTGCAGCACGTAGTTGAGCACCAGCGCGTTGCGGTCGCCCAGGCGGCTGCCCAGCCGGTTCCACAACCAGGCGGCGGCGAGCGTGCTCGCGGCCAGGACCAGCCAGGCGCCGCTCTGCAGCCAGTGGCCGGCGGGCAGTTGTTCGTGCGCCACCACCGGCAGGAAGGTGGTGGGCAGGATGTAGCCGAGGCCGGCGCCGGCATAGGCCATGAACACCGGCAGGCTGGCACGGTCGAGCAGCGGCGTGGCGCGATGCGCTGCGGCGTGGCCCGGCGTGCCAGCCTGCGGGCCGTCCAGCCGGCCGAGCTGGCGCGCGCTCCACCATGCCAGCGGCACCGCGGCGAGCGCCATCGGCCACCAGCGCGCGCTCCCGTGCAGCGACTCCGCGGGCAGGCCGGCGAGCACATTGGTGAGCAGCAGGCCGGCGCCGACGCCGAAGTACATCAGCCCGGACAAGGCGGTGAGACCGTGGCGCGCCAGCCACTCCAGCACCAGCGCCGGGGCTTGCACGAACACCACGCCGTTGCTGATGCCGCTGAGCAGCCGCAGCACGAGGAAGACGGTGAGGTTGTCGGTGAGGCCCTGCGCGACCGTGCATGCGGCATTGACCAGCAGCGCGACGGGCAGGATGCGGCGGATCTGCGGCGGCTGGTGCACGCGGATCGCGAGCATGGCGCCGAGCAGGTAGCCGACGTAGTTCCAGGTGGCGATGGTGGCGCCGGCATCGAGCGCCATGAAGCCGTCGCCCACCAGCAGTGGCAGCAGCGGCGTGTACGCGAAGCGGCCGATGCCATGGACGGTGACGAGGGCGAGGGCGGCGGCGAGCAGCGGCAGCCAGAGGCGGGCGGGCGGCGGATCGGATCGGGGCGGCATGGGTCGGCTCCTGGGGACCGGGTCCGAAGGGCGGACCGGCGAGGCGCCGACTCTAACGGAGGCCGTTTATATACCGTTAGTGAAAAGTAGTATTCTTGATTTTCACTTAAAGAGAAAGGTCGGCGCCATGCTCTCCGCCACGCGCTTCAATCCCCAGCTGCTGCGCTACTTCCATGCGGTGGCCGAGCACGGCAGCCTGAGTGCGGCCTCGCGCCAGCTCAACTGCGTGCCGTCCAACGTTTCCGCGCGCCTGCGCCAGTTGGAGGAACAACTCGGCAGCGTGCTGCTCGAGCGCAGCGGTCCGCAGTTCAAGCTCACCGCGGCCGGCGAGCGTCTGCTGCCGCATGCCCGCCAGTTCGACATCCTGTGCGCGGCGGCCTGGCAGAGCGTGCATCTGGACACCCTGCAGGGCCGTCTGCGCCTCGGCTCGATGGAAACCACCGCGGCGATGCGCCTGCCCGACGTGCTCGCGCGCTTCCACCGCCATGCGCCGCGGGTCGCGGTGGAGCTCGAAACCGGGACCAGCGCGACGCTGATCGAGCGCGTGCTCGCCCACGATCTCGATGCCGCGCTGGTCGCCGGGCCGCTGCAACATCCGCGTCTGAGCGCGCGCGCGGTGTGGCAGGAGGAGCTGCGCCTGGTGCTGCCGCCCGACCGGGCGGTGCCGGAGGCGGGCGAGGACGTCACCCTGATCGCCTTTCCCGAGGGTTGTCATTACCGCGCCCGGCTGTTCGAGCATGCGCAGGATCGGGGCTGGCGGGTACGCGGCCAGCAGAGCTATGCCTCGGTCGAGGCCATCCTCGGCTGCGTGGCCGCGGGCCTGGGCGTCGGCGTGCTGCCGGCGGCGCTGCTCGCCACCCATCCGCGCGGCGGCCTGGTGGCGAGCCATCCGTTGCCGGCGCATCTCGCGGCCTCGCCCACGGTGCTGATCCGCCGCCGCCAGGCCGAGCCGCATCCGGCGCTCGACGCCTGGGTGGCGGTGCTGCAGGACGGCGCGCCGGCGCCGACGGCGTAGCCGCGTTCACGCAACAACGGCCCGGCGCCGTGGGGGCGCCGGGCCGTTTGCCGCCGGGGCGGGCCGATCAGAACGGATAGGGCCGCGGCTTGTGCTGCAGGGTGATCCACTGCGCGCGGGTGAACTCCTCGATCGCCCAGTCGCCGTTGAAGCGGCCGAGGCCGGAGTTCTTCTCGCCGCCGAAGGGCGCGTTCGGCTGGTCGTCCACGGTCATGTCGTTGATGTGGGTCATGCCGACGTTGATGCCGCGCGCGAAGCGCACGCCGCGCTCGAGGTTGGCGGTGAACACCGCGCTGGAGAGGCCGTACTCGGACTGGTTGGCGAGTTCGAGCGCATGGGCCTCGTCGCGTGCCTTGATGATCGGCAGCACCGGACCGAAGGTCTCGTCGATGGCGATCGACCACGCCGGATCGACGTCGGCGAAGACGTGCGGCGGCACCACATTGCCGACCGCGTCGCCGCCCACCACCTGGGTGGCGCCGTCCTGGCGGGCGCGGGCGATGCGGCCGAGCACGTCGGCGCGCTGGCGCTCGTTGATCAGCGGGCCGACGATGGTCGCCGGGTCGGCGGGGTCGCCGTAGGCCAGGCCTTCGACGCGGCGCTTGACCGCGGCGACGAAGGCATCGTGCACCTTGGCGTCGACGATCACGCGGTTGGTGCTCATGCAGATCTGGCCCTGATGCAGGAAACGGCCGACCACCGCGGCATTGGCGGCGAGTTCCACGTCGGCGTCGTCGAGCACCACGAGCGGGGCGTTACCGCCGAGCTCGAGCGCGACGCGCTTGATGTGGCGCCCGCCGGTGGCGAGCCGGCCGACGCCGCGACCGACCTCGGTGGAGCCGGTGAACGAGATCAGGCGCGGCACTTCATGCTCGACGAAGTAGTCGCCGATCTCGCTGCCGGCGCCGACCACGACGTTGAACAGCCCGGCGGGCAGGCCCGCTTCCTCGTAGACCTTGGCGAGCAGCAGGCCGCCGCTCACCGGGGTGTCGCTCGCCGGCTTCACCACCACCGCATTGCCGAGCGCGAGCGCCGGCGCCACCGAACGGGCGGTGAGGTGGAAGGGGAAGTTCCACGGGCTGATCACGCCGACCACGCCCAGTGGCGCGCGGTACACGCGGCTTTCCTGGTTGGGCACGCCGGCGGCGAGGATGCGGCCCTCGACCCGGCTCGGGAAGGTGGCCGATTCGAGCGTGATGCGGCGCGCGCTGTCGCACTCGATGTAGGCCTTCAGCCGTGTGCTGCCGGATTCGCGCACGATCCAGTCCTGAATCTCCTCGGCGCGCGCGGCGATGATCTCGGCGGCGCGGCGCAGCACCGCGGCGCGCTCGTCGGGCAGGGTCTCGGCCCACGCGCGCTGCGCGCGCGCGGCGGCGGCGTAGGCGTCATCGACGTCGGCGGTGTTGGCCAGCGTGAGCTCGGCGAGCACCTCGCCGGTGTACGGGTTGGTATCGGCGAGGCGGCGCGCCGAGCGTCCCGCGCGCCAGGTGCCGGCGATCGGCTGCAGGTCGAACCCCTGGTAGGGCGCGGGCTTGTTGCTGTCACTCATGATCGGGTGTCCTTGTCAGTTCAGATGCGGATGCCGCACTTGCCCGGGGCGAGAATGCCGTTGGGGTCGAGGGCGCGCTTGATCGCGCGCTCGACGTCGCGCTTGACCGGGCCGTAGCTCTGCGCGACGCGTTCCTGGAAGGCGGTGTTCACGCGATACACGGCGTAGCCGTGCTTCTCGAACTCGTCGAGCAGTTCGTTGAAGCAGGCGTTGGCGCGGCGGGTTTCTTCCTCGCTGCTGCGGTCGAACAGCACGTCGATGACGTGGTGCATGTCGCGCCAGCCGACGATGAACTCGCCGACGTAGTCGAGGCCGTGCTTGTTGAGGATGGTCTTGGCGAGCTTCATCTGCTTCTCGCACTCGCTGCCGCGCGCCTGGCTGACCGGCGCGAACCACATCGAACCGCCGCCCCCGCGCCAGTTGTACAGACCGAACTCCTGCAGGTTGGGCACGCCCGACATGAGTTCGGCGCGGTACTTGAACGGCTGCGTGTTGCCGGCCTGCTCCTGGGTGATGATGCGGCCCTTGCCGGCCTTCTTGATCACGTCGGTGACGATCTTCCAGTTCACGTCGACCTGTTCCTGGGTGCCGTAGAGCGCGGCGTACACGTTCCACGCGCCCAGGTGCTTGTCCTTCTGGATCTGCTTGAGCACCGAGTCGGGGGTGGCGCCCGGCTCGCTCGTGTAGTCGGAGCGGCGGGTGTTGCAGGTCGCGGCTTCCCACAGCGTGCCGGCGATCACCACCGAGTTCGGGATGATCTGCGCGATGCGCAGCGGACGCAGCATCTCGACGATGTCGCTGATGTCGGCCTCGTCGTCGAACTGGATCTCGAACGGCTTGAACACCGGCGGCTTGGGCATCAGCCAGAAGCCCATCTTGGTGCAGATGCCGTAGTTCGACTGCGTGAACATGCCATCCAGGGTCGGGCCGTAGCCCCACTTGAACACCTGCCAGGCGTTGTCGCCCTTGACCGAGCCCATGCCGGTGCGCAGCACTTCGCCGTTGGCGAGCACGATTTCCATGCCGCACTGCATCAGGAAGTGTTCGCCGTAGGGCGTGTAGCCCACGCCGCGGTCCATGGTGTTGCCGAGCGGGCCGGCGATCGCCGACGGCGCCGAGAACGACAGCATCAGCGGGATGTTGTTTTCCTGCAGGTAATCGTAGAGCTGCTGGTAGGTGACGCCCGGTTCGACGAGCGCGGTGCACAGCTCCGGGTCGACGTGGAGGATCTTGTTCATGCGGCGCAGATCGAGGATGACCTGGCCGCGTTCGATCGGCGCGGCCGAGCCGTAGCCGAAGTTGCGCCCGGTGGAGATCGTCCAGATCGGCACCTTGTAGGTGTTGCACACCTTGACGATGGCCTGGATCTGCTCGACCGTGGTCGCCAGCAGCACCGCGGAGGCGGCGTGCTTGTCGTTCTCCACCGCCATCATGATCTTGCCGTAGGGGTGCAGCTTGTCGCCGGTGATCAGGACGCTGTCCTGGCCGAGGATCTTGATGAATTCCTGGATCGCCGTGTCGAAATCGCTTTCGGAGACGTTTTTCGGCAGAACGCTGTATTTGCTCATGGTTGCTCCGTTCAGATCACGCAGGTGAAGCTCATGTAGGACACGCCACCGGCCACGAAGGCGGCGCCGGCGGCACCGTCGTCGGCGCCGCCCAGCAGGCCGGGCGCGGCGGCGGCCTGCGCCACCGCCAGTTCGCCGAGTCCGGCGGCCCAGCGTGCGGCGTCGGCTTCGCTGGCGAGACGGTGGTGGGTCATGTCCACGATGCGGCCGCCGGCGGCGCGCACGCGGTCGATCACCAGCAGCGCGCTCGCGCTGTCGGTGAGGCCGACGATGGCGGTGGCCGCATCGGCGGCCGGGGTCAGCGCGGCGAGCGCGGCGGCATCGAAG
>JAEWVQ010000014.1 GCA_023459095.1 Pseudomonadota bacterium | reverse complement strand
GGGGGCCGCGGTCGCGGTCGGGGCATGGGCGGCGCGCGCCGGTGTGCGGCCGGCGTCGCCGACCTTGAAGAACTGGACCAGCTCCTGCAGCTGTTCGGCCTGGGCGCCCATTTCCTCGGAGGTGGCGGCGAGCTCTTCGGAGGCCGAGGCGCTCTGCTGGGTGACCTGGTTGAGCTGGCCGAGGGCCTCGTTGATCTGGCCCACGCCGACGCTCTGTTCGGCGCTCGACGAGGCGATTTCCTGCACCAGATCGGAGGTGCGGCGGATCGACGGCACCATGTCGTCGAGCAGCTTGCCGGCGCGTTCGGCCATCTTCACGCTGGAGCCGGCGAGCGCGCCGATTTCCTGCGCGGCGACCTGGCTGCGCTCGGCGAGCTTGCGCACCTCGGCGGCGACCACGGCGAAGCCCTTGCCGTGTTCGCCGGCGCGCGCGGCCTCGATCGCGGCGTTGAGCGCGAGCAGGTTGGTCTGGTAGGCGATGTCGTCGATGATGCCGATCTTGTCGGCGATCGACTTCATCGCGCCCACGGTCTCCTTCACCGCACTGCCGCCTTCGACGGCTTCGGTTGCGGCCTTGGAGGCCATGTCGTCGGTGACCTTGGCGTTTTCGGTGTTCTGCACCACGGAGGCGGTGGCCTGCTCCATCGTGGACGAGATCTCCTCGACGCTCGCCGCCTGCTCGGAGGCGCCCTGCGACAGCGACTGGGCGGTGGCCGAGACCTGTTCCGAGGCCGACGACAGGTTCTGCGCGGCGCTGCGGATCTCGCCGATGGTGTGACCGAGCTTGGCCACCATGTTCTGCATGGCGGCGAGCAGCTGGCCGGTTTCGTCCTTGCTGCGCGCCTCGATCTTCACCGTGAGGTCGCCGTCGGCGAGCGCATTGGCGGTGTCGACCGCTTCGGCGAGCGGGCGGGTGATCGAGCGCGTGATGGTCCAGCCGATGACGATGGCGAGGACCACCGCCGCGGCGAGCAGGCCGATCAGCAGGTTGCGGGTGTCGGCGGCGAGAGTGTCGGCGGCGCGTCCGGCGGCGCGCATGTCTTCGACCTGGTTGTCGGTGAGCGCGGTCGTCGAGCGCAGGTAGGCGTCCTGCGCGGCCCGCGTCGACGACATCAGCAGGGCAGTGGCGCCGTCGCGATCGCCGGCCCCGATCAGCGCGCGCAGCTTGTTGACTTCGGTCACGTAGCCGCCGCGGGCGGCGGTGAATTGTTGCAGCAGCTCGCGGCCCCTGGCCGAAGTGATCGCCTGCTCCAGCTTCTGCGCGCGATCATTGATGGTCTTGCTCGCTTCGTCGAGGCGTGCCGCCTCGGCGCGGATCTGCTCGGGGTCGGTCAGCAGCACCATGTTGCGGGTGATGCGGGCGACGAGGTTGACCGCGTCGATGATGTCGTTGGCCCATACCGTGGTTGGGAAGCGGTCGTTGACCACTTCGTCAATCGAGTGACGCAGGTCGGTGACCCGGCTCACGCCAATGGTGGCGACGAGGACCAGGATCGCGATCAGCAGGCCGAAACCAATCGACAGTCGGATGCCGATTCTGAGGTTGTTCAACATGGAGGAGCTCCGGTTTGCTTGGGGGTAGGGCAGGTACAAAAATCAGTGCTGCAGCCGCGCGGTGTGCTCGCGTGGCAGGTAGGCACCCTCGCCGCTGGCGATGGAGAGGTTGACCAAGGCTTGCACGTCGAGGATCAGCGCGACCTCGCCGCTGCCGAGGATGGTCGAGCCGCCGATCCCGCGCAGGTTGCGGAAGAGCTGGCCGAGCGGCTTGATCACGGTTTGGAATTCGCCGAGCAGGTCGTCGACGACGATGCCGGCCTTCTGCCCGGCGGCGCGCACCACGACCACGTTCTCGCGCGCCGGGCGCTCGCCGGGAATCTCGAACAGGTTACGCAGGCGGATCAGGGGCAGCACCTCGCCGCGCAGGTTGAGGTAGTGGCGGTCGGTGACGTCGCGCTCCAGCTCCAGGCATTCGACCACCATGTCGAGCGGCACCACGTAGCTGGCGCGGCCGGTGCCGACCAGGAAGCCGTCGATGATCGCCAGGGTCAGCGGCAGCCGGATCGAGAACCGGGTGCCGGCGCCGGGCGCCGAGTGCACCTCGACGCGGCCGCGCAGGCTCTGGATGTTGCGCTTGACCACGTCCATGCCGACGCCGCGTCCGGAGAGGTTGGACACCTTGTCGGCGGTGGAGAAGCCGGGTTCGAAGATGAGGTTGAAGATCTCCTGCTCGCTCAGCGCGTGCCCGGCCTGGATCAGACCGCGCTCGATCGCCTTGGCGGCGATCTTGTCGTGCTTGAGGCCGCCGCCGTCGTCGGCGACTTCGATGACGATGCTGCCCGAGTCGTGGAAGGCGTTGAGCTCGAGCCGGCCGCGCGCCGCCTTGCCGCTGGCGGCGCGCGCCTCGGCGGGCTCGATGCCGTGGTCGATGGCGTTGCGCACGAGGTGCATCAGCGGGTCGCCGATCTTCTCCACCACGCTCTTGTCGAGCTCGGTGTCGCCGCCGCGGATGACCAGTTCGATGTCCTTGCCGAGTTCCTTGGAGACGTCGCGTACGACGCGGTTGAAGCGGTTGAAGGTCTCGCCGATCTGCACCATGCGCAGCTGCAGCGCGGAGTCGCGGATGCTCTCGACGAGGCGGTTCATCAGCGATGCGGCTTCGGTGAGTTCGCTGCGTCCGGCGCGGCTGGCGAGCAGGTTCACGCTGGCGCCGGCGATCACCAGTTCGCCGACGAGGTCGATGAGGGCGTCGAGCTTGTCGGCCTGGATGCGGATCAGGCGCGCCTCCGCGGCCTTCTTGTCGCTGACCTGCTTCTGCTTGACCACCGCGGCTTCGACCAGCTCGGGGTGCACCACCTTGTGCTCGATCAGGATCTCGCCCAGCGGCTGCGGCGCGGCGTGATCGCCGTGCTCGGCGTCGGCGGCGGGGCCGTGCTGGGTGGCGAGGCCTTCGTCGAGTTCGGCCTGGGTCAGCGCGCCGATGCGCACCAGGATCTCGCCCAGGCGCATGGTGTCTTCGGGGAGCGCGCCGAGCAACGCGATGTAGTCGGCGAGCCGGCTGTGCGGAGGCAGGATGTGCAGCGTGCAGTCGTCGCGCACGAAATCGAACACGCGCTCGATCGCGGCCTTGTCGGCGCTCGACGCGAAGCTGATCTCGAAGCCGAGGTAGCAGTTCTCGGGGTCCATCTCGGCGGCCGGAGGCATCGCGTCGGCGATCGTCTCCAGGCGCACGATGGTGCCGATCGTCGCCAGGTAGCGCAGGAAGGACAGCGGGTCCATGCCGTTCTTGAGCACGTCGGGGCCGAAGCGCAGCGAGATGTGCCAGCAGTCGGTTTCCACCGCGCCGCCGCCGCTGCTCTCGATCGATGCCGGGGCGGCGCTGGGCGGCCCGGAGCGGACCGCCGGCGCGCCGTCGGCGTCGAGCCAGTCGCGCTGCAGGCGGGCGAGCAGGGCATCGCCGTCGGCCTGCAAGTCGGCGTCGGGCGCGGCGGCGCCGGCTTCCAGGGTGCCGAGCAGGTGGCCGATGTGGTCGCCGCAGGCGAGCAGCACGGCGACGAGGTCGCCGCTGACCGCGATGTCGCCGTTGCGCAGGCGGTCGAGGGCGTTCTCGACGACGTGGGTGAAGGCGACGATGAAGCCGCATTCGATGACCCCGGCGCCGCCCTTGATGGTGTGAGCGGCGCGGAAGATGGCGTTCATGGTGTCGTCGTCGCCGGAGCCGTTCTCGAGCTGGAGCAGGGTGGCTTCGAGCGCGGCGAGCTGTTCGCGGCTTTCGGTCACGAAGACGCTGGTGATTTCATCCATGGGCGGTCAGCCTTCCTGGGCGGGAATGAGCATGGGGTCGCCGAACTCGGCGGCGACGTTGAAGAAGTCGACGACTTCGCGCACCGCCGGGCTGTGCGCGACGATGTGCGCCTCCTTGCCGAGCCGGCGCGCTTCGCGCTTGACGAGGATGAGCAGCTGGAAGCCGGCGGTATCGACCTCGGCGACCGCGGAGAGATCGATGTCGAGCGTGTCGCAGGCCGCGAGGGCGTCGATCAGTTGCTGCTTCTGCGGCGCGGCGTGGTAGATCGTCATGTCGTCGACGAGCGCCACCCGGCCCGATTGCGGGGTCTGGGATTGGGTCATGGTGGAAGTCAGAACAGTTCGATCTTGGGGCCGGAACCGGCGCTGGCGCCGGCATCGGAGGGCTGGTGGAGCGCCGAGTGGTGCTTGTCGCGCTGTTCGGCCATAACGTAGCGCGAATAGATTTCGTCCAGATGTTCGGAGAGCGGGGTGTAGTGGAAATCCTCGCCCTCGGCCACCAGCAGGCGCTCGGCGAGCACGCCGAGGTGTTCGTCGAGGCGGCGCAGCGAGTCCGCGGTGTGTTCGATCTGCTGCCGGGTGACGTCCTGGAACTGCACGCTGGCGAGCGCATCCATGAACATGTGGGCGAGCTCCTCGCTGCTGTTGCGCACGGTCTCGATGACCCGCATCTGATGGTTGAGGATGCTCTCGTAACTCTGCCCGAGCTCGGCGAGCTGCGCGGAAAACTGCCCCAGCGTGGCCTGCTCGCGGTCCAGGCTGTTGGCCGAGAGCTTGTCCTGGAGCTGGGTCTGGATCGTCGTCGCCACCCCCTGGATGCCCTGGTTGATCGCGATCACCGCCTTTTCGGTCTCCGCCGAGAGCTTGCGCACCTCGTCGGCGACCACCGCGAAGCCGCGGCCCTGCTCGCCGGCGCGCGCGGCCTCGATCGCGGCATTGAGCGCGAGCAGGTTGGTCTGCGCGGCGATATCCTTGATCAGGCGGGTGAGCGATTCGAGCGAGCGCGCCTGGGCGACGACCTCGGTGATGCGCTCCTGGTCGCGGCGCGCCTCCTGCAGGCGGTTCTCGATGTAGACGCCCATCTCGCCGATGAGCTTCTGGTTGTTGGCGATGCGCAGCTCGGAGTCGTGCGCCATCTGGTCCGACTCCGACGAGCTCTGGGCGACGAAGTTGTTGAGTGCGCCGACCACGCCGTCGATCGACTGCAGGCGCTCGGTGATGTCGTAGGCGGCGCGTTCGGTCTGCTCGATGACGCTGCCGAGCTGGTTGCGCAGCACGTCGTTGTAGGTCGGCACCGCGCGCAGTTCGCGCACCACTTCCTCGTTGACCGCGGACACGTTGCCCGAGGTCTGGATCAGCTTCTCCTGGGTCGTCGCCAGCCCGTAGAGGTGATCGCGGAAGAAGGCGAGCGACACCAGGCGCTGACCGACATAGGCCACCAGCAGGATCAGCACCACGCCGAGCGCATCGCCCAGCGGCAGCGGAACGCCGAGACCGGGCAGCACGGTGTGGTGGAACCAGTCGTTGAGCAGGAAGACGGTGAGCCCGGCCGCCGCGGCAACGCTGCTGAAGACCAGGGTGGAGCGACGCTGGAGGGTGGCCGGGGACATGGTCAGCGCATCACGAGCTTGATGGTGTTGAGGAGTTCGTCGGCCGAAGCCGGCTTGACGATCCAGCCCGACGCGCCGGCGGCCTTGGCTTCGGCCTTCTTGGTCTGCTGCGATTCGGTGGTGAGGAACAGGATGGGCATGAAGCGGTAGTTCGGCAGCTTGCGCACTTCCTTGATGAAGTCGATGCCGTTCATGCCGGGCATGTTGAGGTCGGTGATGAGCAGATCGACCTTGACCCCGCCCTGGAACTTCTGCAGGGCTTCGGCGGCGTTGCCGGCCTTTTCGACGCCGTAGCCGGCCTTGGCGAGGATGTTGGAGATCGACAGCAGGATCGTCGCGGAATCGTCGACGAGGAAGATGGTTTTCATGGGCGGCTCTTCAAATCACGAGGGACGAGGGAACGTGGGGGACGATGCGGCGGCCACGATGTCACCCTGGGCACTAGGCAGTTGGTGATAACTAGCGGCCGCAGCGGGCAAAACTTTAACCGAACTCCCCGCGCGGCGAAGCGCCGGCGGCCTCCTGTTGCGCTGCGGCAACGGCAGGCCGGAACGCCGCGCGCGGGCGGGGCGTGCTTCAGCCGTTGTGGCGGGCGAGCCACGCGAGCAGGCGCTGGGTGCCGTCCTCCGCCTCGGGCTTGCGGTAGCTCGGGCGGTAGTCGGCGTGGAAGGCGTGGGGCGCGTCCGGGTAGAGGACGATCTCGCTCTTGCTGCCGGCCTTCTGCAGCGCTTCGCGCATCATCTCGACGTCGTCCACCGGAATGCCCTGGTCCTGGCCGCCGTAGAGGCCGAGCACCGGGGCGTGGAGCTTGTCGGCGACGTCGATGGGGTGTTGCGGGGTGTTCGCGGAGGGCGCGCCGTCGAGCCGGCCGTACCACGCGATCGCAGCCTTGAGCCGGGGGTTGTGGGCCGCATACAGCCAGGTGATGCGGCCGCCCCAGCAGAAGCCGGTGATCGCCAGGCGGTCGGGGTTGCCGCCCTGGCCCGGGGCCCACGCCGCGCAGGCGTCGAGGTCGGCCATGACCTGGGCGTCGGTGACCTTGGCGACGATGCCTTCGAGGATGGCGCCGACGTTGTCGAGCTTGGCCGGGTCGCCCTGGCGGAAGAACAGCTCCGGCGCGATCGCCAGATAGCCCTGCTTGGCGAAGCGCCGGCAGACGTCGCGGATGTACTCGTGCACGCCGAAAATTTCTTGCACGACGAGGATCACCGGCAGCTTGCTGCCGCCTGCCGGGCGGGCGAAAAAGACCGGCAACTCGCCGCCGTCGACCTTGATCCCGGCATTGCCGGTGTCGAGGCCGGCGGCGTCGGTGGTGATCACGCTCTGGGCCTGCACCGGCTGCACCGCCAGCGCGAACCCGGCGGCGGCGAGGGTGGTGACGAAGGCGCGGCGGTCGAGCCGGGCGGCGGGGAGCAG
>JAEWVQ010000013.1 GCA_023459095.1 Pseudomonadota bacterium | reverse complement strand
TGAAGCGGCTCGCACTCGGTGCATTGCGCAGCATCCAGAAGCTCCCTGAACTCGTGAAGTCATTTTTCAGGCAGCCAGAGTGCCGCTATATCCTGGAATGACTCTACTTATTGAAAAGTTAGTAAATAATAAAATAATGTGTAATGCATTCAATGACATCATGAACATGCCGGTCTGACGGCCGCACGCGAGAACAACGCAGACAAACAAGAAGGCCACGCCGCCCTGTACGGGGCGGCGTGGCCTTTTCACGTGGCGCTCCGGGGACGGTGCGGAGCGGGCCGCGATTGACCCGCATCATTTTTCGCACTGTGCGCCTGCGTTGTAATCCGGGCTCCCCCGACGGAGACACAACAACATGGCCCTCATTCCGCTCGAAGAGCCCACCACCCGACGCATTCCGCCTGATCGCGTGATGCTGCTCGCACTCGGCTTCCGGCCTTTCTACCTGCTCGCCGCGCTGTTCGCCGCCCTTGCCGTGCCGCTCTGGGTGCTGGTGTTCGCCGGCGTGCTGGCGACGCCGATCCCCGGCATCTGGTGGCACGCCCACGAGATGCTGTACGGCTTCGCGGTGGCGGTGATCATCGGCTTCCTGTTCACCGCTGCGCGCAACTGGACCGGGCTCGACACCCCCGCGGGGAAGCCGCTGGCCGCGCTCGCGCTGCTGTGGCTCGCCGGGCGGTTGGCGATGGCGCTCGGCAGCGGACTGTGGGTCGCGGTGATCGACGTCGCCTTCCTGCCGCTGGCGGCGGCGGCGCTGCTGCGCGTGCTGGTGAAGGCGAAGAGCCGGCGCAACTACTTCGTCGGTGTGTTGCCGGTGCTGCTCGCGCTCGCCAACCTCGCCTTCCACCTCGCCCTGCTGGGTGTGCTCGCGCTCGACCCGTTGCTGCCGTTGCACTTTGCGCTGGGGTTGATTGTGGTGCTGGAGACGGTGATCGGCGGGCGGGTGATCCCGATGTTCACCTTCAATGCGTTGGGTGGGGTCAGGCAGTGGCGCAATGCGCGCTTCGACCTCGCTGCCGGCGTGCTCACCGCGCTCGCGCTCGCGTTGTGGGCCGGCGGTGCGGGGGCGTGGGCGGGCGCGCTGTCGGCGCTCGCCGCGCTCGCCCAGGCGGTACGCGTCGGCGGCTGGAATCCGTGGGCGACGCGGCGCACGCCGCTGCTCTGGGTGCTGCATTTGTCCTATCTGTGGATTCCGCTCGGGCTGGGGCTGCTCGCCGCCGCGCAGTGGGGGCTGGTGCCGCGCTCGGCGGGCATCCATGCGCTGGCGATCGGCGCCACCGGCGGTCTCATCATCGGCATGATCACGCGGACCGCACTCGGCCACACCGGGCGCATGCTGACCGCCGGGCGTCTGGAGACGGTAGCCTACGCGCTGGTGCAGGTGGCGGCGTTCGCGCGGGTGCTGACCGTGGCCGCGATGCCGCTGGCGGCCACCGCCGGCATTCATCTTGCCGCGACCGCTTGGGCGCTCGCCTTCATCCTTTATCTGTGGCGTTATGCGCCCTTCCTGATCCGGGCCCGGGTGGACGGCCGGCCGGGTTGAGCGCCCATGGCGGCGGGGCGGGGCGCGGCGGTGACGCGAAGCTGGGTTAAACTCGGGCGCGCCGCGGCCTTGCGCCGCGGTCGCGATGTTCGACCAACCCGCCGGTTTACCGATGATTCCCGAGCTGATCCTGGTGGGCTGCACGCCCGCGACCGATAACGATTCCGACAATCCCGAGGCCGCGACTGCGGCGCCCGCCGAGGCGCGCCGCAGTCGCGTGAGTGCGCTGATCATGGCGCTCGCCGCGCTCCCCGAAGGCGGCGATGCGGGCGTACGCATGGCGACGGTGAATGCCTTGCGCGAGGAGGCCGGCGGCTTTCTGTCCATGCTCACCACCGCCGCCCACGCCAAGGAGCTGTCGAGCACCGACGAGGCGCGGCGGGCGGCGCTGCGCGCCCAGCAACTCGCGCTCGCCGTGCATCAGGCGGGCAAGGTGCTGGCGATGGACCTCAGCCGCGAGGCCGGGCGCTTCCTCAACCGCCGGCCGGCGATCGAGGCGCTGTCGTTCGCCCTCGCCACCGGCTGGGAGGTGCTGTGCACCTTCACGCGCACCTATACCCCGCTGCCGAAGAACTTCTGGCTCGACTGTCACCGCTTGTTCGCCTACATCGATGCGCAAGGCTGGGCGGGACGTACCGCGGGGCGGCGTGAAGACAGCCTGGGCACGCTCTACCGCCGCATCATGCTGCTTGGCATGACCGGAGCGAACCGTCTCGAACACGCCAAGATCGAACTGCTGATCGGCGTGGTGCGCGACGAGGCGCACCGCATCGCGCTCGCCCGCGTCGATCAGCCGCTCGACGAGGGCGGTGCCTTCGTGTTCCGCCCCGACGCCGACCAGCCGCCGCGCTTTGTCGATGCGCTGCCCGCGACCGACCGGCCGGTGGTGTGGTGGCGGGCCGATCTGGAGCGCATCACCCAGGAACTGCCCAAGCGCATCAGCGCGCTGCAGGCCGCCGAGGTGGCGTCCGCCTACGAACTGCAGCTCCTCGGCCTGTTGCTGCGCGAGTGGGCGAGCCCGCCGCGGCGCCGGCATTTCCGCAAGTACCAGCGCGAGCAGATCGAGGTCGAGGTGATCAGTCAGTTCGGCGCGTGCTGGCGCGCACTGCATGACAGCGCGGAGCTGCCGCCGGTGGAGGACTGGGGGGTGGCGATCGAGGACGACGAGGACGCCGCCGCCCATGGCGAGGTGCCGCCGCCCGCGCTGCTCCAGGTACGCAACATGAGCTCGTCCGGATTGCTGCTCGAAGGCGAGTCGCCCACCCAGCCGCTACGCACCGGCGGCCTCATCCTGTTCCGGCGCCCGGGCCGTGCCTGGATGCTCGGCTTGATCCGCTGGGTGAGTTTCAGCGGCGAATCGCTGGCGAGCCAGTGCGGGGTCGAGATCCTCGGCCGGGTGCCGCAGGCGGCGCTGGTGATGCCGGTGATCTCGCATCCGGGCGGGGCGCGCTACATGCGCGCGCTCAGCCTCAAGCGCGGTCGCACCCTTGTGCTCCCAGGGCGTTTCTACCAGCCGTTCCGCGAGTTCCTCGTCGCCGACGGCCGACGCCTGGTCGGCGCCCGTGCCACCGCGCTGGTGATGCAGGCCGCGCAATACCAGGTGTTCAATGTCAAGCTCGGCGCCGAGGTGGCGGCGACCGCCGAGCTTGCGGCGGAGGCTGGCCAGGGCGCGCAGGATGCCGCCCGGCAAGGGCTGCGCGCCACCGGCTGACGTGTCGCCTCCGGCAGCGGGGCGCGTTCCCCGGTGCTACGCTGGCGATGTAAGCCGGCGGACATGGGGGGCGGACACATGGACCGGGAGCAGACGGCCAAGGCCGAGTTGGTGGAGGCGGTGCTCGCGCAGCTGCGCGAGCGCCTGCAGGGCGGGCAGGCGGCACTGGCAGAGGCGTTTGCGCGCCAGTATTTCGCCCGTGTCGCGCCTGAAGACATCTGCGAGCACGATGCGGCCGATCTTTATGGCGCGGTGCTGA
>JAEWVQ010000012.1 GCA_023459095.1 Pseudomonadota bacterium | reverse complement strand
ACCCCGACCACCTCGCGCGGCCAGCGCCCGAGATAGCGGCGCTGCAGCGTGGTCCCCGCGGCGGGCGCGGGCGCGACCGCGACCAGGTCGAGCGCGATCCGCGGCCCGCCTCCCGGCAGTTCGATCTGCGCGGGAAACAGTGCCGGCCATTCGGCCGCGCTGTCGGCGGCGATGACCACGACCTCGAAGCTCTCGCCGGGCGCCGCGCGCGGGTCGGGCGAAGCCAGCAGCCAGGCCGCCGCTCCAGCCTGGGCGGCACCCAACACCCCCGCCGCGGACAACAGCAGGCGCAGCACAAGGCGCGCGGCGCCAGGCAGGCGCCGGGGCAAAACGGACGGCGGCGAGCGGCGGGCAATCATGGAACTAAGGGTCATGATCGGAGATCCCGTTGGCAATGCAGAGCGCACATCCTAACGGCGGCGGCGCCGTGCGGCGGTGATCAATCGTTGCCGCGCGCACCGGTAAACGGCGGCGGGCGCCCCAGGCGCCCGCCGCATTCCGCTGCAACAACGCTCGATCAGCGCGCTGCGGCCTTGTACTCCTCCTGGGCATCGACCACGGCGAGCGCGGTGATGTTCACCAGCCGGCGCACGGTCGCCGACGGCGTCAGGATGTGCACGGGCTTGGCCGCGCCGAGCAGGATGGGGCCGATCGACACGCCGTCGCCGTTGGCCATCTTCATCAGGTTGAAGGAGATGTTGGCGGCGTCGAGGTTGGGCATCACCAGCAGGTTGGCCTCGCCGACCAGGGTCGAGCCCGGATGCACCTTGTTGCGAATCTCCGCCGACAGCGCGGCGTCGCCATGCATCTCGCCGTCGCACTCGAGCTCGGGCGCGATCGTGCGCAGCAGCTCGCTCGCCGCGCGCATCTTGCGTGCCGACGCCGAACGCGAACTGCCGAAGTTGGAATGCGACAGCAGCGCGGCGCGCGGTTCGATGCCGAAGCGGCGCAGTTCCTCGGCCGCCATGCGCGCGATCTCGGCCACTTCCTCGGCGCTCGGGTCTTCGTTCACATAGGTGTCGGTGATTGCCAGCGTGCGCTTGGGCAGCAGCAGCAGGTTCATCGCCGCAAACTGCTTGGCGCCCGCACGCAGGCCGATCACGTCCTGGACGTGCTGCAGGTGGTAGTCGTAGGTGCCGAAGGTGCCGCACACCAGCGCATCGGCATCGCCGGTGCGCAGCAGCATGGCGCCGATCAGCGTGGTGTCGCGGCGCATCTTGGCCTTGGCGATGTCGGGGGTGACGCCGTCGCGGCCCTTGAGGTTGTAGTACGCGTTCCACAGCTCACGGTAGCGCGGATCGGACTCCGGATTGACGATGTCGAAATCGCGCCCGGCCACCAGGTTGAGGCCGATCTTCTTGATCCGCATCTCGACCACGCTGGGGCGGCCGACCAGGATCGGACGCGCCAGACCCTCGTCGATGACCACGCGCACCGCGTGCAACACGCGCTCGTCCTCGCCCTCGGCGTACACGACGCGCTTTTGCGCCATCGGCACACGCTTCGCGGCCGAGAACACCGGCTTCATGACGATGCCGGAGGCGTACACGAAGTCCGACAGGCTGGCGGCGTAGGCGTCGAAGTCCTCGATCGGGCGCGTGGCCACGCCGGAGTCCATCGCCGCCTTCGCCACCGCCGGCGCGATCTTGACGATCAGGCGCGGATCGAAGGGCTTCGGAATGATGTACTCGGGGCCGAAGCTGAGCTCGGCGCCGCCGTAGGCCGACATCACGATGTCGTTCTGCTCGGCCTGGGCCAGTTCGGCGATCGCCTTCACGCAGGCGAGCTTCATCTCCTCGTTGATCGTGGTGGCGCCGACGTCGAGCGCACCGCGGAAGATGAAGGGGAAGCACAGCACGTTATTGACCTGGTTCGGGAAGTCCGAACGGCCGGTGGCGATGATGCAGTCCGGGCGCACGGCCTTGGCGTCGGCCGGCAGGATTTCCGGATTCGGATTGGCGAGCGCGAAGATCAGCGGCTTGTCGGCCATCTTCGCCACCATCTCGGGCTTGAGCACGCCAGCGGTGGACAGGCCGAGGAAGACGTCGGCGCCGGCGATCACGTCACCCAGGGTGCGCGCGTCGGTGACCTGGGCGTAGCGCGCCTTGGTCGGCTCCATGTTCTCTTCGCGGCCCTGGTAGATCACGCCCTTGGAGTCGCAGACGTAGATGTTCTCGCGCTTGAGGCCGACGCTGACCATCATGTCGAGGCAGGCGATCGCCGCAGCGCCGGCGCCGGAACACACCAGCTTGACTTTGCCGATGTCTTTGCCCACGACCTTGAGGCCATTGACCAGACCCGCGGCGGAAATGATCGCGGTGCCGTGCTGGTCATCGTGGAACACCGGAATCTTCATGCGCTCGCGCAGCTTCCTCTCGATGTAGAAGCACTCCGGCGCCTTGATGTCCTCAAGGTTGATGCCGCCCAGCGTCGGCTCCAGCGAGGCGATGATGTCGATCAGCTTGTCGGGGTCGTTCTCGGCGAGTTCGATGTCGAACACGTCGATGTTGGCGAATTTCTTGAACAGGCAGCCCTTGCCTTCCATCACCGGCTTGGCCGCGAGCGGGCCGATGTTGCCCAGGCCGAGCACCGCGGTGCCGTTGGTGACCACGGCGACGAGGTTGCCGCGGCTGGTGAGTTCGCGCGCTTCGGCCGGGTCGGCGACGATCGCATCGCACGCCGCGGCGACGCCCGGCGAATAGGCGAGCGCGAGGTCGCGCTGGTTGGTCAGGCCCTTGGTGGGCACGACGGAAATCTTGCCGCGCGTCGGCGAGCGATGGTAGTCCAGCGCCGCGGCGATGAAATCCTGATCCATGATTCTCCCTCTCGGAACAATGCGATGTTGGTATGGGTGTCCGAACCTGCGACAGGAGACATCGGCACTCGCCGTCGCCTCGTCAGTAACGATCATCCGCGGCGTGTTGTTCTTGTTGTCGGCAGCGAATCCGGTGCCGCGCCACGAACCGGTTCCCGCCCGCGCAGCGCACGGCGGCAACCCGGAAGGACCATCATGATTGACGATCCGCGATTTTAGCGCAGCGCCGCATGAATGGGCAGGGCGCCCGCAGCCCGCCCGCCGCCGCGCCATGACCACGCCATGGCGGACCATGAATTCCGCCTGCGGCCGGGATTTTTGGCACAATGCGCCGACGACCGGGAGAGGACAGCGAACGATGCGACGCGTGGTATTCAATCAGAAGGGCGGAGTCGGCAAGTCGACGATCACCTGCAACCTGGCCGCGATCAGCGCAAGCGCGGGCAAGCGCACCCTGGTCATCGACCTCGATCCGCAGGGCAACTCCACCCAGTACCTGCTCGGCACCTCCGGCGAGGCTCACGGCGCGACGCTTGCCGACTTCTTCGACCAGACCCTGAACTTCAAGCTCAACCCCAAGGCGACCACCGACTTCATCGTCGACAGCCCGTTCGAGCGCCTGCACGTGATGCCCTCGCACCCCCAGCTCGAGGAGCTGCAGAGCAAGCTCGAGTCGCGCTACAAGATCTACAAGCTGCGCGATGCGCTCAACGAACTGGCGGAAGCCTACGACTGCGTCTATATCGACACTCCGCCGGCGCTGAACTTCTACACGCGCTCGGCGCTGATCGCCGCCGATGCCTGCCTGATTCCCTTCGACTGCGACGAATTCTCGCGCCGCGCGCTGTACGCCCTGCTGGAGAACGTGGAGGAAATCCGCGCCGACCACAACCGCGACCTGGCGATCGAGGGCATCGTGGTGAACCAGTTCCAGCCGCGTGCCAGCCTGCCGCAGAAGGTGGTGCAGGAACTCATCGAGGAAGGCCTGCCGGTGCTGCAGCCCTACCTGTCGGCGTCGGTGAAGATCAAGGAGTCGCACGAGCAGGCGCGACCGATGATCCACCTCGACCCCCGGCACAAGCTGTCGCAGGAGTTCGTGGCGCTGCACGACACGCTGGCGCGCAAGTACGGGGCCTGAGCGCGCGCCACGCCTCCTGCGCCTCAACCCCGGCCGGGCCACGGCCCAGGCTGTCTCAAAGCGGATCGAGCTTGGCCACTGCCAGCAGCAACCACTTCACGCCGGCGGCGCCGAAATTGATCTGCACCTTGGCGTCGGAGCCGCTGCCTTCGGCGGCAACGATCACCCCCTGGCCGAACTTGGCGTGCGCCACCGACTGGCCGATGCGCAGGCCGTTGGGCAGCTGCGCGAAAGCCGGGCGCGGCGCGCGCTGCACCTGGGGCGTCGCCGACGGTTTGAAGTAGCCACCGCCCATCCCGCCCGTCGCGCCGCCCGCCGCGGTGCGCGGATTGGGCGGCGTCAGCCACTTGATCAGCCCCTCCGGCACTTCCTCGAGGAAGCGCGAGCGCAGGTTGTAACGCGTCTGGCCGTGAAGCATGCGGCTCTGCGCGAACGACAGATAGAGACGCTCGCGCGCGCGCGTCACCGCGACATACATCAGCCGGCGCTCCTCCTCGAGGCCCTCGCTCTCGAGGATGCTGTTCTCGTGCGGAAACAGCCCCTCCTCCAGACCGGAGAGGAAGACCACGTCGAACTCCAGCCCTTTCGACGCATGCACGGTCATCAGCTGCACCGCATCGGCGCCCTGGTCGGCCTGATGGTCGCCGGCTTCGAGCGAGGCGTGGGCGAGAAAGTCGGCGAGCAAGGCGTGCGGCCGGGCCAGCGCCTCGGCATCGGCGCCCGACTCGGCGACGAAGTTCGCCGCGGCATTGAGCAGTTCGTCCAGGTTCTCCAGACGCTCCTGCCCCTCCTTCTCGTTGCGATAGTGATCGCGCAGGCCGGAGAGGTCGAGCACGTGGTCGACCAGTTCGGGCAGGGGCAGCTTGGCGGTGTCGCGGCGCAGGTCCTCGATCAGCCGCACGAACTGCGCCAGCACCGTGCCGGCCTTGCCGGTGAGATGCGGCACGGTGGCGTAGAGGCTGGTGTTGTAAAGGCGCGCGGCGTCCTGCAGGGTCTCCAGCGAACGCGCGCCGATGCCGCGCGTGGGGAAGTTCACCACGCGCGCGAACGCGGTATCGTCGTCGGCATTGGCGATCAGGCGCAGATAGGCGAGCGCGTGCTTGACCTCCTGGCGCTCGAAGAAGCGCAGCCCGCCATAGACCCGGTACGGAATGCCGGCAGAGAACAGGCGGTGCTCGAGCACCCGCGACTGCGCGTTGGAGCGGTACAGCAGGGCGATGCCGCCGCGACTGTGGCCGTCACGCACCAGGGCCTGGATCTCGTCGACCAGCCAGCGCGCTTCGTCGGCATCGGAAAAGGCCTCGAACACGCGGATCGGCTCGCCCGAGCCGCGGTCGGTGCGCAGGTTCTTGCCGAGCCGGTTGCTGTTGTAGCGGATGATGGCGTTGGCGGCGTCGAGGATGTTGCCGCAGGAGCGGTAGTTCTGCTCCAGGCGGATGACGTTGCGCACGTGGAACTCGCGTTCGAAGTCGCGCATGTTGCCGACCTCGGCGCCGCGGAAACGGTAGATCGACTGGTCGTCGTCGCCGACGCAGAACAGCGCTGCGCCGCCTTCGCGGCCGTCGTCGGCGAGCAGCTTCAGCCAGCGGTACTGCAGCACGTTGGTGTCCTGGAACTCATCGACCAGGATGTGGCGGAAGCGCCGCTGGTAGTGGCGCCGCACCGGCTCGTTGCGCTCGAGCAGCTCGTAGGTGCGCAGCAGCAGCTCGGCGAAATCGACCACGCCCTCACGCTGGCACTGCGCCTCGTACTCCTGGTAGAGCTGCACGCGCTGGCGGGTGTAGTCGTCCCAGGCCTCGACCGCGTGCGGCCGCCTGCCCGCTTCCTTGTTGCCGTTGATGAAGTGCTGCAATTCGCGCGCCGGGAACTTCTCGTCATCGACGTTGAGCGCCTTGAGCAGGCGCTTGATCGCGGCGAGCTGGTCGGCCGAATCGAGGATCTGGAACAGCTGCGGCAGCCCGGCATCGCGATGGTGCGCGCGCAGCAGGCGGTTGCACAGGCCGTGGAAGGTGCCGATCCACATGCCGCGCGTATTCACCGGCAGCATCGCCCCCAGGCGCGCGAGCATTTCCTTCGCCGCCTTGTTGGTGAAGGTGACTGCCAGAATGCCTGAAGGATCGACCTGGCCGGACTGCACCAGCCAGGCGATGCGGGTGGTCAGCACCCGGGTCTTGCCCGACCCGGCACCGGCGAGGATCAGCGCGTGCTGCGGCGGCAAGGTCACCGCCTGATGTTGTTCTTCGTTCAGATTGGCAAGCAGATCGGACATCGGGACTCCCTTCGAGCCCGCCATTCTACCCGTCCGCCCGCACGCCCCGACTGTCGCAAGCGAGCAACACCCCCTCGGCGGCGAGTTGAAATCGACCACCATCCTGATATTGTGCACAGCAACAATTAATAACCATTGACCGACGAATCCACCTCGACTGCGGCGTAGAATCGCACCGAACGGATCACCCCAACGATTTTGCACGACAGCAATTGCGCCACCAAAGGGTCACGAGCCCGGCGCCGGCGCAACGGCCCTACCCGGCCAAGGAGCACACCCATGCAGACCCCCAAACTTCTCCCCTGGTATGCCCGCAAGGCGGGCGTCTCGATCGAACGCGCCACCGTCCTGTGGCGCAAGGCCATCCGCGAAGCCACCGCCGAAACCGGCTGGGTCGGCAACGCCGAATACTGGGGCGCGGCCATGGCCATCTTCCAGCGCCTGCTGCAGGAAGAGCAGAACAGCCTGTGCGCGCCGCGCGTCACGCCGCTGATCCGCACCCAGCAGCGCATGTGGCGCCTGCCGCTGACCGCGATGGAAGACGTGTTCAGCGCCATGTCGGCGACCTGGCAGCGCCAGACCGGCAGCACCGCGCCGCGCCGCGCGGCCTGAGCGCCCCGCGCCGCACACTGCGCACCCACGGCGCGCCCGCACGCCGGGCCGCGGCACCGTCTCCCTCCTCTCCTCCATTGGAGATTCGGCACCCAGCCTTTCCCGGCGGGTGCCGTTTTTTTTTGCGCCCACCGCTCCGCCGCCGGCGCCGAGCCCGGCTGTCGGGCTTCGCGATATAATTGCCCGTTTCCATTGCCCCGCCGCTCCGCGCCCCAGCCCATGCAGGACAAATACCAGCCCGCAGCCGTCGAAACGGCCGCCCAGCAACACTGGGACTCCACCTCGGCGTTCCGCGTCGTCGAGGACGCCAGCCGCCCGAAGTATTACTGCCTGTCGATGTTCCCCTACCCGTCGGGCAAGCTGCACATGGGCCACGTGCGCAACTACACGATCGGCGACGTACTCGCGCGCTACCACCGCATGAAGGGCTACAACGTGCTCCAGCCCATGGGCTGGGACGCCTTCGGCATGCCGGCGGAGAACGCCGCGATCCAGAACAACGTGGCGCCGGCGAAGTGGACCTACGCCAACATCGACTACATGAAGGGGCAGTTGAAGCGCCTCGGCTTCGCCATCGACTGGTCGCGCGAACTGGCCACGTGCACGCCGGAGTACTACCGCTGGGAACAGTGGCTGTTCACCCGCCTGTTCGAGAAGGGACTGATCTACAAGAAGCTCGGCACGGTGAACTGGGACCCGGTGGATGAGACCGTGCTCGCCAACGAGCAGGTCATCGACGGTCGCGGCTGGCGCTCCGGCGCGCTCGTGGAAAAGCGCGAGATCCCCATGTACTACATGAAGATCACCGCCTACGCCGACGAGCTGCTCGCCGCGCTCGACGACCTGCCGGGCTGGCCCGAGCAGGTCAAGCTCATGCAGAAGAACTGGATCGGCCGCTCCGAGGGCGTGGAGGTGCACTTCCCCTACGACCTGTCGACGATCGGCGAATCGGGCGTGCTCAAGGTGTTCACCACGCGCGCCGACACGCTGATGGGCGCCACCTACGTCGCGGTCGCCGCCGAACATCCGCTCGCCACCCGCGCCGCCGCCGGCAATCCCGAACTCGCCGCGTTCGTCGAGGAATGCAAGCACGGCGGCGTCGCCGAGGCCGATCTCGCCACCATGGAAAAGAAGGGCATGGCCACCGGGTTGCGCGTGGTCCATCCGCTCACCGGCGAATACCTGCCGGTGTGGGTCGCCAACTACGTGCTGATGGGCTACGGCGAAGGCGCGGTGATGGCGGTGCCGGCGCACGACGAACGCGACTTCGCCTTCGCCGCCAAGTACAAGCTGCCGGTGAAGATGGTGATCCGCTCCACCCATGACGCCTACGAAGACACCGTGGCGCCGTGGCTCGACGCCTATGCCGAGCACGGCAAGCTGGTGAACTCCGGCAAGTACGACGGCCTGCACTTCCAGGACGCAGTGGACGCGATCGCCGCCGACCTCGCCGCCAAGGGCCTGGGCAACAAGCGCGTGCAATACCGCCTGCGCGACTGGGGCATCTCGCGCCAGCGCTACTGGGGTTGCCCGATCCCGATGATCCACTGCGCCGACTGCGGCGACGTGCCGGTGCCCGACGCCCAGCTGCCGGTGGTGCTCCCCGAGGACGTCGAGATCACCGGCCGCGGCTCGCCGCTGGCGAAGATGCCCGAGTTCTACGAATGCAGCTGCCCGAAGTGCGGCAAGCCGGCGCGACGCGAAACCGACACCATGGACACCTTCGTCGAGTCGTCGTGGTACTTCCTGCGCTACGCCGCCGCCGACTGCGGCACCGCGATGGTCGATGAGCGGGTCAATTACTGGGCGCCGGTCGATCAGTACATCGGCGGCATCGAGCACGCCATCCTGCATCTGCTGTACTCGCGCTTCTTCACCCGCGCGATGCGCGACTGCGGCCTGGTGAATGTGTCCGAGCCGTTCACCAACCTGCTCACCCAGGGCATGGTGGTGGCCGAAACCTATTACCGCGAGCTCGACGGCGGCAAGAAGCAGTGGATCAACCCGGCCGACGTCACCGTCGAGCGCGACGAGCGCGGCCGCATCGTCGCCGCCAAGCTCGCCAGCGACGGCATGCCGGTGGTGATCGGCGGCACCGAGAAGATGTCGAAGTCGAAGAACAACGGCGTCGATCCGCAGGCCCTGGTCGACCAGTACGGCGCCGACACCGCGCGCCTGTTCATCATTTTCGCCGCACCGCCCGACCAGCAGCTCGAGTGGTCCGACTCCGGCGTCGAAGGCGCCTCGCGCTTCCTGCGCCGAGTGTGGAACTACGGCCACGCCTACGCCAGCGAATTCCGCGCCGCGCTGCCCGCCCAACGCGCGCTCGCCGCCGGTACCCTGCCCGCGGCGCTCGCCGACGTGCGCCGCGAGATCCACACCCACCTCAAGCAGGCCAACTACGACTTCGGCAAGCACCAGTTCAACACCGTGGTGTCGGCGGCGATGAAGATCCTCAACGCGCTCGAGAAGGCGCCGCGCGATGCCGCCGCCGCCCACGCCGAAGTCGCCGAGGAAGGCTTCTCCATCCTCGTCCGCCTGCTGTCGCCGATCACCCCGCACATCGCCCAGGCGCTGTGGCAGGACTGCGGCCTCGGCGGCGACATCCTCGCCGCAGGCTGGCCGGAACCGCTCGACGCGGCGCTCGTGCAGGACGAGATCGAGTTGATGCTGCAGGTCAACGGCAAGCTGCGCGGCAGCATCAAGGTCGCCGCCGATGCCGCGCGCAGCGCCATCGAGGCCCAGGCGCTGGCCGCCGAGGCGGCGCAGAAGTTCATGGAAGGCAAGCCGCCGAAGAAGGTCGTGGTCGTCCCCGGCCGCCTGGTCAACATCGTTGTCTGAGGACGCCGGCATGCCCCCCCGCCTCCCCACCCACGCCGCGGCCCGCCGCCGCTTCCACGCCGCCGCAGCGGCCCTGCCGGCCGCGGTCGTGCTCGCCGGCTGCGGTTTCCGCCTGCGCGGACCGCAAGCGCTGGATTTCGCCACCATCCATATCGGGGTCAGCGAGTTTTCCGACCTCGGCGCCGCCCTGCGCCGCCAGGTCGCGACCAGCGGCAGCACCACGGTGGTCGAGGACCCTGCGCAGGCCGAGGTCCGCCTGCAACTGCTCGGCAACGAACGCGGACGCGAGATCCTCAGCCTCACCGGCGCGGGCAAGGTGCGCGAGTACGAACTCACCCAGGTCATCCGCTTCCGCCTGGTCGACAAGGCCAACGCCGACCTCATCGCGCCGACCCAGATCGCCGCACGCCGCGAATACACCTTCGACGACGCCCAGATCCTCGGCAAGGAACAGGAAGAAGCCCTGCTCTACCGCGACATGGAAGCCGACCTCATCGCTCAGATCATGCGCCGCCTCGGCGCGGTGCGTCGCAACCCGTGATCCTGCGCCCCGAGCAGCTCGCGGCCCAGCTCGGCAAGCCGCTCGCCCCGCTGTGGGTGGTGCATGGCGACGAGCCGCTGCTGGTGCTCGAAGCCGCCGACGCGATCCGCGCCGCGGCGCGCAAGCAAGGCTATTCCGAGCGCGAAACCCTGGTCGTCGGCCAGGGTTTCCGCTGGGAGAACCTGGCCCTGGCCGCGGGCAACATGTCGCTGTTCGGCGGCGCCAAGCTGGTCGACCTGCGCATCCCCGGCGGCAAGCCTGGCCGCGACGGCGGCGAAGCCCTGCAGCGCTATTGCACGCACCTGCCCGCGGGCGTGTGCACGCTGGTCACCCTCCCCGAAGTCGATTGGCAGGCGCGCAAGACCGGCTGGTGGAAGGCGCTCACCGAGGCCGGCACCGCGATCGAAGCCAACGCCCCCGAACGCGAGCGCCTGCCCGAGTGGATCGCGCGCCGCCTCGCCGCCCAGCAGCAGAGCGCGACGCCGGAAGCGCTCGCCTTCATCGCCGACCATGTCGAAGGCAACCTGCTCGCCGCCCATCAGGAAATCCGCAAGCTCGCCCTGCTCAACCCGGAAGGCGCGCTCAATCTGGAGCAGGTGCAGGACGCGGTGCTCAACGTCGCCCGTTACGACATCGACAAGCTGCGCGAGGCCGTGCTCGAGGGCGATCCGGCGCGCTGCGCGCGCCTGCTCGACGGCCTGCGCGGCGAAGGCGCGGCGCCACCGCTGGTGCTGTGGGCGCTCGCCAACGAAACCCGCACCCTCGCCGCGCTGCGCGCCGGTCAGGACGCCGGCCAACCGCTGCCCGCGCTGCTCAAGGCCGAACGCGTGTTCGACGAGCGCCGCCGCCAGGCGCTGACCCGCGCCGTCGGCCGCCTCAAGCTCGGCGCGCTGCGCGCCGCGCTGATGCACGCCGCGCGCATCGACCGCATGATCAAGGGCCTCGCCACCGGCGACGTGTGGGACGAGTTCCTGCACCTCACCCTGCGTCTGGTCCGGCGCTGAACCTCGGGCGCCACCGGACGCAACCGCCGCGCCGGCCTCCCCGCCCGCCGCGATCGGTGGTTTAATCGCTGTTTACCCGATTTCCCCTCAGCCGCCCGCCGCGCGGCCACCTTCGAACGCTATGGACATCCGCGACTACATGGAAACCCTGGGCCGGCAGGCGCGCAGCGCCTCGCGCCAGCTCGCCGCCGCCTCCACCGAAGCCAAGAACAAGGCGCTCGTCGCCATGGCCGCGACGATCCGCAGCCAGCGCGCCGCGCTGCTCGCCGCCAACGCCCGCGACCTCGAGGCCGCACGCGCCGCCGGGCTCGATGCGGCGATGATCGACCGCCTCGCCCTCAGCGAGAAAGGCGTCGAGGCGATCGCCATCGGCCTCGAGCAGGTCGCCGCGCTGCCCGATCCGGTCGGCGAAATGACCGACCTCAAGCGCCGTCCGTCCGGCATCCAGGTCGGCAAGATGCGCGTCCCGCTGGGGGTGATCGGCATCATCTACGAAGCCCGCCCCAACGTCACCGCCGACGCCGCGGCACTGTGCCTGAAGTCGGGCAATGCCGCGATCCTGCGCGGCGGCAAGGAGGCGCTGCACTGCAACCAGGCAATCGCCGCCTGCGTGCGCAGCGGCCTCGCCGCCGCCGGCCTGCCGGAGCACGCAGTGCAGGTGGTGGACACCACCGACCGCGAAGCCGTGGGCGTGCTGATCACCATGCCCGAGTTCGTCGACGTGATCGTGCCGCGCGGCGGCAAGGGGTTGATCGAACGCATCACCCGCGATGCGCGCGTGCCGGTGATCAAGCACCTCGACGGCAACTGCCACGTCTTCGTCGACGCCGACGCCGATCCGGCCAAGGTCGTGCCCATCGTCGAGAACGCCAAAACCCAGCGTTACGGCACCTGCAACACCACCGAATCGCTGCTCGTCGCGCGCGCCGCGGCGCACCGCTTCCTGCCCGAGATCGGCACCATGCTCGCCGACCAGGGCGTCGAGGTGCGCGGCTGCGCCGAGTCCCTCGCCATCCTGCGCGAGGCCGACATCGACGACCTGCGCCTGGTGCCGGCGAGCGAGCAGGACTGGTCGGAGGAATATCTGGCGCCGATCATCGCGGTGCGCGTGGTCGCCGACCTCGACGAAGCAATCGCCCACATCAACCGCTACAGCTCGGGCCATACCGAGGCGATCATCACCGAGAACTACACGCGGGCGATGCGCTTCCTGCGCGAGGTCGACTCCGCCTCGGTCATGGTCAACGCCTCGACGCGCTTTGCCGACGGCTTCGAGTACGGCCTCGGCGCCGAAATCGGCATTTCCACCGACAAGATCCATGCCCGCGGCCCGGTCGGCCTCGAAGGCCTGACCAGCCAGAAATGGATCGTGTTCGGCAACGGCGAAGTGCGTCGCTGACTTCCACGGCGGCGCTGGCCGCCGCCCGGTCTCCCTGCTAGAGTTCAAACGGTCGTTTAATTCGACCGTTTGAACTCTATATGAAAGCACGAGGAGACTCCCAATGATCGATACCCTGCGCCAGCTTGCCGCCGCGCCGCTGCTGGTCCTTGCCCTCGCCGCCGCCCCTGCCGCCGCCGGCGAGGCCGGCGGGGTGCGCTTCGACGAGCGCACCACGGTCGCCGGCGACACCCTGACCCTGAACGGCGCAGGGGTGCGCACCCGGCTGATGTTCAAGGTGTACGCCATGGGCCTCTACCTGCCCGCACGTACCGGCGATGCGGCCACCGCCCTCGCCACCACCGGCGCGCGCCGCCTGCACCTCGTCCTGCTGCGCGACCTGGAGGCCGCGCAGTTTGCCGACGCTCTGATCGACGGCCTCGCCAACAATCACGGCAGCGCCCAGCTCACCGCCCTGCAGCCCGCCATCGACAGCCTGCGCGCCACGCTGCTGGCTCTGGGCAAGGCACCCAAGGGTACGGTCGTGCAACTCGACGCGGTCGCCGGCGGCACCCGCCTGAGCATCAATGGCCAGCCACGCGGCGCCGACATCGCCGATACCGCCTTGTTTCCCGCCCTGATGCGGATCTGGCTCGGCGACCAGCCGGCCGACGCCGAGCTCAAGCGCGCCCTGCTCGGCGCTGGCGACTGACCTGCGCCTGCCCCCACGCACCGCTGCGGCCCCATGACATAATCCACGCCTCGGACCGCAGCGCCTGGCCTGGCAGTGACGCGGCAGGCGCTGCGCCCCGGCCGCGAACCCTCCTTACTACGGCGAGTTGCCGCCGCACCACTCCCGCTCCATCATGCGCCGCTCCCCGAACCCGGCCGCCAACACCACGGCCGCCGACCTCGACCGCTACGCCGCGATCCTCGATCTGCCCTTCGGCCGTTTCGGCCTGCTGACCCGGGACGAGCACATCGCCGAAATGGCCTTCCTCCCACCGGACACCCCACTGCGGCCGCCCGTCACCACCCTCACCACGCGCGCGGCGGACACCATCGCGCGCTGGCTCGACGCCCCCGCCCAGCCCTTCGATTCATCACTGATGCGGCCGTTGAGCGAGTGCGGCACGCGGTTTCAGCAACGTGTGTGGCAGGCCTTGCGCGCCATCCCGGCCGGGCAGGTGCGCACCTACGGCGCGCTCGCGCACGCCTTGGGCAGCTCTGCACGCGCGGTGGGCCAGGCCTGCGGCGCCAACCCGTTTCCGCTCGCCGTGCCCTGCCATCGGGCGGTGGCAGCGAGCGGCATCGGCGGTTTCGCCAACGCTACCGACGGCTACCTGATCGCCGCCAAGCGCTGGCTGCTCGCCAACGAGCAGGCACGATGAGCGCCCCCGCAACGGCCCCCTCTCCGGGGGCCGCGGGCGACACCGAACGCCAGCACACCCTGGAGCAATTCACCGACGCCATGTGGCTGGAGCATGGCCTGTCGCCGAACACGCTCGCCAGCTACCGCAGCGACCTCAACCTGTTCGGGATCTGGCTGCAGACGCGTGGCCTCGCGCTGGAGCAGGCCACCCACGCCGACCTCGACGCCTATCTCACCGAATTCAGCCAGCGCGCCAAACCGACCAGTCAGCGCCGCCTGCTGTCGGCATGGCGGCGCTTCTACCGCCACCTGCTGCAGCGCGGCGCGATCAGCATCGATCCCACCCTGCCACTCGACACCCCGCGTCCCACCGCGCGCTTTCCGCGCACCCTGTCGGAAGCCCAGGTCGAAGCTCTGCTCGCCGCCCCCGAACTCGATACCCCGCAAGGCCTGCGCGATCGCTCCATGCTCGAAGTGATCTACGCTTCCGGGGTGCGCGTATCGGAACTGACCGGGATGAAAATGTACGAAGTGGGCCTCGCCGAAGGGGTGGTCAGAATCATGGGCAAGGGCAGCAAGGAACGCTTGGTGCCGCTCGGTGAGATCGCCGTGGACTGGGTCACGCGCTATTTGCGCGACGCACGCCCGGCGCTGCTCGCCGGACGCCAGTGCGACGCCGTATTCGTCACCCGCCTGGGCGGCGCCATGACCCGCCAGATGTTCTGGCGCATCGTCAAAACCCATGCCCTGCGCGCCGGCATTGCGCCGGAGCGTATTTCGCCGCACACCTTGCGGCACGCATTCGCCACGCATCTGCTCAATCACGGTGCCGATCTGCGCGTGGTTCAATTGCTGCTTGGCCACGCCGACATTTCGACCACTCAGGTTTATACGCACGTTGCCCGCGAACGCCTGAAAAAGCTGCACGCCATTCATCACCCGCGCGCCTGACTCCTGCGTATTGAACGCCGCCGGTTGCCGGCCGCGATCGCGCGCGGGACAATCGGCGCATTCCGCCCAGGACCCCGAACATGAGCAAGATAGATCGCCACGCCCCCGAAACACCGGCCACGCGCTTTCTGCGCCAGCATGGCATTTCATATTCAACCCATCTTTACGAATACGAAGAACACGGCGGCACCCAGGTTTCCGCCCGCGAACTGAATGTCGCCGAACACGCCGTGGTCAAGACCCTGGTCATGGAGGACGAAAACGCCGAGCCGCTGATCGTCCTCATGCACGGCGACTGCAAGGTATCCACCAAGGAACTCGCGCGCCAAGCCGGACGCAAGCGCATCGAAACTTGCAAACCAGAAGTCGCCAATCGCCATTCCGGTTATCTGGTCGGCGGCACCTCGCCATTCGGCACCCGCAAGCGCATGGCCGTCTATATGGAGAAATCGATCCTCGACCTGCCGCTGATCTATATCAATGGCGGGCGCCGCGGCTTTCTCGTCGGCATTCATCCCCACGACATCCTCAGGGTATTGCAACCAGCACTGGTCAATGTTGCGAATTGATCGAATGCGTTCGAATCCGGGACTTGCCAATTTCAATCCGCGAAAATTGCTGTCACAATGCAAGTCGCAAGTGCCGATTCGATCGCACTCGTTTTCAATTTGTTAAACATCTGACGGCCGTCGATGATGGCCAGATAACGGAGAAATCATGGACCTGGGAAAAATGTCGCTCGCCGAATTGCGCCGCCTTCAATCGAAGGTCGAAACCGAAATTCGCCGCCGCAGCGACACCACACGCCGTGATCTGCTCAAGCGCATGCAGAAGATGGCCGCCGAGCAGGGCATGTCGCTCGACGATCTGCTGCCCGCAGCCGCCACCGCTACCGAGCAGCCCGCCGCGCCGCGCCGCGGCCGCAAGCCGGCCGCCAAGAAGGCGAGCACGCCGCCGGTGATCAAATTCCGCCACCCGGAGAATCCGGACATCGGCTGGAGCGGTCGCGGCCGCAAGCCGCAATGGGCCAACGACTGGATCGCCCAAGGCAAGAAGATGGAAGAGCTGGCGGTGTAATTGCCGCAGCCCGCCGGTCCGGCCTGCCGCCGGACCGGCGGACAGTGCTGCGCGCAGCCCCGGCCCGCGCTATCAGGCCGCGCTGTCGGCCGGCGGCAGGCCGTCGCGGCCGCGCTGAATGAACACACCGACTCGGCGCACGCCTTTCATGACGCCGATTTTCGCAATCCGTATCTTCACCCACGGCGCGCCGAATTCGTCGAACAGCAATTTGACGACGAACTCACCCAGCGTCTCGATCAGATTGAAATGGCGCTCGGCGAGCTCCTTGCGAATGCGCTCGATCACTTCGGCGTAATTGATCGTATCGGCAATATCGTCGCACTCGGCCGCGGCATCGGGCACACCGAAGGTCAGATTGAGCTCCACGGTCTGCGGCGCCGCCTTCTCGCGCGGATAGATGCCCACCCAGGCCTGCACGCGCAACTCTTCGATGAAGATGAAATCCATGTCGCTTCCCGATTAGAATCGGCGCGATTCTAGCGCGGAAGCCCGGCCCTCGACGCATGCCCGAGCAGCCGCGAACGCTGCGCCTCCTCTCAAGCCCCACCGTGCCCACCCGCCCCAATCCGCCGATTTCACCGCCATGCCCCTGATCATCCTGCTCGCCGCGACCTACCTGCTCGGCTCGATCCCCTTCGCCGTCGTCGTCAGCCGCGCCCTCGGCCTCTCCGACCCGCGCAGCTACGGCTCGGGGAATCCGGGCGCGACCAACGTGCTGCGCAGCGGCAACAAAAAGGCGGCGGCCCTCACCCTGCTCGGCGACTGCCTCAAGGGGTGGGTAGCGGTCTGGATCGCCACCCGCCTCGGCTTCAACGCCACCGAAGCCGCACTCGCCGGCTTCGCCGCCTTCATCGGCCACGTCTTTACCGTATTCCTGCGCTTCAACGGCGGCAAGGGCGTGGCCACCGCACTCGGCGTGCTCGCTGGAATCGACTGGCGGTTGGCACTGGCCTGCCTCGCCACCTGGCTGATCGTGGCCTTTGCCACCCGCTACTCATCGGCCGCCGCGCTCGCCGCGGCGCTCGCCGCCCCGATCGCTGCATTTGCGTTGTTCGGCGGCGAAGGGCTTGTGGTCGTCGTGCTGACGATGAGCGCGGTGCTGGTCTGGCGCCATGCCGCCAACATCCAGCGCCTGCTGGCCGGCACCGAAGGCCGGATCGGCGGCAAGAAGTCCTGAACCGCCGCGCAGCCGGCAATCGCTCAGCCCGCCGGCCGCATCAGCTCCGCCAGCGGCCAGCGCGGACGCACACGCACCGCGGGGCCGCCCTCGCGGCGCTCGCCGGCGGCAAGACGCAGCGCGCCGGCGAAGGCGATCATCGCGCCATTGTCGGTGCACAGCGCCGGCTCCGGATAGAACACGCGCGCGCCCTTGCGCGCCGCATCGGCATCGAGGCGCTCGCGCAGCCGCCGATTGGCACCGACACCGCCGGCCACCACGAGGGATTTCATGCGCGTCTGCTTCAGCGCCGCGAGCGCCTTCGCCGCCAGCACCTCGACCACCGCCTCCTGAAAATCGGCAGCGAGGTCGGCCGCCCGTGCGGGGTCCCAGTCAGGCCCCGACACCACATTGAGCACCGCGGTCTTCAGGCCGCTGAAACTGAAATCGAGATCGCCCGAATGCAGCATCGGACGCGGCAGCCGGAATTGCCCGGCGCGACCGCTCGCGGCGAGCGCGGCGAGTTGCGGCCCTCCGGGATACCCGAGACCGAGCAGCTTCGCGGTCTTGTCAAAGGCCTCACCGGCCGCATCGTCGAGGGTTTCGCCGAGCAGCACGTAATCGCCGACCCCACCGACCGCCATCAGCTGCGTATGCCCGCCGGACACCAGCAGCGCAACGAAGGGGAAGCTCGGCGGCTCGGCGGCAAGCAGCGGCGACAGCAGATGCCCCTCGAGGTGGTGCACGGGCAGCACCGGGATTCCCGCCGCCACGCCCATCGCCTCGGCCACGCTCGCCCCCACCAGCAGCGCGCCGGCCAGACCCGGCCCCGCGGTGTAGGCCAGCGCATCAAGATCGCCGACGCCGAGCCCGGCGGCATTCAGCACCTCGCGGATCAGTAGCGGCAAGCGCCGAATGTGGTCGCGCGAGGCGAGTTCGGGCACCACGCCGCCATACACCGCATGCAGGTCGATCTGCGAGTGCAGCGACTGCGCGAGCAAGCCGGCTTCGGTGTCGTAGATCGCCACCCCGGTTTCGTCGCACGAGGACTCGATGCCCAGAACCTTCATGACCGCCATCCATTAGATAATCGGCCGATATTCTACGCGCCCACGGCCCGCGACACCGCAAACTTCCAGATGGAACGCAGGCAAGGCACTTGCCACCCCAGACGCTTTTCGCTATATTCGCGATCTTTCTGCCCACCAGACACTCAAGGAAGTCCGCAATGCCGGGTATTCGCGTCAAGGAAAACGAGCCGTTCGAGGTTGCGATCCGCCGCTTCAAGCGCACGATCGAGAAGACCGGTGTGCTGACTGAACTCCGCTCCCGCGAGTTCTACGAAAAGCCCACCGCAGAGCGCAAGCGCAAGCTGGCCGCTGCCGTGAAGCGCAACCACAAGCGCCTCCGCAGCCAGATGCTGCCGCCGAAGCTGTACTGATTCCGCACCGGATTACCGGCTGCCCGTCGCCGGGTGAAGGCCTTGAGGCCTTCACCCGGCGCGCCGTTTTTCACGCTCGATGATTCCACAGTCCTTCGTTCAGGATCTGCTCGCGCGCGTCGACATCGTCGACGTCATCGAACGCCATCTGCCGCTGAAGAAAAGCGGCGCCAACTATTTCGCCTGCTGCCCCTTCCACGGCGAAAAATCCGCCTCGTTCTCGGTCAGCCCGACCAAGCAGTTTTACCACTGCTTCGGCTGCGGCGTGCACGGCAGCGCGATCAGCTTCCTGATGGAGTACAGCGGCCTGGGCTTCGTCGATGCAGTCAAGGAGCTCGCCGGCCAGGTCGGCCTTCAGGTTCCCGACGACGGCAAGCACAGCGCCCGACCGCCCGACGACAGCACCGACAAGCTGGTCGACGCAATGAACGCCGCCGCGCGCTTCTACCGCGAACGCCTCAAGCACACCCCCACCGCGGTCGCCTACCTGAAGCGCCGCGGCCTCTCCGGCGAGATCGCCGCGCGCTTCGGCATCGGCTACGCCCCGGACGAATGGCAGGGCTTGCAGCAGATCTTCCCCGACTACCAAGCGAAGACGCTCACCGAGGCCGGCCTCGTCATCGACAACGACCAGGGGCGCCGCTACGACCGCTTCCGCGACCGGATCATGTTTCCGATCCACGATCGCCGCGGCCGCATCATCGCCTTCGGCGGGCGCGTTCTCGACAAGGGCGAACCCAAGTACCTGAATTCACCCGAAACCCCGCTATTTGAAAAGGGGCGCGAACTCTACGGCTTCTTTCTCGGCCAGAAGGCGATCCGCGACGCGGGCTTCGCCCTGGTGGTCGAGGGCTACATGGATGTAGTCGCTCTCGCTCAGTTCGGCATCGACAATGCCGTCGCCACCCTCGGCACCGCGACGACACCGCAGCACATCAACACCCTGCTGCGCCAGACCGACCGCATCGTATTTTGTTTTGACGGCGACGCCGCCGGCCGTCGCGCGGCCTGGCGCGCACTGGAGAACTCGCTCGAAGCCTTGCGCGACGACGCCACCCTGGCCTTCCTGTTCCTGCCCGCCGAACACGACCCCGACTCCTTCATCCGCGCCGAAGGCGCCGACGCCCTGCGCAAGGCTGCGGACGGCGCAATGCCGCTCGCGCGCTTCCTGATGCAGGAACTGAGCGCGCGCTGCGAACTCGACTCCGCCGAAGGCCGCGCCCGCCTGATCCACGAAGCCCGCCCGCTCGCCACCCGCATCGCCGCCCCCATCCTGCGCCTGCAGGTCATCAAGGCACTGGCCGAGGCCAGCCAGCTCACCCAGCACGAAGTCGAACACGCATTCGGCCTCAACGCCGCGCCCACCGAACGCCCGCGCCCACCCACAGGGGACTTCCCGCGCACACGCACGCCCTTCGCACGCGCCACGCCGCGCAACTTCGGCCGCCGCAAGCCGCCCTCGACCGCCGGCACCCTGCTCCGCCTCATCCTGCAGCACCCGAACTGGGCCGCGCGCCTGCCGGTGGACCTCCTTCCCGACGACAGCGACGAAGGCCGCGCCCTGATCGCCATCGTCGATCTCGTCAGCCTCGGCGAACCCTTTCCTGCCGGCGGCCTGGGCGGGCTGGTCGAACGCTTTCGCGACACCCCGCACGGCGATACTCTCGCCCGCGTCGCCGGCGAACTCGTAGACACCGAGTTCGACGAGGCCGTGGTCGAAGTCCTGCTCGAGGACACCTTGCGCAAGCTCCACGCCGATACCGTCACCCGGGAAATCGCCACCCTGCTGGCGAAGTCCAAGGAAGGCGAGCTGTCGACGGTCGAGCGGCACCGCCTGAGCGAACTGCTGCTGGAGAAGCGGAACCTCGCGAACGCGGGCAAAGTCTCAGATTTGTAGTACAATTTCCGGTTTCCCATTCTCTTCCGCTCTCACTTGAGGAGTGCCATGGCACGCGAAAAAGCCAAGGATCCGCGCAAGGACAGCCCGAAAGGCCGTGTCTCGAAGGCAAAGGACAAGACCGCGCCGGTCGCCGACAGCCCGGAAGCCACGCCGCTCGACGCAGAGGTGCGCCGGACGCGGCTCAAGACGCTGATCACGCTCGGCAAGGAGCGCGGCTACCTCACCTACGCCGAGATCAGCGACCACCTGCCCGACGACGTCGCCGATGCCGAACAGATCGAAGGCATCATTGCCACGTTCAACAACATGGGCATCCAGGTTTTCGACGAGGCGCCAGCCGCCGAAGACCTGCTCATGTCGGACAGCGTCGCCAGCAACGTCGATGAAGACGTCGCCGAAGAAGAGGCCGAGCAGGCGCTGTCTTCCGTCGACTCCGAATTCGGCCGCACCACCGACCCGGTGCGCATGTACATGCGCGAAATGGGCACGGTCGAGCTGCTTACCCGCGAAGGCGAGATCGAAATCGCCAAGCGCATCGAAGACGGCCTCAAGCACATGGTGCAGGCCATCTCCGCCTGCCCGACGACAATCGCCGAGATGCTCGAGACCGCCGACAAGGTCGCGCGCGACGAGATGCGTATCGACGAACTCGTCGACGGCGTCATCGACCCCAACGCCGCCAGCGCCGAAGAGGCCGCCGCAGCCGCGGACAGCGACGACACCGCACTCGCCGCCGACGAAGAGGCCGAATCCGACGGCGACGAGGACGAAGGCGACGAGGGTGACAGCGAAGGCGCGGCCAACGCAGCCTCGCTGCTCCAACTCAAGAACGACGCCCTCGCGCGCTTCGCGGTCATCCGCGAGCACTACGAGAAGCTGATGGTCGCCCTCGGCAAGAAGGGCTCGCAGGACAAGACCTACCTCAAGATCCAGCAGCAGATCTCCGACGAACTGCTCAACATCCGCTTCACCGCCAAGTCGATCGAGCGCCTGTGCGACTCGGTGCGCCACATGGTGGAACAGGTGCGCGGCCACGAACGCCAGATCCTGCAGTTGTGCGTGGACCGCGCCGGCATGCCGCGCCCGCACTTCATCAAGGTCTTCCCGGGCCACGAGACCCAGCTCGACTGGCTGAAGGACGAAATCGCCGCCGGCAAGAACTACGCCGAAGGCCTGATGCGCGTACACCCCGCGGTGCTCGAAGAGCAGCAAAAGCTCATTGACCTGCAGGAGCGCATCGGCCTGCCGCTCAAGGAACTCAAGGACATCAACCGCCAGATGTCCACCGGCGAAGCCAAGATGCGCCGCGCCAAACGCGAGATGACCGAGGCCAACCTGCGCCTGGTGATCTCGATCGCCAAAAAATACACCAACCGCGGCCTGCAGTTCCTCGACCTCATCCAGGAAGGCAACATCGGCCTGATGAAAGCGGTGGACAAGTTCGAATACCGCCGCGGCTACAAGTTCTCGACCTACGCCACGTGGTGGATCCGCCAGGCCATCACCCGCTCGATCGCCGATCAGGCGCGCACCATCCGCATCCCGGTGCACATGATCGAGACCATCAACAAGATGAACCGCATCAGCCGCCAGATCCTGCAGGAAACCGGTCTCGAGCCGGACCCGGCGACGCTGGCCGAGAAAATGGAGATGCCCGAGGAGAAGATCCGCAAGATCATGAAAATCTCCAAGGAGCCCATCTCCATGGAAACGCCGATCGGCGACGACGACGATTCCCACCTGGGCGACTTCATCGAGGACACCGCCACCCTGGCCCCGGCCGAAGCGGCGATGTACTCCGGCCTGCGCGACGCCACCTCCGAAGTGCTCGACTCGCTCACCCCGCGCGAAGCCAAGGTGCTGCGCATGCGCTTCGGCATTGAAATGAACACTGACCACACCCTCGAAGAGGTCGGCAAACAGTTCGACGTCACCCGCGAGCGCATCCGCCAGATCGAAGCCAAAGCCCTGCGCAAGCTGCGCCATCCCAGCCGCTCCGAAAAGCTCCGCAGCTTCCTCGACAGCGACGCCTGAGCCCTCGCCACCGTGCCGGCCCGGGTACAATCCCGGCTTCAGGGCCTCTAGCTCATGCCTGGTTAGAGCAGCGGACTCATAATCCGTTGGTGCTGGGTTCGACTCCCAGGGGGCCCACCA
>JAEWVQ010000011.1 GCA_023459095.1 Pseudomonadota bacterium | reverse complement strand
GCTGGGCACCGGGCTCGGTCGCGGCGAAATCGCCCCAGGCCAGCGCCGGCACCGCAAGCCCGGCGGCGCCGCGGGTCACGCCTTCCCAGCGCACCAGGGCTTCTTCGACGAGGAGCGCGCAGGCGAGCGTGCTCATGCCGAAATAGAGACCGCCGAGGCGGCGCGCGGGCAGGCTGGCGAGCGCGCCGGCACCGGCGCCGGCGGCGATCGCCAGCGGCAGCGATGCCAGCGGTGGCACGCCGCGGAGGGCGAGGACGGCCTCGACGTAGGCGCCGAGCGCGACCGGCGCGCCTTGGCCGAGCGCGATCTGCCCGTTCTGGCCGACGATGATGACCACGCCGAGCCCGGCGATGGCGTAGGTGGCGACCAGCGTCGCTTGACTAAGTGCATAGTCGGCGCCCAGCCAGCGCAGCGCGAGGGCCCCGGCGATGCCGAGCGCGACGAGGCCCAGGGCGGCGCGCGCGTGCCTCACCGCGCCTGCCGTCGCGCGGCGAGGCCGTCCGGGAACAGCAGCAGCGCGAGCATCAGCAGCACGTAGGGCACCGCATCCTTGCTGCCTTCGGGCAGTGCCAGCCCGGCGAGGGCTTCGGCGACGCCGAGGAACAGGCCGCCGGCGAGCGCTCCCGGCAGGCTGGTGAGCCCGCCCAGCACCGCGGCGGGAAAGGCCTTCAGGGCGACCAGCCCCATGTTCAGATGGACGAAGGTGATCGGCGCGAGCAGCAGGCCGGCGGTTGCGGCGAGTGCGGCGCCCAGCGTCCATGCGAGCAGATGCATGTGCGCCACCGGCACGCCCATCAGCGCGGCGATACGCGCGTCCTCGGCGCAGGCGCGCAGCGCGAGGCCGGCGCGGGTGCGGCGGAAGAACAGGGTGAGGAGCAGCGCGAGCACGGCGGTGGCGGCGATCACCCACGCGTGGCTGGCGGCGATGGCGAGTCCGCCCAGGCGCAGCACGGCGTCGCTGCCGGCGAAGCGGTGCATGTCGTGGCTCGCCGCGGGCACGCTGCCGACCGCGCCGCGCAGCATCAGGCCGAGGCCGAAGGTGAGCAGCACCGCAACCAGATGGGGCTGGCCGAGCGCGTGGCGCAGCACGCTGCGTTCGAGCGCGGCGCCGAGCGCGGCGCTGGCGGCGATGGCACCGCCCGCGGCGAGCCACAGCGGCCAGCCCGCGCCGTGGTGCAGGGCGACCGCGGCGAAGGCCCCGACCATCAGCAGTTCGCCCTGCATGAAGCTCACCGTGGCGGTGGCCTTGTAGATCAGCACGAAGGACAGCGCCACCAGCCCATAAACGCAGCCGGTCGCGATGCCGCTGGTGAGTACCTGGACGAATGCGAGCATGGGGGCGGAGGATAGCCGATCGGCCGTGCCCACGGCGGCTGCGCGCCAATGCCCGCGACCCGGGTTCAGCCGCCGCCGAGCGCGGCGCTCGGCGGCAGCGCGCAGGCGGTGCGGTACTCGGCGGCGAGGCGGTCGACGAGTTCGGCCACCGGCGGCACGTCGGCGATCGTCGCCACGCCGTGGCCGGCGCTCCACACGTCGCGCCAGGCGCGCGCCTCGTCGCTCATGTCGTGGATCTTGCCCTTGCCGTGGCCGGCGAGCAGCTGCGCGCGTTCGAAGCCGGCCTTTTCGAGGCTGGGCCACAGGAAGTTGGCGTTGGTGCCGGAGATGGCGTCGGTATACACGATGTCGGCCGCGCCGCAGGCCGCCACCATCTGCTTGTATTCGTCCTGGGCGCGGGATTCGCGGGTGGCGATGAAGCGCGTGCCCATGTAGGCGAAATCGGCGCCGAGCACCTCCACCGCGCGGATCGCCGCGCCGTCCGAGATGCTGCCCGCGGCAATCAGCACGCCGTCCCAGAAGCTGCGGATCTCGCGGATCAGGCTGATCGTGCTCTGCGTCCCGGCATGGCCGCCGGCGCCGCTCGCCACCGCGATGATGCCGTCCACGCCGGCGGCGATCGCCTTCTTCGCGTGGTAGGCATGGACCACGTCGGAGAACACCAGGCCGCCGTATTCATGCACCGCGCGCACGACCTCGCCGGGGTGGCCGAGGCTGGTGATGACGAAGGGCACGCGGTGGCGCACCACGGTGGCGAGATCCTCGGCCAGGCGCGGGTTCGACGGATGCAGGATCAGGTTGACGCCGTAGGGGGCGCAGGGCGCGTCGGGCGCGGCCGCGCGCTGGGCGGCGAGCGCCGCGTCGATCTCGCCCAGCCAGGCGTCGAACTGGGCCGCCGGACGAGCGTTGAGCGCGGGAAAGGTGCCGGCGACGCCGGCCTTGCAGGTGGCAATCACCAGTTCCGGGCCGGAGACCAGAAACATCGGTGCGGCGATGGCCGGCACCCGCAGGGCGCCGCGGAAGGCGGTGGGAATGGGCATGGCGTCTCCTTGGTCGTGTTCCGGGCGTGGGCGCCGGGAGCGGGGAAATCTAACATGCCGCGGGCAGAGTTCAAACGGTCGTTTGAAAGTGTGCGTCGAGGGGCGCGCGCAGGGCGGGGGCAGCGCCGCGCGCGCCGGGCTGGCGGTGCCGCCTCAGATCTCCAGCCGGCTGACCTTGGTGCCTTCTATGGTCAGGTTGTACATCAGCCCGGCATTGGTGAGCGCGAACACATTGACCGCCTGGCTGAGGCTGTTCAGGTCGATCTCGCCGTTGGCGCCGATCTTGACCAGCGCCACCGAGGCGTCGGCACCCGCCGTCCACCCGCTGCTGTTGCGGAATCTGTCGAGCGCTTCGCCGGTCATGAACAGCATCACCAGCGCCTTCGATTGCGCACCGGCCTGAAAACCGAACGAGCCGCTGGCGATGCTGTAATAGCCTTCGACACGGTTGCCCACGCGCAGCCCGCCCTCGCCGTATTCACCGCCGATGCCGAGGCCGGCGGCGAGGATGGAGGGAAATACGAGCAGGCCGCGGGCCTTGGCGGCGAGTTCGCGCGAGCCCCGGACCTCGGCGTACAGCCGTTGCAGGGTCGAGTCGATGCCGGCGTTGATCTCGCGGCGGCGTTCGGCGGGGGCTTTGGTGGAACGGGTCACCGCGCAGCCGCCGGCGAGCAGTAAGGGCAGGGCGGCGGCGGCGCCGAGCAGGGCGCGGCGGCGCGGCTGGAAGGCGCCGATGGCGCCGGGGGCGGAGCGATTGCGGTTCATCACGGACTCCTCTCTAGGCTGGGAACGAGGACCGCTGCGCCGGCACGGGCGAGGCGCCGCGCCGGCCGCACTCCTCCCCGCTCAGCTTAGAACCCGGCCGGACGCGGCGCTAAGTTTGCCGTCTGCGGTGCGCCGCTCCGCGCCGTTTGCCCCGTGCGGGCGGTGCCGTGCTGGGCGATCCGCGCCCGGCTGGCTAAGATTCCACACAGGCTGCGCCGGAACGCAGGGGCCGGACAGGCGCCGCAGCCCGGCCGGTTACCCCAATCAAGGAGAACAACATGAGCTTCATCAAGGAATTCAAGGAATTCGCCATGCGCGGCAATGTCATCGACCTCGCGGTCGGTGTCATCATCGGCGGCGCCTTCGGCAAGATCGTTGATTCGCTGGTCAAGGACATCGTGATGCCCATCGTCGGCCGCATCGTTGGCGGGGTCGATTTCCGCCATCTGTACGTCAACCTGGGCAGCGGCACCTACGACAGCCTGGAAGCGGCGGAAAAGGCGGGCGCCCCGCTGGTGAAGTACGGTGCCTTCATCAACACCGCGATCGACTTCCTGATCATCGCGTTCGCGATCTTCGTCGCCATCAAGGCGATCAACAAGCTCAAGCGCAGCGAGCCGGCTCCGGCCGCCGAACCCGCGCCGGAGCCGGAGGACGTCAAGCTGCTGCGCGAGATCCGCGACGCGCTCAAGCAGCGCTGAGCCGCGTGCACGGCGGGTACGGGGGTGTTCGCCCGGTACCCGCCTCGTTGTCAGGCGTGGTCGCCGACGTAGGGGTTGGTCGCGCGTTCGTGGCCGAAGGTCGAGGTCGGGCCGTGGCCGGGGACGAAGGTGATGTCGTCGCCGAGCGGGAACAGCTTGTTGCGGATCGACGCGATCAGCGTGGCGTGGTCGCCGCGCGGAAAGTCGGTGCGGCCGATGGAGCCGGCAAAGAGCACGTCGCCGACCAGGGCGAGGCGCGCCTCGGGCTGCACGAACACGACGTGGCCGGGAGTGTGGCCGGGGGCATGGACGACGTCGAAACAGGCTTCGCCGACACTCACGGTGTCGCCGTCCTTGAGCCAGCGCGTGGGCTCGAAGACCTCGACGTCGGGAAAGCCGAACATCTTGCTCTGCTGCGGCATGCCCTCGATCCAGAAGCGGTCGTCCTGGTGCGGACCTTCCACGGCCACGCCCAGGCGGCGCGCGAGCGCGGCGGTGGCGCCGGCGTGGTCGATGTGGCCGTGGGTGATGAGGATCTTGTCCACGGTGATGCCGAGCGCCTCGACCGCGGCGAGGATGCGGTCGAGGTCGCCGCCGGGGTCGACCACCGCGGCCTTGCGGGTCTGGTCGCACCAGACGATGCTGCAGTTCTGTTCGAAGGGGGTGACGGGCACCAGTCGGATCTGGATCATGGGAAAATCGCCGGGTCGTGAAGGTTGCGGGCAGTGTACCCGAGAGCCGCCGCCGTCCCGATCGTCCGTTGCCCCGATCTCGGGCTTTGTCCACACGCTTCGAATATCCGCCCGCATGCCGCCGTCCGTTCCTGCTCCGCCTGCGCCGTCGGCGCGCGACCTGCGCCTCGATTTCTTCCGCGGCCTGGCGCTGTGGTGGATTTTCCTCGACCACATCCCGGACAACCTGTTCAACTGGCTCACGGTGCGCAATTTCGGCTTTTCCGACGCCACCGAGATCTTCGTCTTCATCTCCGGCTATTCGGCCGCGCTCGCCTACCGCCGGCCGATGCTGCAGCAGGGCTTCGGCTTTGCGGTGCTGCACGTGTGGCGGCGCTGCTGGCAGCTGTACGTCGCCCACCTCATCCTGTTCCTGTTCTACACCGCGCAGATCGGCTACGTCGCCGAGCGCTTCAGCAACCCGATGTACGTCGAGGAGATGAACGTCGGCCGCCTCCTCGACGCGCCCCACCGCGCGCTGTTCGAGGCCCTGCTGCTCGAATTCCGCCCGGTGAACATGGACGTGCTGCCGATGTACATCGTGCTGCTGCTGTGCTTTCCGCCGCTGCTGTGGCTGTTGCTGCGGCGCCCCGGCTGGGCGCTCGCGGCTTCGCTGGCGCTGTTCGTCGCGGTGCGCGTGACCGGCATCAACCTGCCCGCGCAGCCTGAGGGCAATGCCTGGTTTTTCAACCCCTTTGCCTGGCAGCTGCTGTTCGTGATCGGCGCGCTGTGCGCGCTCCACCCCGCGGTGCTCGGCGGTTGCTGGCGCTGGCGGCGCGCGCTCGACGCGGCGGCGGGGGGCTACGTGCTCGGCGCCGGCCTGGTGGTGGCGAGCTGGCAGGTGCCGGCGCTCGAGCGCTGGGTGCCCGAGGCGCTCGCGGCGTGGATGTACCCGATCGACAAGACCAGCCTCGATACCCTGCGCCTCGTCCATTTTCTTGCCCTCGCCTGGCTGGCGACACGGCTCGTGCCGCGCACCGCGGCCTTCCTCGGGCAGCGCTGGGCGCAGCCGGCGATTGCCTGCGGGCGCCAGTCGCTGCACGTGTTCTGCCTCGGCATCTTCCTGTCGTTCGCCGGCCATCTGATCCTGATCGAATTCGGCGGCGCGCTGTGGCTGCAGCTGGCGGTCAGTGTCGCCGGCATCGGCGCGATGATCGCGCTCGCGCAGACGTTGAGCTGGTACGGCGGGCGGGTGCGCGCGGCGGGTGGGCCGACGCGGGTGGAGGCGGCGCGGGCGGACGTGGCGCGATGAGGAGGGCGGTGACGATGGCAGGGGCGAGGTCGATCGCAGCAAGCGCCGCAGTCCGCGCGCGGCGCGCGCGCCGGGTGTGGGCGCTGG
>JAEWVQ010000010.1 GCA_023459095.1 Pseudomonadota bacterium | reverse complement strand
TTATAGGGGAGGGGGCGGCAGTTTCGGGCTGCGGCGGGGGCAAGGCACGGGGCAGAATCCGTGCCTGCGGACGCCACCGGCGCGCCCGGATCGGGCCTGCCCCGCCGCTGCCGGATTGGTTCCGGTGCCTGTTTTCATGGCGATCGAGCCCGCGCAGCCTTACCCGTGCGCGGCAGCCTCTTCCTTCCCCAGCGCCTTGCGCATCCGCCGCAGGCCGAGGGCGACGATTGCGCCGATGAGCGGGATCGACACCGCGGTGACGATTTCCGGGGTGGCCGGCGCGATGTAGTCCTTGGCGCCCTTGGCGACGTAGTTCACCAGTTGAGATGCGTAATAGGTGATTGCCACCACCGACAGCCCTTCCACGGTTTCCTGCAGGTGGAGCTGGATCTTGGCGCGGCGGTTCATCTGCGCCAGCAGTTCCTGGTTCTGGCGTTCCAGCTCGATGTCGACGCGGGTGCGCAACAGTTGCGAGTTGCGCGCGATGCGGCTGGAGAGGTCTTCCTGGCGGCGCGCGGTGGCGGCGCAGGTGTCGAGCGCGGGGGCAAGGCGGCGCTCCATGAATTCGCTCAGGGTCGGAAAGCCGGGTTGGCGCACTTCGCGCAGGTCGGCGATGCGCTGGCGCACGAGGCGGAAATAGGCCGCGGCGGCGCCGAAGCGGAAGGTGGTGCGCGCCACCGAGTGCTCGACCTCGGCGGCGAGCCGGGTGAGGCGGTTGAGCACGGCGCGGTCGTCGTCGGCGGTGCGCGCTTCGCCGAGGCCGTCCATGAGGTCGGCGAGTTCGCCCTCGGCACGCGACACCAGGCGGCCGACGTCCTTGGCCACCGGAAACGCGAGCAGTGCCATCACACGGTAGGTTTCGATTTCGACCAGGCGCTGCACGGTGCGCCCGGCCTGGCGCGGGGTGAGGCCGGCGTCGAGGAGCAGGAAGCGGGTGAAACCGTCGTCGAGCTGGAAGTCGGTGAACACCCAGCCCGCGCCGTCGGCGATCTGGGCGGCGACCAGCGTGGTGCCGCGCGGCGAGGCCTGCACCAGCACCGAGGCCGGTGGCACCGCGGCGACGTCGCGCAGTTCGATGTGGGTGGCGGCGATCAGCTGCCCGGGAATGTCGCGCCGCCAGGCCGCGGGCACCGCGAGCAGGGCGTTGTCGTCGTCGCCGTCGCCGGCTTCGATGCGGCGGAAAAAGGTGTAGCTGGAGAACTCGTTGTGGCGTTCCCACTTCAGGCGGAAGCCGCCGCCGTCGAGCAGCACGTGGCCGCTGTCGATCGACGGTGCCGGCGCGCCGAGCTGTTCGGCCAGCGTGCGGAGGTGGTCGGCCTCGCGCTCGGCGCTGCCGTTGCGGTGCAGGAAGGCGAGGTAGGTGACGAACTCGGGGGTGTCGAGCGGCACCGGCGGGCGGGCGTGGACTTCGTCGTTGAGGGCCTGGCGCTGCGGATGCTGTTCGAAAGTCGACATGTCGTGCGGGAGCGGTGGGGCGCGCAGGGGCGCAAGGCGTCATTCTTGCGCGGCATTTTCTCCCGTGGCAAGGCGGGCGCGCAGCGTGGGTGTGCGCTGCCCGTTCTATGGGTGCAGCGACGGTCAACGCAAACGCCCCGGCCGAGGCCGGGGCGCGGGTGCCGAGGCAGCCGTGAGCGGCGCTTATTCGGAGGCTTCGACCGCTTCGAGGGCGATGTCGATGGTGACGTCGTCGCCGACGTTGGGCGCGTACTTGCCGGCGTTGAACTCGCTGCGCTTGATCACCACGGTGGCGTTGGCGCCGATCGCGTCCTTCTTCAGCATCGGGTGCGGCATGGCGGTGAAGGCGGTGACCTTCAGCGTCACCGGCTTGGTCACGCCCTTGATCGTCAGGTTGCCGTCGATCGCGGTCGGCTTGTCGCCGTCGAAATGCACCTTGGTCGATTTGAAGGTGGCGGTCGGATAGGTCGCGGTGTCGAGGAAATCGGCGCCCTGGATGTGGTTGTTGAACAGCGCGAAGCCGGTGTCGACCGACTTCATGTCGATGGTGACGTCGACCGACGCGGTCTTGGCCGCCTTGTCGAGGACCACGGTGCCGGTGGTCTTGTTGAAGCGCGACAACTGGGTGGACAGGCCGAAGTGGCTGTACGAGAAGCGCGGGAAGGTGTGGCTGTTGTCGATCGCGAAGGTCTGCGGTGCGGCCAGGGCGGGCGCGGCGAGCGCGGTGGTGAGGGCGAGGGTGGCGAGGGTTTTCATGGGTTCTCTCCGTTGCGGGGTTGCTTGGGTTTGGGTTTTCGAGGTTGGGGTTGTAGCGCTGGGGGTGTCCGCGCCTTAGCGGGCGGCGAGGACGTGAAACTTGACGGTGATCTCGTTGGCGACGATGCCGAAGTCGGCCCAGTCGCCTTCGCCGATGGCGAAGTCGGCACGGCGGATGACGAAGCTGCCGTCGAAGATGCCGGCCTCGCCCTGCGGCGTGAATGTGAACGGGGCGCTGACCGGCTGGCTGCGGCCCTTGATCGTCAGCGTGCCCTGGGCCTCGAAGCGGTTGCCGCCGAGCGCCTTGACGCCGGTCGACTTGAACACCGCCTTGGGGTGGGCCTTGGCGTCGAACCAGGCCTTGCCGACCACCTCGTCGTTGGCCTCGGCGGAGCCGGCATCGATGCTGGCGAGCTCGATCGCGATCGCGGTGCGGCCGGACTCGGGCTTGGCCGGGTCGAAGGCGAGGTCGATGTCGAACTTGCCGAAGCGGCCATCCATCGCCACCCCCATCTGCTTGTAGGTGAAGGCGATGCGGCTGGCGGCCGGGTCGACGCGCTGCAGTTCGGCGGCGTGGGCGGCCGGGGCAAGCAGCAGCAGGCCGAGGCCGGCGGTGGCGAGGGTGCGGCGCAAGGGGAGGGGGGCGAACCGGGTCATGGCGGATTTCTCTCTGTTATCGATGTGCATCGGACTGTCGGGGGGCTTCAGGGCTTGGCGCCGCCGGGCAGCATGCGGGTGAGCACGGTGTCGCGGTCGATGAAGTGATGCTTCAACGCGGCGCCGGCATGGGCGACGACGAGCGCCGCGAGCAGCCAGTTGAGGCCCATGTGCAGCGTCGCCAGGGCGTCGCCGAGGGCGGCGTCCTTCGCCACCAGATCGGGCAGTGGCAGCACGCCGAACCACACCGTCTGGAAGCCCTTGGCCGAGCTCATCAGCCAGCCGCTGAGCGGAATCGCCAGCATCAGCGCGTAGAGCGCGAAGTGGGCGCTGGCTGCGGCGAGGCGCAGCACCGCCGGCATGCTCTCGGGCAGCGCCGGCGGGCGGTGGCGCAGGCGCCAGCCCAGGCGCACCAGCACCAGCACGAACACGGTCACGCCGGCCCACTTGTGCCACGAATAGAGCTTGAGCTTGGTCGGCGACAGCGACAGCCCGGTCATGTACAGGCCGAGGCCGAAGAGGCCGAACAGGGCGAGCGCGATCAGCCAGTGCAGGGCGATGGCGGTCGAGGTGTAGCGGGGCGGGGGCGTCGGGCTCATCGGGCGGTGTCCAGGGCAGGGGCGGGGTTCAGAACCGACTCGGGGACGCGCGCGCCGAACGCGAAGCTGTCCATCGCCAGCACGCCGTTGGTGACTTCGCCGGGCAGGCGGGTGGCGGTGGTCCAGTCGTCGCCGGCGGCGCCGAGGGCGAAGTGCAGCGGCAGCAGGTGCTCGTCGGTGGGGTGGGCGCGCTCGGCGTGCGGCGCGCGCGCACGGTAGTCGAGCAAGGCGTCGAGGTCGCCGGCGGCGATCGCACGGTCGATCCAGGCCGCGAACTCGGTGGCGTAGGTTTCCACGCCGGGGTTCTCGCCGCGGCGGATCTCGTACAGGTTGTGGGTCAGGCTACCGGAGCCGACGATCAGCACGCCGCGCGCGCGCAGCGGCGCGAGCAGGCGGCCGAGTTCGTACATGACCTGCGGCGAGCGCGTGGCCGGCTGCGACACCTGCAGCAGCGGCAGGTCGGCGGCCGGGTACAGGTGCAGCATCGGCACCCAGGCGCCGTGGTCGCGTCCGGCGCGGTCGTTGGCGCGCGCTTCGATGCCGCGGGCGGCGAGCAGCGCGATGATCTCGGCGGCCACTTCCGGTGCGCCCGGCGCGGGATACGACAGCGCGTACAGGGCGGGCGGGAAACCGCCGAAATCGTGCACGGTAGCCGGCGCGGGCGCGGAGAGGACTTCGAGGCCGCGCGCCATCCAGTGCGGCGACACCACGAGGATCGCGCGCGGCCGCGGCAGCCACGCGCCGAGGCGGCCGAGCAGGGCGCCGGCGGCGCCGGGGTGGAGCGCGAACATCGGCGAGCCGTGGGACAGGAACAGGGTGGGCAGGGTCATGGTGGTATCCGGGGGCTGGGGCAGGGCCCCGATGCTGATGGCGGCACTTTATTGAAGATTCTGATGGCGATAAACTGGCTTCCAATGGACTGACTGTTTCATTTATCGGAACAAATAATGGGGCGTTTTCGCGAACTCGAAACCTTCGTCGCGGTCGTCGATGCCGGCAGCTTCGTCGGCGCGGGCGAGGCGCTGCGCATGTCGAAGGCCGCGGTGTCGCGCGCCGTGCATGAACTGGAGACCCGTCTCGGCGCCCGTTTGTTGCAGCGCACGACGCGTCGGCTGTCGCTCACCGAGGCCGGGCGCGCCTATTACGCGAGCAGCAAGCAAATCCTCGCCGACCTCGACGAGGCCGACGGCGCGGTGGGCGCGGTCACCGGGCAATTGCTCGGCACGATCCGCATCAACGCGCCGGTGTCGTTCGGCGTGCTGCATCTGGCGCCGCTGTGGGGCAGCTTTCTCGCCCGCCACCCGGGCGTGGAACTGGACGTAACCCTCACCGACCGCATGGTCGATCTGGTCGACGAGGGCTACGACCTCGCCATCCGCATCACCCGGCTGCAGGATTCGTCGCTGGTGTCGCGCCTGCTGGCGACCACGCGCATCGTGATGTGCGCGGCGCCCGCCTACCTTGCCCGCCGCGGCACGCCGCAGCGCCTGGCCGACCTCGCCGGGCACGAGGTGATCGGTTACCACTACTGGCAGGGCGGCGACGTGTGGCGCTTCGTCGGCCCCGACGGCGTCGAGGAAGAGGTGCTGACCCGCCCGCGCCTGCGCGCCAACAACGGCGACACCTGCCGCGCGGTGGCGCTCGCCGGCGGCGGCATCGTGCTGCAGCCCACCTTTCTCGTCGGCGACGACCTCGCCAGCGGCCGCCTGCAGCGCGTGCTGCCCGATTACGCCGGGCACGCGGTCGGCGTGCATGCGCTGTATCCGTCGCGCAAGCATCTGTCGGTGAAGCTGCGCGCGCTGCTCGACCACCTTGCCGAAGCCTTCGCCACGGTGCCGTGGGCGCAGTGCGACCGTCATGAGCCGGAGGTCAGCCCGCGCGGCTGAACCACCACACCGACAGCGCCGCGGCGACGAGCGCGAGTCCGGCGGCGGCGGCGGCGAACAGCGCGGTGATCTCGGTGCCGCGGCGCTCGAGCACGAAGCGCGTGTTGAGCTCGCCGTACACCCGGCTGAGCTCGTCGGCGGAGCCGGCATAAAAGTAACGTGCGCGGGTGATGTCGGCGATCGCCTTGAGCGCCTCCTCGTCGAAGCGCATGTAGATCGACCAGCCGTCGCCGCTCAGCACCGCGCCCTCGGTGGTGCCGAAGCCCACCGTGAACACGCGCACGCCGCGCTCGGCGGCCATGCGCGCGGCCTCCACCGGATCGGGGCCGGTGGTGCGGCGGCCGTCGGTGAGCAGGATGATCGCCGCCGACGGAAACGAACCCGGCTCCACCGCGGGCGGGCGTGCGGGCGCCGACTTGGGGTGGGGGCCGCGCGCCGCGGGGTCGTCGTCGGTGCCGAGCATGGCGTTCTGCAACTCGGCGCCGTCCTCGGGGAACAGGGTCGCGAGCGCGAGCAGGATGCCGCTGCCGATCGCGGTGTGGCGGTCGAGTTCGAGGCGGTCGATGGCGGCGTTGAGGTCTTCGTGCATGCGCGTCGGCGGCTGCACCAGCGAGGCGGTGCCGGCGAACGACACGATGCCGATGCGCACGTCCGGCGGCTGCTCGGCGACGAAGCGGCGCGCCGCCGCCTGCGCCGCGGCGAGCCGGGTGGGGGCGATGTCGGTGGCGCTCATGCTCAGCGACACGTCGATCGCGAGCAGGATCACGCGCTGCTCGTCGGGCAGGGTCAGGGT
>JAEWVQ010000009.1 GCA_023459095.1 Pseudomonadota bacterium | reverse complement strand
ATCTCGGCCTGGGTCGTCGCGTCGAGCGCGTCCACGTTCTTCGGCTGCGCCTCGGCCTTCTGCGCCTTGGCGCGGGCGAGCGCGGCGGCGATCAGCGCCTTCTTCGGGTCTTCGGCGGCGGGCGCGGCCGGCGCGGCCGCGCTGTCGGCGCCGCCCTCGCCACCGGCGAGCTTGGCGCGCGTTTCGGCGGCCTTGGCGGCGAGCTTGGCGGCCTTTTCCTCCTTCTCGCGTTCCTGGCGGAAGTTGCGGAACTCGAAGCGCTCGCGCGCCTGGTCGGCGGCGGTCTTGTCGCGCTCGCGCGCCCAGATCTCGCTCTTGGCGAAACGGTAGTAATCGACCAGCGGAATGTGCGACGGGCAGACGTAGGCGCAGCAGCCGCATTCGATGCAGTCGAACAGGTGATATTCCTGCGCCTTGCCGAAATTCTTCGCGCGGCTGAACCAGTACAGCTCGAACGGCTGCAGTTCGGCCGGGCAGGCGCGCGCGCACTCGCCGCAGCGGATGCAGGGCTGTTCGGGCGGGGCCGGCGGAAACAGCGCGGGCGAGGCGGCGATGATGCAGTTGCTGCCCTTGACCACCGGCACGTCGAGGCGCGGCAGCGCGAAGCCCATCATCGGTCCGCCCATCAGATAGCGGTCGGTGTCCGCGCGCGGGCCGGCGAGGGCGATCAGATGCTCGACCGGCGTGCCGATCAGGACCTCGTGGTTGCCGGCCTGGGCGACGTTGCCGGTGAGCGTGACCACGCGCGAGATCAGCGGTTCGCCGTGGGCGATGGCGCGGTACACGGCGTGGGCGGTGCCGACGTTGAAGCACTGCACGCCGAACTCGGCGCCGAGCCTGCCGTAGGGAATCTCGATGCCGGTGAGCACGCGGATGAGCTGTTTCTCGCCGCCGGCCGGGTAGAGCGCGGGCACTGCCTCCACCGCCACCCCGGCGCCGAGCGGCGCGGCCGCCGCGCGCATCGCCGCGATCGCTTCCGGCTTGTTGTCCTCGATGCCGACGATCAGCTGACGCGCACCGATCAACTCGCGCAGCAGCATGGCGCCGGCGAGGATGGCGTCGGCGCGCTCGCGCATCAGGCGGTCGTCGCAGGTGATCCACGGCTCGCATTCGGCGCCGTTGAGGATCAGCGTGTCGATGCCGTCGCCCTTGCCGAGCTTGACGTGGCTGGGAAAGGTCGCGCCGCCCAGGCCGACGATGCCGCAGTCGCGCAGGTGGGCGAGGGTTTGCGCACGGCTTGCGGTCGCGATGTCGAAGGGGCGGCGCTCGATCCAGCGTTCCTCGCCGTCGGGTTCGATGGTGACGCAACGCGTGTCCAGCCCCGAGGGGTGGGCAAGCGCATGCAGGCCGAACGCGGTGACCGTGCCCGAGGTCGGCGCATGCACCGCGGTGCCGAGGGCGCCTTCGGGCTCGCCGATGCGCTGGCCCTTCCGCACGCGGTCGCCGACCTGCACGATGCAGCGCGCGGTGGCGCGCGTGCTCTGGCGCAGCGGCACCACCAGGCGCGGCGGCAGCGGCGCGGGGCGGATCGGCGCCTCGGCCGATTCGTGTTTGTGGGCGTCGGGTTTGACGCCGCCACGGAAACCGAACAGGCGCCCGATCATGCCGCCTTCCTGATGTCGATCACGGGGTATTTCCATTTCCAGGTTTGCACCGTCTCCGCCACCGGCACCATGGCGATGCAATCGACCGGGCAGGGGGCGACGCACAGCTCGCAGCCGGTGCACAGCGGCTCGACCACGGTGTGCATCTGCTTGGCGGCACCGACGATGGCATCGACCGGACAGGCCTGGATGCATAGCGTGCAGCCGATGCAGGTCTGCTCGTCGATCACGGCGACCGCCTTGGGTTTCTCGACGCCGTGCTCCTCGGACAGCGGCTTGAACTCGCGGCCGAGCAGGTCGGCGAGCTTGCGCACGCCTTCCTCGCCGCCGGGCGGGCACTGGTTGATGTCGGCTTCGCCCTTGGCGATGGCGTCGGCGTAGGGCTTGCAGCCCGGGTAGCCGCACTGCCCGCACTGGGTCTGCGGCAGGATGGCGTCGATCTTCTCGACCAGCGGATCGCCTTCGACCTTGAAGCGGATGGCGGCGTAGCCCAGTGCCGCGCCGAGCACCAGCGCGATGGCGGTCATGATGAGGAGGGCGGTCAGCATGGCGGGTCGATGTGCGGGAAGGCGCGAGGATACGTCGGGGGCGCGGCGTGCGCCTTGCGCAGGGTCAGGGTTCGCGGGTCGCCCGCTGCGGGCTGCCGGGGGTGGAGAGGACGCGCCATCAGTGGAAACGGTCGAGTCCGGCAAAGCCCATGAAGGCCAGACTCATGAACCCGGCGGTGATCATCGCGATCGCCGTGCCCTTGAACGGCGCGGGCACGTCGGCGCCGTCGAGGCGCTCGCGGATGCCGGCGAACAGCACCAAGGCGAGGGTGAAGCCGATCGACGAGCCGAAGCCGAACAGCAACGACTCGGCGAAATCGTGGGCGAGCGCGACGTTGAGCAGCGGCACGCCGAGCACCGCGCAGTTGGTGGTGATCAGCGGCAGGTAGATGCCCAGCACCTGGTGCAGCAGCGGGCTGGTCTTCTGGATCACCAGCTCGGTGAGCTGGACGATGGCGGCGATGACGACGATGAAGGACAGCGTGCGCAGGTAGCCGAGGTCGTTGGGCACCAGCAGGTAGTGGTCGATCAGGTAGCTCGAGCCCGCGCCCAGGGTCAGCACGAAGGTGGTCGCGGCGCCCATGCCGATCGCGGTCTCGAGCTTCTTCGACACGCCCATGAACGGGCACAGGCCGAGGATGCGGACGAAAACCACGTTGTTCACCAGAACCGCACCGATGATGACGAAGATGTAGCTGCTCATGATCCGCTGCCGCAAACGATCGTGAAATTATCCCCCGCCGGGCTGGGGCGCTCAAGCCTGCGGCGGTGACGGGGAGAGGAGGGCCGGTGCGACGGGGCTAGTCGGTGGCGCGCACGCATTCGCCGACCAGCGCCGGGCCGCGGTAGATCAGGCCGCTGTAGAGCTGCACCAGCTGGGCGCCGGCATCGAGCTTGGCGCGCGCGCCGCGGCCGTCGGTGACGCCGCCGGCGGCGATGATCGGCAATTCTCCGCCGAGCGCGCGCGCGAGCGCGGCGACCACCGCGGTGGAGGCCTCGAACACCGGCGCGCCGGAGAGCCCGCCCTGCTGTTCGGCGTAGCGCACGCCCTGGACCTTGTCGCGCGAAATCGTGGTGTTGGTGGCGATCACGCCGTCGATGCGGTGGCGGCGCAGCGCGTCGGCGATGTTGACGATCTGCGCGTCGTCGAGATCGGGGGCGATCTTCAGCGCCAGCGGCACGTAGCGGCCGTGTGCGTCGGCGAGGCGCTGCTGCGCCGCCTTGAGCTTGCCGAGGAGGTCGTCGAGTTCGGACTCGCCCTGCAACTGGCGCAGATTCTGGGTATTGGGCGAGGAAATGTTGATCGTCACGTAGCTCGCCAGCGCATAGACCTTGTCGAGGCAGGCGAGGTAGTCGTCGGCGGCGCGTTCGATCGGGGTGTCGAAATTCTTGCCGATGTTGATGCCGAGGATGCCGCGGAACTTCGCCGCGTGCACGTTGGCGACGAGCGCATCGACGCCGTGGTTGTTGAACCCCATGCGGTTGATGATGCCGCGCACTTCGGGCAGGCGGAACAGGCGCGGGCGCGGGTTGCCGGGCTGCGCCCGCGGCGTGACCGTGCCGATCTCGAGAAAGCCGAAACCGAGGCGGGCGAGGCCGTCGATCGCCTCGCCGTTCTTGTCCAGCCCGGCGGCGAGGCCGATGCGGTTGGGAAAGCGCAGGCCCATGACCTCGACCGTGCGCGCCGCGGCAGGCTGGCCGGCGGGCAGGGCGCGGCCGGCGAGGTTGAGGGCGGCGAGGGTGAATTCGTGGGCGGTTTCCGCGTCGAGCGAAAACAGGAAGGGGCGGGCGATGTCGTAGAGCATCGCGGGATTGTAGCGATTTGGTCTGCGCTCGGCGATGGCAGGTGATTGGTGGGCGGTACGCCGCGCGGCCGGGCCGCCCGTGAGAAATCGCCGGAAGGACGGCAGAAAGCCCCGGGGCGGGCCGTTTCCCTTGGTACGATGGCGGGCTTCAGCGAAACACGGGGCCTGCGCCTGCATCATGAAAGTCCTGGTCATCGAGGATACCTTCACCAGTGCCACCCTCATCTGCCATCAGCTCTCCGCCATGGGGCTGACGGCGACGCATGCGCGCGACGGCGAGACCGGCATCGAGATGTTCAAGGCCTCGCGCCCCGATCTCGTGCTGCTCGACGTCATCATGCCCGGGCTCGACGGTTTCGAGGTCGCCCACCGCATCCGCCAGCTCGAACAGGACGGCGAATGGACGCCGATCATCTTCCTCACCGCGCGCACCAGCGAGGACGACCTGCAGCGCGCGATCGAGGTCGGCGGCGACGACTATCTGGTCAAGCCGGTGTCCGAAGTCGTGCTCAAGGCCAAGGTGCGCGCGATGCAGCGCATCGCGCAGATGCGCTACTCGCTGCTGGTGCTCACGCGCCGGCTCGACGAGGCCAACCGCGAGCTGCTGCGGCTGTCCTCGGTCGATGGCCTCACCGGCATCGCCAATCGCCGCAGCTTCGACGAGGCCCTGGTGCGCGAATGGCGGCGGGCGACGCGCAACGGCACCGCGCTGTCGCTGATCGTGGTCGATGTCGATGCCTTCAAGCAGTTCAACGACGGCTACGGCCACCAGGTTGGCGACGAGTGCCTGAAGGCGGTGGCGCGCACTCTGGAGCAGACCTTGCGGCGGCCTACCGACATGGTCGCGCGCTATGGCGGCGAGGAGTTCGTCGCCATCCTGCCTGACACCGCCAGCGACGGCGCCTGCGCGGTGGCCGAGGCGATGCGCGCCGCGGTCGAGGCGCTTGGCATCACCCATCGCCACTCGGTGGCAGCGCCGGTGGTGACGATCAGCGCCGGGGTGGCGAGTGCGGCGCCGGTGCGCGGCGGGGTGCAGGAACCCGGCGAGCTGCTCAAGCTCGCCGACGATGCGCTCTATCGGGCCAAGCAGGGCGGGCGCAACCGTTACGCGTGTTGAGCGCGCGTGCCAGCGCCCGATGGCGGCGGACGTTCAGCCCTTGAAGTCGTCCTTCCAGGCACGCAGCGCGGCCAGACAGGCGGTGGCATCCGCCGGGGCGCTGCCGCACTGGGCAGTGATCGCGGCGATGACGTCCGCCGCGCCGGTGCGCAGGAAGGGGTTGATCGCCTTTTCGCGCCCGATCGTGCTCGGCAGCGTGGGCCGGCCTGCGGCGCGCAGTGCGGCACAGGCGGCGGCGTAGGCGTCGCGTTCGGGGTTGTGCGGTTCGGCGGCGCGCGCGAAGACGAGGTTGGCTTCGGTGTATTCGTGCGTGCAGCAGACCAGGGTGCGATCGTCGAGGACGGCGAATTTCGCCAGCGAATCGGCCAGCTGCGCCGGCGTTCCTTCGAACAGGCGGCCGCAGCCGGCCGAGAACAAGGTGTCGCCGCAGAACAGCAGGCCGGGAGCCGGCGCGGCGGCGTGATAGGCGACGTGGCCGGCGGTGTGGCCGGGGACGTCGAGCACGTCGAACGCCAGGTCGAGTTCGGCGATCCGCACCCGGTCGCCTTCGCGAACGGGATGGGTGATGCCGGCAATCGCTTCGCGCGCCGGGCCATGGACCGGCACCGGCGCGGCGGCGGTGAGTGCCGCCAGGCCGCCGACGTGGTCGGCGTGGTGGTGAGTGATCAGGATTGCGCACAGTTCGAGTCCGTGCGCGGCAAGATGGCGCAGCACCGGTTCGGCGTCGCCCGGATCGACCGCCACCGCGTGACGGCCGTCGTCGAGCAGCCAGATGTAGTTGTCGCGAAAGGCGGGGATGGGCGTGATGTTCATGGGGCGATGATCCTCTTAGGGCTGAAAGTGCCGTGACGCTGTGGCGCCGTGGCTGGCGGGGTGCGGGGGAAAATACCAGTTCCGCGGCCCGTCCGCCGCAGCCTGCGCGGAGCGGGTCGCCGGCGAAGGCGGCGTGCCGCGAGGCGGGCGCGGAACGTGCGAAGGCCGTGTCCGGGCGCCGGTTTTGGCCGATAATGCCTGCGATGCGAACCGTGAAGTGTTGACCGTTCATGTCCATTCTCAGCCTGTCCGACTGGCTGACCTCGCCTCAGGGGCGGTATCTGCTGGAGTGGGAGCAGGCCGCGTTCGATCTCATCGTCGCCGACGTCTTCGGCTACAACGCGCTGCAGATCGGCCTGCCCGAGATCGATTTTCTGCGCGCCAACCGGATGCCGTTCCGCTTCGCCTGCGCGCGCCTGGGCGAAGCCAGTGTGCGCGCCAGCGAGCATGAGCTGCCGATTGCCAGCGCGAGCATCGATCTCGTCGTGCTGCCCCATGTGCTGGAGTTCTCGCGGCATCCGCACCAGGTGCTGCGCGAGGTCGAGCGCGTGCTGGTGCCCGAGGGCAGTGTGGTCATCGCCGGCTTCAACCCCTACAGCCTGTGGGGGTTGCGGCGGCTGAAGGCGGGCAAGCGCGGACCGTTTCCGTGGCGCGGGCAGTATCTGTCGCCGGTGCGCGTGCGCGACTGGCTGACCCTGCTCGGCTTCGAGACCCAGGGCGGGCGCTTCGGCTGCTATGCGCCGGCGGTGGCGTCGAGCAAATGGCTCGAGCACTGGCACTTCATGGACAGGCTAGGGCGACGCTGGTGGCCGATGTGCGGCGCGGGCTACCTGCTGCACGGCATCAAGCGCGTGCACGGCACCCGGCTGATCACGCCCAAATGGCAGAACAAGCGCGCAAGCGCGAAACGGCTCTCGGCCCTTGCCCAGCGCAACGGCGGCGTCGGGAGCGCAACGAGGAAGATCGATGGAAGAAGTTGATATCTACACCGACGGTGCCTGCAGCGGCAATCCCGGCCCCGGCGGTTGGGGGGCGATCCTGCGCGCCGGTGGCCATGAGAAGGAAATCTGGGGCGGCGAGCCGCAGACCACCAACAACCGCATGGAAATGACCGCGGTGATCCGCGCGCTCGATGCCCTCAAGCGCCCGGTGGCGGCGCGCGTCCATACCGACAGCCAGTACGTGCAGAAAGGCATTTCGGAGTGGATACACGGCTGGAAGAAGCGCGGCTGGAAGACCGCGTCGAAGGAGCCGGTGAAGAACGCCGACCTGTGGCAGGAGCTCGACCGCGCCGCGGCGCGCCATCAGGTGCAGTGGCTGTGGGTGCGCGGGCACAACGGCCACCCCGAGAACGAGCGCGCCGACGAGCTCGCGCGCCGTGGCACCGAGGCCGCGCGCAAGGCCGGTGCGGCGGTGGAGAACTGAGCATGCGACAGATCGTTCTCGATACCGAAACCACCGGCCTGGACTGGCGCAACGGCGACCGCGTGATCGAAATCGGCTGCGTCGAACTGCTCAACCGCAGCCTCACCGGGCGTCACTTCCACGTTTTCATCAACCCGCAACGCGGGATCGATGCCGAGGCGGTGGCGGTGCACGGCATTACCGAGGAGTTCCTCGCCGACAAACCCTTGTTCGCCGCCATCGCCGACGATTTCGTGGAGTTCGTGCGCGATGCCGAACTGGTGATCCACAACGCGAGTTTCGACGTCGGCTTCCTCAACAACGAGCTGGCCTTGCTGCGACGGCCCGCGCTCAACGCGCTGTGCGCCGGGGTCATCGACACGCTGAAGATGGCCAAGGAGCAGAACCCGGGCAAGAAAGCCTCGCTCGACGCGTTGTGCGACCGCTATCAGATCGACAACGGTCACCGCACGCTGCACGGCGCGCTGCTCGATGCGGAACTGCTCGCCGAAGTCTATCTGGCGATGACGCGCGGTCAGGAGAGCCTGATCATGGCGCTCGACGAGCCCGTACCCGGCCAGGGCGAGGTCGACGGGGTGCCGTTCGAGCGCCCGCCGCTGCGCGTGCTGCGCGCGTCCGGCGAGGAACTCGCCGCCCATGACGAGTATCTGGCCGCGATCGCCAAGGCGAACAAGGGCGCCTGCCTGTGGTTGCCACCGCAGGCGCCCGCGGCCTGAATGCGTGCCGCCGCCGGGTGCCCCGGGGCCCACGGCGGCGCAGCTTTAGCGGCGCATCTTTTCCAGTGCGACGAGGATGTCGCGACGCGAGATCTGGCCGATCACGCGCCCGTTCTCGGTGACCGGCAGGCAACGCAGCGGGCGGTTCAGGAAGCACTGGATGGCATCGATGAGGGTGCTGTCGGCGCCGATCGCATGCACTTCGTGGCACATGTGCTCGCGCACCGGGCCAGCGTCCTGCTCGTAGTACGAGGCGGCGAGCGCCACCTTCAGGCAGTCGCGCTCGGAGAGGAAGCCGATCGGCCGATCGTCGTCATCGACCACCGCGGCGCCGCTCAGGCCGTGCTCGAGGAGCGTATGCACGGCGTTGAGCAGGGGCATGTCGGGGCGGAAGACGAGGTGGTCGCCGACCATGTAGTCCTTGACGAGGAGAGAGTGCAGCATCGCTTTTTCCGTCGATCGGGGTGGTTTACGGGTTTTCCGCCTGGGCCTTCATGCGCGCCAGTCGTTTTGGACAGGGTTTTTCGCAACCGCCCTCGCATTCCAGGCCAACGGCACCGAGGCCGCCGCAACTGCCACCGATCGGCTTGCGGCCGAACATGACGCCGATGGCCATCGCCGCGATCACGACGACGACGACGAGCAGGGTGAGAAGAAAGGTGTTCATGGGGTACGCTCCATGTCAGCGGTCCGCGACCGCCATCAGGGGGTGGACAATAGCGCGGCGGCAGGCGTTCTGACCATGCCGGCGACCGGGGGTGGCATCAGGGCCCGACACGCGGTGCATGGCGCTCACAACACCAGGGTGCCGCCGGGCAGGCTGCCAGCCTGTTCCAGGCGGGTCACCGTGGGCAGCAGGTCGAGCCCGGTGGAGGCCTTGAGCGCGCGCGCGCGTTCGCGCAGTTCGGTCACCGGCAGCTCGATGGCTTCGCCCGCGGCACCGAAGGCGACCACGTTGCCGCTGTCGCACGACGGAAAGGCGAGCGCGCGGTCGTCGAAAGCGGTGATCACGCGTTCGAGGCTGGCCTTGTAGCCCTTGGCGCGACCGAACAGATTCACCGACACCAGGCCGCGCGCGCTCAGGCGCGCACGCGCGGCCTGATAGAAGGGCAGGGTGTCGAGGGCGCCGGCGCGGGCGTTGCGGTCGAAGCCGTCGACCAGGATGAGGTCGAAGCGCGCGTCACCCTGGGTCACGTAGTGCGCGCCGTCGCCGATCTCGATCGAGAAGCGCGCGTCTTCCGCGGGCAGGCGGAAGAACTGGCGCGCCGCGGCGACCACCGCGGGGGCGATCTCGACCACCTTGATGCGCGCTTGCGGGCAGTGGTGATAGAGGAATTTCGCCAGTGAGGCTGCGCCCAGGCCGATCACCAGCACTTCGCGCGGCCAGTCCTCGGCGCCGCGCAGCAGCAGGCCGGCCATCATCTCGCGGGTGTAGGCGAGTTCGAGCGCGTTGGGCTTGCGGATGCGCATCGCGCCCTGCACCCAGTCGGAGCCGAAATGCAGATAGCGCACGCCGGCTTCTTCGGAAATGTCGATCGGCGTGCTCATGAGGCGAGTTTCTTCAGGGCGTAGAGCTGTTCGAGCGCTTCGCGCGGGGTCAGGCTGTCGGGGTCGATCCCGGCGAGTGCGGTGAGCGCGGGGTGCGACAGCGGTGTCTCGTCGGGCTCGGGGAGCGCGGCGAACAGGTCGGCCTGCGGTCCGGCGCCGACTTCGCGGTTCTCCAGCGCGCGCAGGCGGCGCTTGGCGTCGCGCACCACGGAGGCGGGAATGCCGGCGAGCGCGGCGACCTCGATCCCGTAGCTCTGACTTGCCGGACCTTCTTCGAGCGCGTGCAGGAAAACGATGCGGTGGGCGTGCTCGACCGCGTCCAGATGCACGTTGGCGCATTCGGGGTAGTCGGCGTTGAGGCGGGTGAGCTCGAAGTAGTGGGTGGCGAAGAGGGTGAGGCTGCGGTTCTTTTCGAGCAGGTGGCGGGCGATCGCGAAGGCGAGCGCGAGGCCGTCGAAGGTGGAGGTGCCGCGGCCGATTTCGTCCATCAGCACCAGGCTGTGTTCAGTGGCGCCGTGCAGGATGGCCGAGGCTTCGGTCATCTCGACCATGAAGGTCGAGCGCCCGGAGGCAAGGTCGTCGGAGGCGCCGATGCGGGTGAAGATGGCGTCGAGCGGGCCGAGGGTGGCGGCTTCCGCGGGCACGAAGCTGCCGACGTGGGCGAGCAGGCAGATGAGCGCGACCTGGCGCATGAAGGTCGATTTACCGCCCATGTTGGGGCCGGTGATCATCAGCATGCGGCGCGTGGGCGCGAGCCGGGCGTCGTTGCGGATGAAGTGCTCGACCTGGCGCTCGACCACCGGGTGGCGGCCGCCGGCGATGTGCACGCCGGGCTGGTCGGCGAAGCGCGGGCGCACGTAGTCGTAGCGCAGCGCGGCGGCGGCGAAGGCGGCGAGCCCGTCGAGCGTGGCGAGCGCGCGCGCGATCGCCTGGAAACGCGGAATATCGGCGGCGAGGCGTTCGAGGATGTCGTCGTAGAGCAGTTTCTCGCGCGCGAGCGCGCGCTCCTGCGCCGACAGCGCCTTGTCCTCGAAGGCCTTCAGCTCGGGGGTGATGTAGCGCTCGGCGTTCTTCAGCGTCTGGCGGCGGCGGTAGTCGTCGGGCACCTTGTCGGCGTTGGCGCGGCTGACCTCGATGTAGAAGCCATGCACCTTGTTGAATTCCACCTTCAGCCCGGGGATGCCGCTGCGCTCGCGCTCGCGCGCTTCCAGCGCCATGAGGAATTCGCCGCAGTTGTTCTGGATGTCGCGCAGCTCGTCGAGTTCGGCGTCGTAGCCGGGGGCGATCACGCCGCCGTCGCGGATCATCGCCGCGGGTTCGTCGGCGATCGCGCGCACCAGCAGTTGCTGCGCCGCTTCGGGCACCGCGAGCGCGTCCGCCACCGCCTGCAGCAGCGCGCCGCGGCAGGGGGCGAGCGCGGCAAGCAATTCGGGCAGACGCGCCAGACTCTCGCGCAGCGCGGCGAGGTCGCGCGGGCGCGCGCTGCGCAGTGCGATGC
>JAEWVQ010000008.1 GCA_023459095.1 Pseudomonadota bacterium | reverse complement strand
ATCGGAAACCTTCGAACTGGTCGGCGTGCTCGACGGCGACCGCGTGAGCTTCTATCTCGACCGCTTTGCCGACAACAGTCCGGTCGAACAGGCGGTGCTCGAGGTCGAGTTCGACGGCCGCCGGTTGGCGCTCGACGATCGCGGCCACGGCGTGTTCGAGGCCGGACTCGGCGCGGCACCCGCCGCGGGCGTGATCGCGGTCACCGCCACCGTGCTCGCCGGCGACGAGGCCGATCTGCTCGCCGGCGAGTTCGACCTGCATGAGGCGGCGCCGGCTGCGATCGTCGCCGGCGGCTACGACTGGCGGGCGGCGGCGGGCGGGTTCGGCGCCGGGGTGGCCGCCGCCGGGGTCCTCGGTTTCGTCCTGCGCCGCGCGTCCGTGCGCAAGGCGGTGACGGCATGAGGCGCCCGGTGACGGTGCCCACATTGACGGCGGCGCTGGTCCTGGCGCTCGTGTGCTGGGGGGCGATGGCGCCGGCCCGTGCCGGCGATGGCCACGACCATGACCATGACCACGGCGGGGAGCCGCCGGCGGCGGCCGGCAACGGTCCGCAGCGCCTGCCCGATGGCCGCGTCTTCCTGCCCAAGCCGGCGCAGCGCCAGATCGGCGTGCGCACCGTGGCGGTGGCTACCGCCGATCTGCCCCGCAGCCATGCGCTGGCGGGCAAGGTGACGGTGGACCCGAATGCCGGTGGCAAGGTCCAGGCGATGATCGCCGGCCGCCTGGAAGCCGGTCCCCGCGGCCTGCCGGCGGTCGGGCAGGCGGTGAGGAAGGGCGAGGTGCTGGCTTACGTGGTACCGGCCGCAGGCTTGCTCGAACGCGCCGGGCAGCACGCCCAGCTGGTGGAACTGGAGGCGGCGCGCGCGCTGGCCGACAAGCGCCTCGCGCGGCTGCGGCAACTCGCCGACAGCGTGCCGCAGCGCGAGATCGAGGCGGCCGAAAGCGAGCTCGCCAGCCTTGCCGGGCGCATCCGGGCGCTCGGTCGCGGCGTGGACGGGCGCGATGCGTTGGTGGCGCCGGTGAGCGGCGTGATCGCCGCGACCGAGGCGGTGGCGGGACAGGTGATCGAGGCGCGCGAACTGGTGTTCGAGGTGATCGACCCGGCGCACCTGCGCATCGAGGCCCTGGCCTACGACGGCGCGCTGGCGCAGGACATCGCCGGGGCGGCGATGGTGATCGGCGGCCAGGCGCAGGCGCTCTCCTTCATCGGCGCTGCGCGGGTGCTGCGCGGCCAGGCGCTGCCGCTGCACTTCGCCGCCGAGGGCACGGCGTTGTCGGCGCTCGCGGTGGGCGAGCCGGTGGCGGTGCTGGTGCAGACCGGCACCACGGTGCGCGGCTACGCGTTGCCCGCGGCGGCGGTGCAGAAGAGTCCGGCCAACCAGCCCGTGGTCTGGGTCAAGACCGGCGCGGAGCATTTTGCGCCGCGCCCGGTGACCGTGGTGCCGCTCGACGGCGCACGCGTGGCGGTGACCTCGGGCCTGGCCGACGGCGAGCGTGTGGTCACCGCGGCCGCCGTGCTGGTCAACCAGATCCGCTGAGTGAGGCGTCGCATCCATGTTCAAGTGGCTACTCGACAATAGTCTGGCCAACCGCCTGCTGGTGATGATCGCCAGCGTGGTGTTGGTGGCCTACGGCGCGTTCAGCTTGTCGCGCACTCCGGTCGATGTGTTTCCCGACCTCAACAAGCCCACGGTGACGATCATGACCGAAGCCGGCGGCATGGCCGCCGAGGAGGTCGAGCAACTCATCACCTTTCCGCTGGAGACGGCGATGAACGGTCTGCCCGGCGTGGAGTCGGTGCGCTCGGTGTCGAGCGCGGGGCTGTCCTTTGCCTACGTCGCGTTCGATTGGGGCACCGAGATCTTCCGCGCCCGCCAGATGGTGGCGGAGCGGCTGGCGGCGATGGAGGAGGGGCTGCCCGAGGGCGTGGTGCCGCGCATGGGGCCGATCAGTTCGGTGATGGGCGAGATCATGCAGATCGCCATTCCCTTCGACGCGGACCGCGCCGCGCGCGTGGGGGGGGTGACCGCTGCGATGCAAGTGCGCGAGTACGCCGACTGGGTGCTGCGGCCGCGGCTGATGGCGATTCCGGGGGTCGCGCAGGTGATCCCGATCGGCGGCGAGGTGCGCCAGTTCCAGGTCCAGCCCGATCCCCGGCGCATGGCCGACCTGGGCGTGACCCACGACCTGCTGGTGGCGGCACTGCGTGGCTACGCCGCCAATACCTCGGGCGGCTTCCTCGCCCTCGATGGCCGCGAGTACCTGATCCGCCACCTCGGGCGCAGCGCCAGCCTGGAGAATCTGCAGAATCTGGCGCTGACCGCGAACGCCGGTCAGCCGGTGCTGCTGCGCCAGGTCGCCACGGTGAGTTTCGAGGCCGCGCCGCGGCGCGGCGATGCCGGCTTCGCCGGCCGGCCGGCGGTGATCCTCGGCGTTCAGAAGCAGCCCACCGCCGACACCATCGCGCTCACCCGCAGCATCGAGCAGGCGCTCGCGGACATGGCGAATGCGCTGCCGGCCGGGATGGCGGCGCCGCAGGTGACCTTCCGCCAGGCGAGCTTCATCGAGGCCTCGATCGGCACGCTGCAGGGCAAGCTGATCGGCGCCTCGGTGTGCGTGGCGCTGATCCTGTTCTTCTTCCTCGGCACGCTGCGGCCGACGGTGATCGCGCTCACCGCGATCCCGGTGTCGATTTTCGTCACCGCGCTGGTGTTCGAGCGCTTCGGGCTGTCGATCAACACCATGACGCTCGGTGGGCTGGCGATCGCCATCGGTGGCCTGGTCGATGATGCGGTGGTCGGCGTCGAGAACGTGCTGCGCCGGCTCAAGCTCGACCGTGCGCGCCACCCGGAGGTGCGCCTGAGTCCGCTGCAACTGGTGGCGCAGGCGACGATGGAGGTGCGCTCGGCCATTCTTTACGCCACCGTCATTATCGTGCTGGTGTTCCTGCCGCTGTTCGCGCTGCCGGGGATGGAGGGCCGCCTGTTCGTGCCGCTGGGCGTGGCCTTCATCGTGTCGACGCTGGCCTCGCTGGTGGTGTCGGTGACGGTGACGCCGGTGCTGTCCTACTACCTGCTGCCGCGCATGAAGTCGCTCGAGCACGGCGACACCCGCGTGCTGGCCTGGCTGAAAGCGCGCTACCGCGGGGCGCTGCTGGCGGTCTTAGGCCGGCCGCGCGCGGCACTGGCCGCCGGGGTGGTTACGGTGCTGGTGGCCGCGGCCGCGGTGCCGTGGTTTCCGCGCACCTTTCTGCCGCCGTTCAACGAGGGCACGCTGCTGATCGGCCTGCGGCTCAATCCCGGCGTGACCCTGGAGGAATCGAGCGCGCTCGCGCGCCAGGCCGAGGTGCTGGTGGCCGGGGTGCCGGAGGTGACCCACGTCGGTCGCCGCAGCGGCCGTGCCGAACTCGACGAGCACGCCGAGGGCGTGCATGTGAGCGAGCTCGACGTCGGCTTGGTGCCGGCCGCCGCGCTGACCCGGCCGATGGCCGAGGTGGTGGCCGACATCCGCGCGCGGCTGGTCGGTCTGCCGGCGGCGATCGGCATCGGCCAGCCGATCTCGCACCGCATCGATCACATGCTGTCGGGGGTGCGGTCGCAGATCGCGATCAAGATCTTCGGCGAGGATCTCGACGTGCTGCGCGGTCAGGCCGATGTGCTGCGCGCACGGCTGGCGGCGATTCCGGGCGTTGCCGATCTCGAGATCGAGAAGCAGGTGCTGGCGCCGCAGATCCAGGTCCGCATCGACTACGACGCCGCGGCGCGCTACGGCGTGCCGGTGCCGCGCATTCTTGAGACGCTGCAGAGCCTGGTCGAGGGCGAAAGGTTGGCGCAGATCGTCGAGGACGGGCGCCGCTTCGCCCTGGTGATGCGCCTGCCCGATGCGGCGCGCTCGGCCGCCGGGCTGGCCGACGTGCTGATCGAGACCCCCGCCGGCCATGTGCCCTTGTCGCGGCTGGCGACGATCGAAATCGGCGACGGCCCCAACCAGGTGAGCCGCGACGACGGCCGCCGCCGCATCGTGCTGTCGGCCAACGCTGAAGGGCGCGCGCTGTCGGAGATCGTCGCCGACATCCGCGCGGTGGTCGCCGCGACACCGCTGCCCGAAGGCTATTTCGTCACCCTCGGCGGCCAGTTCCAGGCCCAGGAGGAGGCCTCGCGCCTGGTCGGGCTGCTCTCGCTGGTGTCGCTGGCGCTGATGTTCGTGGTGCTGTACAGCCGCTACAAGTCGCTGCGGCTGTCAATGCTGATCATGGCCAACATTCCGCTGGCACTGGTCGGCGCGGTGCTGGGTCTGTGGCTGTCGGGGCAGCCGCTGTCGGTGGCGGCGCTGGTGGGCTTCATCACGCTCGCCGGGATCTCGGTGCGCAACGGCATCCTCAAGGTCAGCCACTACATCAACCTGATGCGCATCGAGGGCGAGGCGTTCGGTCAGGCGATGATCGTGCGCGGCTCGCTGGAGCGCCTGTCGCCGGTGCTGATGACCGCGCTGGTCACCGCATTCGCGCTCGCCCCGCTGTTGTTCGAGGCCGAGCGCCCAGGCACCGAGGTGCTGCATCCGGTGGCAGTGGTGATTTTCTCCGGGCTGATCAGCTCGACCCTGCTCGACACCTTCCTGACCCCCGCGCTGTTCTGGCTGTTCGGCCGCAAGGACGCCGAGCGCCTGCTCGACGACCGCGAAGCGGCGGCGTTCTGACCCCTGTGTTATTGACCATGAGGACATTCATGATGAAAACCCTGTCTCCCTTTGTCCTGGGCGCGTTCGCGCTCGCCGCCCATCTTGCCTTCGCCGGGAGTGCGCTCGCCGCGGGTGACGATGCCCACGATCACGCTCACGAGGACGCGCCGCTGCATGGCGGCGTGGTGGCCGAGGCCGGTCATCTGGTCTATGAACTGGTGACCGCGCCCGAGACCGTGCGCCTCTACCTGCGCGACCACGGCAAGGCGCTGGCGACCGAGGGCGGCCAGGCACGCCTGACCGTGCTCGATGGCAAGGCCAGGCGCGAGATCGCGCTGCAGCCCGCGGGCACGCATTTCGAAGGCGCCGCGGGGGGCGCCTTCGCCGCCGGGGCCAAGGCGGTGGCGGTGGTGCAGCGCGCCGGCAAGCCGTCCGCCACGGTGCGTTTCGTGCTGCGCTGAACCGTCGTCCGGCATGTCCCGCCCGGCAGGCTCGCCGGGCGGGGCGGGCGCGCTCAGCGCGCGATAGGCTTGTAGCGGATGCGCTTGGGCTTGGCCCCTTCTTCGCCCAGGCGCTTCTTCTTGTCTTCCTCGTACTCCTGGTAGTTGCCGGCGAAGAAGGTCCATTGCGAATCGCCTTCGGCCGCGAGGATGTGGGTGCAGATGCGGTCGAGGAACCAGCGGTCGTGCGAGATGATCAGCGCGCAGCCGGCGAATTCGAGCAGCGCATCTTCGAGCGCGCGCAGGGTCTCGACGTCGAGGTCGTTGGACGGCTCGTCGAGCAGCAGCACGTTGCCGCCGGCGATCAGCGTCTTGGCCAGGTGCAGGCGCCCGCGTTCGCCGCCGGAGAGGTTGCCGACGATTTTCTGCTGGTCGCCGCCCTTGAAGTTGAAGCGGCCGATGTAGGCGCGGCTGGGCATCTCGAAGCGGCCCACGGTGAGCACGTCGGCGCCGTCGGAAATGGCCTCGAACACGGTCTTGTCGTTGGCCAGGCCCTCGCGGCTCTGGTCGACGGCGGCGATCTTGACCGTGGCGCCGATCACCACCTCGCCGGAGTCCGGCGTGTCGCGGCCTTCGATCATCTTGAACAGCGTCGATTTACCGGCGCCGTTGGGGCCGATCACGCCGACGATGGCGCCCGGCGGGATGCTGAAGTTAACGTTGTCCATCAGCAGCTTGTCGCCGAAGGCCTTGCTGACGTTGTGGAACTCGATGACCTTGTCGCCGAGGCGCTCGCCCGGCGGGATGAAGATTTCCTGGGTCTCGTTGCGGCGCTGGTATTCGACGCTGGCCATTTCCTCGTAGCGGGCCAGACGCGCCTTGGATTTGGCCTGGCGGGCCTTGGGGTTGGAGCGCGCCCATTCCAGCTCGGTCTTCATCGCCTTCATGTGGGCGGCTTCCTGCTTGGCTTCCTGCGCCAGGCGGTCGCCCTTCTGCTCCAGCCAGCTGGAGTAGTTGCCCTTCCACGGAATGCCGTGGCCGCGGTCGAGTTCGAGGATCCACTCGGCGGCGTTGTCGAGGAAGTAGCGGTCGTGGGTGACGGCCACCACGGTGCCGGGGAAGCGGGTCAGGAACTGCTCCAGCCATTCGACCGATTCGGCGTCGAGGTGGTTGGTGGGTTCGTCGAGCAACAGCATGTCGGGCTTGGACAGCAGCAGCTTGCACAGCGCCACACGGCGCTTCTCACCGCCGGACAGGTTGCCGATCACTGCGTCCCAGGGCGGCAGGCGCAGCGCGTCGGCGGCGATCTCCATCTGGTTCTCGATGTCGCTGCCGGCGGTGGCGATGATGTTCTCGTAGCGCGCCTGGTCTTCGGCGAGCTTGTCGAAATCGGCGTCGGGTTCGGCGTAGGCGGCGTAAATCTCTTCGAGCTTCTGGCGCGCCTCCATGATCTCGCCGAGGCCGGATTCGACTTCTTCTTTCACCGTCTTCGCGGGGTCGAGCTCGGGCTCCTGCGGCAGGTAGCCGATGCGCTGGCCGGCGAGGTGCTGGACTTCGCCGTCGTACTCCTTGTCCACGCCGGCCATGATGCGCAGCACGGTGGACTTGCCCGAACCGTTGAGGCCGAGGAGGCCGATCTTGGCGCCGGGGAAGAAGGACAGCGAAATGTCCTTAATGATCTGCCGCTTGGGCGGAACGATCTTGCTCACGCGGAGCATGCTCATTACGTACTGGGCCATGGGAATCCGTGGATGAAGGAAATGACTGAAAAAACCGCGAAATTCAGCGCGGCGGGACGCGCCGCAAGGCGCCGCCACACGCCGGCGGCGGTGAGGAAGGCGCCGATTCTACCCCGTCTGTACGTCGTCGGTGCGTGGGCGCGGCGCGGCTCGCGGCAAGGGCGCGTCCTTGCCGGGAAAGCCTGGATTTTTTATCATACACACACCGGAGTACATACATCAGGACGTCGATGGACAGTCTGACCACACGCGTGTTCAACAACGGCAACAGCCAGGCCGTGCGCATTCCCGCGGAGTTCCGGCTCGATACCGACCGCGTGCGCATCGCGCGCAACGAGGACGGTGATCTGGTGTTGCATCCGCTACCTGCGCAGCGCGGCGAGGCCCTGGTGCAGGCGCTGCGCGCGTTGGCCGAGGCCGATCCGGCGTTCGCTGCCGGGTTGCGGGCGCCCGCGGCGGCGCAGCGGGGCGGGGCGTGATCTACCTGCTCGACATCGGCACCCTGACTCAGCTGATCGCGCATCAGCCGCCCGAGCTGGCTTCGCGTGTCGACGCGCTGGCCGAGAACGACTGCCTCGGCATGTCCTTCGTGACCTGGGCACAGTTGCTCGAAGGCGCCGAGCGCAGTGCGCGCAGGGCCGAGGTGGTGCGCCGCCTGGAGGCGCTGGCGTGGCAGGTGCCGGTGCGCCAGCCGGCCGCTGCCGCGGTCGCCCGCCATTACGCCGAACAGTCGGTGCGGCTGGGCGATGCGGGCGTGCGCTTCGCCACCAACGACCTTTGGGTGGCGTGTCACGCGCTCGCCGAAGAGGCCATCCTGGTGACGCCGGACACCGCACGGTTCGCCGCGGTCGCGGGCCTGCGGCTCGACAACTGGTGCGCGGCGCCGGCGCGCTGAGCGAGGCGGCCGGGGCGACCGGCCCACGCAGCACCCACCCGAACTACTCTGAAGGATGTTTTCTTGATGTTCGTGATCGACCAGATCATTCTCCTCGCCGCGGTGCTGATCCTGCTCGGCGTGGTCTCCAGCAAGCTCTCCGCGCGCCTGGGTCTGCCCGTGCTGGTGCTGTTCCTCATCGTCGGCATGCTCGCCGGCGAGCGTGGCATCGGCGGCATCGCCTTCGACAGCCCGGGCATCGCGCATGCGATCGGTACTCTGGCGCTGGCCATGATCCTCTACGACGGCGGCCTGCAGACGCCGATGGCGTCGATCCGGCAGGTGTGGAAGCCGGCCGCGGTGCTCGCCACCGGCGGTGTGCTGGTGACGGCGCTGATCACCGGTCTGGCCGCGGCCTGGATTCTCGGTCTGCCGTTGCTCGAAGGGCTGCTGATCGGCGCCATCGTCGGCTCCACCGATGCCGCGGCGGTGTTCACCCAGCTGCGCAATGCCGGCATCCACATCCGCAAGCGGCTCAAGTCCACGCTCGAGGTCGAGAGCGCCTCCAACGACCCGATGGCGATCTTCCTCACCGTCGGCCTGCTCGAGGTGCTGGTCAACGGCATTCCGCTCGGCATCGGCCTGCTGCAGCTCTTCGTCGTGCAGATGGGCATCGGCGCGGTGGTCGGGGTCGGGGTCGGATGGGGCGCGGTCAAGCTCATCAACCGCATCCACCTTCAGGCCACCGGCATGTATCCGGTGCTGGTCACGGCTTGCGGCCTGCTCGCCTTCGGCCTTGCCGCCAACCTCGGCGGCAGCGGCTTCCTCGCGATCTTCGTCGCCGGCGTGGTGGTGGGCAACAGCCGTTTCGTGTTCCAGCGGGGGGTGTTCCTGTTTCACGACGGCGTGGCGTGGCTGAGCCAGATCACCATGTTCGTGATCCTCGGCCTGCTCATCGACCCCAAAGCGCTGCTCGAGGTGTGGTTCGAAGGCCTGCTGATCTCGATCGTGCTCGTCTTCGTCGCGCGCCCGCTCGCGGTGATGCCGATGCTGGCGCCGTTCGGCTTCAGCAGGCGCGAGTCGATGCTGGTGTCGTGGGTCGGGCTGCGCGGCTCGGTGCCCATCGTGCTCGCGATCTTTCCGCTCATCTTCGGCCTGCCCGGTGCGCCGCTGATCTTCAACGTGGTGTTCTTCGTGGTGCTGATTTCGGCGACCGTGCAGGGCTCGACGCTGGCCCTGGTCGCGCGGCGCCTCGGTCTGGCCGAGGCGCCGCCGGCCGCACCGGCGGCGACCCTGGAGATCACCGCGCTCGGCAAGGTCAGCGCCGACATCGTCGAATACAAACTGGCGGCGGATTCGCGCGCGGTGGGGCGGCGGCTGTCGCAGATGGCCCTGCCCGAAGGCGCGGTGGTGGCGATGATCACGCGCGGCGGCGACGTGATTCCGCCGCGCGGCTCGACCCACCTGCGCGCGGGCGACCACCTGTTCGCGGTGCTGCGTCCGGACATCCGGCCGTTCGTCGATCGCGCGTTCGCCCAGGCCGGCAGCGGCGCCGACGACCCGCTGCCGCGCGCCGAACTGCGCCTCAAGGGCAGCACCCGGGTCGAGGACCTGCGCAACTCCTACGGCATCGTGCTGACCGCCGCCGACGACGAGAGCCTCGACGCCATCCTCCGCTTGCGCCTCAGCCAGAAGGTCGCGGTTGGTGCCGTGATCGAGCTCGAAGGCACCACGCTCAAGGTGCACGACGTGGTCGGCACACGGATCGCCACCGTCGGTCTGCGCTGCGCCGCCGTAGACGCGCATGCGCCGCTGGCCGCCGGCCCGGCCCGGCCCCGAGCCGTCCCCGGAGAGGCCTGACGCCGATGCCCAGCCCCGCGCTGCTGTTGAACCTGTTTCTCGATCTGCTCGCCCGCGGCGAGTCGCCGCGCGTGCCCGAGCCGGCGCTGTGCATGGACGATGTTGCCGGCGCCGAAGCCTTCATGCGCGCCGGGCGCGAGGACGGCATCCTCGCCCACACCTATCTGTATCACGCGATCCAGGCGAGCGCGGTGATTCCGCCCGGCGCGCGCGTGGTCGATCTTGGCTGTGGGCCGGCGAACCAGCTGGCGCTGCTTGCGCGCTTCGTGCCCGACGCGCACTTCGTCGGCATCGACGCGTCGCCGGCGATGCTCGCGCTCGCCGGCGACACGCTGGCGCGCGGCGCGGTGGGCAACGTCGAGCTGCACGAGGGACGCATGGAGGCGCTGACGGCGATCCCCGATGCCTCGGTCGACGCCGTGGTGTCGACGATGAGCCTGCACCATCTCGCCGACCGCGCCGAGCTCGCGGCGACGCTGCGCGAGGTCGCGCGCATCCTCAAGCCCGGCGGCGGTGTCTATCTGGTCGATTTCGGGCGGCTCCGGCGCGAGGCCGGCAAGGCCTTCTTCGCCCACGAGCGCAGCGCCGAGCAGCCCGCGTTGTTCACCGAGGACTACCACCACTCGCTGCGCGCCGCATTCAGCCTCGCCGAGCTGCGCGCGGCGGCGGCCGCGCTGGGCGACGCGGTGCGCATCCATCGCACCTTTCTGGTGCCCTTCCTGGTGGCGATCCGCAGCCGGCACGAGGTGGCACCGCGCGCTGCCACGGTGGCTGCGGCGCGCGCCCACTTCGAGGCGCTGACGCCGCGCCAGCGCGCCGATTTCCGCGATCTGGCGCGCTTCTTCGGCCACGGCGGCTTCGCCCTCGCGTTCCGCCCCGGGTAGCAGAGGCCCGTTCAGCGCGGGCTGGCGGCGGCGTCGAGGATGCGGCGCGCGAGGGCTTCGATGCCGGCCGGCGACAGGTCGTCGCCGTGGATCTGCGGCGCGTCCGCGAACCCCGCGTAGTTGCCGTTCTGCGAGCGGCGGTAGAGCGGGTCGTAGTGCAGGTCGATGAACTCGCCGAAGAGCTGGGGCAGGGCGCGCGCGGCGGCGAGTTCGTGCCAGCGCGCGAGGGTTTCCCGGCTCTGCAGCTCGCGCAGGCGGTCGATGGCGGCGTGCAGGTGGTCGAGATCGTCGCCCAGGTAGGCGTAATCGCGGACGAGGAATTCGAGGCGGGCATCGCGCCCGATCTCGATGCCGACGCAGGGCGCGGCGCGCATCGCGGTGATGAGCGCCTCGGGCAGGTGGATGCGGCCGATCTTGCGGCTCTCGGCCTCGACGAACACGGTGTGCGCCGGGTCGAGTTGCTGCAGGCGCTGCGCGAGCAGGGTCTCGAAGCCCTTCTGCGTGGGCTGCGCGCGGTCGGGCAGGGCGCCGAGCACCGAGCCCTTGTGCGCGGCGAGGTCTTCCAGATCGAGCACCTGCGCGCCGAGGCGGCCGAGCGCTTCGAGAATGCGCGTCTTGCCGCTGCCGGTGGCGCCGCACAACACGCGCAGGCGCAGGCCGGCGGCGCGCTCGGCGATGGTGGCGATCACGCCGTGGCGGAACTGCTTGTAGCCGCCGACGAGCTGGCAGGCGTCCCAGCCCACCAGGCGCAGCCACTGCACCATCGAGCCGCTGCGCAGGCCGCCGCGCCAGCAATAGATCAGCGGCCGCCAGTTCTTCGGTTTGTCGCGCAGCGGGCCTTCGAGATGGCGGGCGAGGTTGTCCGCCACCATCGCCGCGCCCACGCGCCTGGCCTCGAACGGCGAGTGCTGCTTGTACAGGGTGCCGACGATGACGCGCTGCGCGTTGTCGAGCACCGGCAGGTTGAGCGCGCCGGGGATGTGGTCCTCGGCGTATTCGGCCGGGGTGCGGGCGTCGATGATCTCGTCAAAGCGGTCCAGCTGTGCTACGGTCGCGACGCCTTTGTGCATGCTTTTCCGGAGCGCGCCGCGTGTTCGCCGGTGCGCCCCGTTACTCCCTTCAGGTCATGGATCAGATCAAACTCACGCAATTTTCCCACGGCGGCGGCTGCGGTTGCAAAATCGCCCCCGGCGTGCTGTCGGACCTGCTCGCGCGCATGCCGGCGGGCGTGGTGCCGCCGGCGCTGTTGGTCGGCACCGATACCGCCGACGATGCCGCGGTGTACCAGCTCAACGAGCGCCAGGCGGTGGTCGCCACCACCGACTTCTTCACCCCCATCGTCGACGACCCCTACGATTTCGGCCGTATCGCCGCGACCAACGCGTTGTCCGACGTCTACGCCATGGGCGGCACCCCGATCATGGCGCTGGCGGTGGTCGGCATGCCGCTCGACAAGCTGCCGCCGGAGGTGATCGGGCGCATTCTCGAAGGCGGCGCCTCGATCTGCCGCGAAGCCGGCATTCCCGTTGCCGGCGGCCATTCGATCGACGTGCTGGAGCCGATCTACGGCCTCGTCGGCCTCGGCGTGGTCGATCCCGCGCGGGTCAAGACCAATGCCGGCGCGCGTGACGGCGACGTGCTCGTGCTCAGCAAGCCGCTCGGCGTCGGCATTCTCTCCGCGGGGCTGAAGAAGGGGTTGCTGAGCGCCGCGGGCTACACCGAGATGCTGCGCTGGACGACGACGCTGAACCGCGTCGGTGCCGAGCTCGCCGCCTTCGACGGCGTGCACGCGGTGACCGACGTCACCGGCTTCGGCCTCGCCGGCCATCTGCTCGAGATGTGCCGCGGCGCCGGACTCACCGGCGAGGTCGCGTTCGCCGACCTGCCGCTGATCGACGAGGCGGTGAGCCTGGTGCGCGACGGTGTCGCCACCGGCGCCTCGGCGCGCAACTGGGCGAGCTACGGCGCCGCGCTGCGGCTGGCGGCCGACGCGCCCGACTGGCAGCGCAAGCTGATCACCGATCCGCAGACCTCGGGCGGCCTGCTCGTGGCCTGCGCGCCGGACGCGGTCGACGCCGTGCTGGCGGCGATCCGCAGCACTCAGGGCAGCGAGGGCCGCGTGATCGGACGCATGCGCGCCGGCGCCGCCGAAGTCGTGGTGCGCTGAACGCCACGCCTTGCCGCGCCGCAGTCCGCAGTCACTTGCGCGCGCTGCGCTGGCCGAGCAGGGGCTCGAGCCCCTGCCACACGGTATCGACGATGCGCGGTTGCGCGGCGGCGGTGGGGTGGATGCCGTCGGCCTGGAACCACTCCGGGTGTTCGGCGAAACCGTCGAGCAGGAAGGGCACCAGCGGCACCCCGGCGTTGGCCGCGACCTCGCTGAAGGTCTGCGCGAAACGGCGGGTGTAGGCCGGGCCGTAGTTCGGCGGCATCTGCATGCCGACCAGCAGCACGCGGGCGCCGGCCTCGCGCGCGCTGGCGATCATTGCGCCGAGGTTGTCGGCGAGCAGCGCCGGCTTGAGGCCGCGCAGGCCGTCGTTGGCACCCAGTTCGAGGATCAGGATGTCGGGTTTGTGCTCGGCGAGCGCCGTCGGCAGCCGCGAGCGCCCGCCCGCCGAGGTCTCGCCGGAGACGCTGGCATTGACCACGCGGTGGCGGAACCCTTCGCGCGTCAGCCGCGTCTGCAACAGGGTGGGCCAGTCTTCCTGCGGCTTCAGGCCGTAGCCGGCGGACAGGCTGTCGCCCCACACCAGAATCGTCGCCGCCTGCGCGGCGCCCGCCAACACGACGAGCGACAGGCTCAGCAACAGGGTCAATATGGATCGCAGCGGCATTGAATTCTCCCTTCCGGTCATCGAGGTCGATGGCCTCTCCAAAAGCGTTGCCGTGGCCACCGGCCAGGGCGAACTGCACATTCTCCAGGATGTCGCCTTTTCCGTGGGCGCGGGCGAATCGGTCGCCATCGTCGGCGCCTCGGGCTCGGGCAAATCGACCCTGCTGGGATTGCTCGCCGGGCTCGACGTTCCCTCGGCGGGCGCGGTGCGCATCCTCGGCACCGACCTCTTCAAGCTCGACGAGGACGCGCGCGCGGCGCTGCGCGGCGAGGCGGTGGGCTTCGTGTTCCAGTCGTTCCAGCTGCTGCCGGCGCTCACCGCGCTGGAGAACGTCATGCTGCCGCTGGAACTCGCCGGCGTCGCCGAGGCGCGCGCGCTCGCCACGCAGTGGCTGGAGCGCGTCGGCCTGGGCGCGCGCCTGCGCCATTACCCCAAGCACCTGTCGGGCGGCGAGCAGCAGCGCGTGGCGCTCGCGCGCGCGTTCGCGCGCAGCCCGCGCCTGCTACTGGCCGACGAGCCCACCGGCAATCTGGACGCGGACACCGGGCGAGCGGTCATCGAGCTGATGTTCAGTCTCAACCGCGAGGCGGGGACCACGCTCATCCTCGTCACCCACGACGAAGCGCTTGCGCAGCGCTGCGGCCGCGTGCTGCGCATGAGCGGCGGGCGGCTGGCCGAGCGCGTGGCGGCCTGAGCCGCGCGGCGGATCAGCGCTCGCGCACGCCGAGCTGGTGGAGGATGGCTTCGGCGCAGGCCACCCCCGAGCGCACCGCCGATTCCAGCGTCGCCGGGTAGTCGGAGTCGATGTAGTCGCCGGCGAGCCACAGCCCGGGCAGCGGTGTGCGCAGGCCGGGGCGCACCAGCCCCGGACGGCAGGCGAAGGTCGCGCGCTTCTCGACGATGACCTGCGACCACGCCGGTGCGGGCAGGCGGCGGCCGAGCTCGCGTTCGAGCTGGGCATGGACGGCGAGGATGAGCTCGTCGCGCGCCAGGGTCTCGTGCGCCCCGCTGGCGCTGATCACACCCGCGAACAGGCCTTCTTCGCCGCCGAGCTGGCCGCGGTCGAAGGCCCACTGCGCGGGGCCGTCGGCGAGCCCGATCATCGGCTGCGGCAGGCGCTGGCCGGGGCCGAGGGCGAGATAGATCGACACGATGGGCTCGTGGGGCAGGGCGTCGATCTGCGCGGCGAGGCGGTCGCAGGCGCCGGTGGAGGCGAGCAGCGCGCCGGCGTGGTAGGGCGCGGTGGCGATCACCACCTGTGGCCAGGGTTGGCTGCCGGGGTCGCCGTCGAGGCGGAAGCCGCCGTCGACCGGGCGGATCGCGCCGATTGCCTCGCCAGTGCGCAGCTTGCCGCGGCGCGTGGCGAGGTAGCGCGCGGCGGGCACCGGGAACAGCTCAGACAGATCGACGCGCGGAATCAGCAGTTCGCTCGCCGCGGCGCCCGCCGCGAGGCTGTCGCGCAGCACGTTCACGAAGACCTGGGCCGAGGCCTGCGCGCTCGGCGTGTTGAGCGCGGCCACGCACAGCGGTGCCCAGATCAGCGTGCGCAGCGCCGGGGTCTGGCGGGTGGCGTGGAGCAGCGCATCCACGGTCATCGTCGGCGGCACGCGGTAGCGCGCGCGCTTGAGATGGCGCATGAGGCGGACCATCGCGAGCTTGTCGGCCCAGCCGAGCCCCTTCGCGCGCAGCACGCCGACCGCGAGGTGCAGCGGCGCGGGCAGGGCCGCGGCCTGCAGGTGCAGGCGGCCGGGCACGTGCAGGGTCAGCGGCAGGCGCGCGAGTTCGCGCGGCGAGCCGCCGGTAAGGCGCAGCAGCCGGGTGAGTTCGGTGTAGGCGCCAATCGCGATGTGCTGGCCGTTATCGACCGTCCAGCCATCCTTGCGCACCACCCGGGCGCGTCCGCCCAGGGTGTGCGAGCGCTCGAACACGGTGACGTGCACGCCGGCGCGGGCGAGCTCCACGGCGCAGGCGAGGCCGGCATAGCCGGCGCCGATGACGGCGACTGTCGGAACGCTCACGGCGTGCGGATCTCCCTGTTCGGCAATCGATCAACCCTTGAACCAGGTCCACCCCGCGAGCCAGACCTTGCGCAGCGGGGTGAGTGAAGTGCGGCGGTCGAGCACCTTGAAGCCGTCGCGCGCGATCTCGCGCAGCAGCGTGCGGTAGATCGCCGCCATCACCAGGCCGGGGCGCTGGCTCTTGCGGTCGGCGCGCGGCAGCTGGGCGAAGGCCTGGTCGTAGTAGTGTTCGGCGCGCTCGGCCTGGAACGCCATGAGCGCACGGAAACGTTCGGAGTACTGCGCTTCGAGGATCTCGCTCGCCGGCACCTGGAAGCGCTGCAGATCCTCGATCGGCAGGTAGATGCGGCCGCGGCGGGCGTCTTCGCCGACGTCGCGGATGATGTTGGTGAGCTGGAAGGCGAGGCCGAGGTCGTGGGCGTACTTGAGCGTCTGGCGGTCTTGGTAGCCGAAGATCTCGGCGGCGAGCAGCCCGACCACGCTGGCGACGCGGTAGCAGTAGAGCTGCAGGCCTTTGAAGTCGAGGTAGCGCGTCTGCGCGAGGTCCATCGCCATGCCGTCGATGATCTCCAGCAGCTGCTCGCGCGGCAGGTCGAAGCGCTGGAGCACGTCCTTGAGTGCGTGGCCGACCGGGTGCGTGGGGGTGGCGTCGAACACGCGGCCGATCTCCTGCCGCCACCATTCGAGCTTGGTCTGCGCCAGCGACACGTCGTGGCACTCGTCGACGACGTCGTCCACCTCGCGGCAGAAGGCGTACAGCGCGGTGATCGCCTGGCGCCGTTCGGGCGGCAGGAACATGAAGCTGTAGTAGAAGCTGGAGCCGCTCTGCGCGGCCTTGTCCTGGCAGTAGTCGTGTGGATTCATGGATGCGTGGGAGTGGGGGCCGGCAGCGCGGGGTGGCGGTAGCGCGCGGCGCGCCAGGCGAGCCGCGCCCAGTCGGCCTTGCCGAGCACCGGGCGGCGGCGGAACACGTCGTGGCCCGCGGCTTCGATGCGTTCGAGGATGCGCAGGCCGCCTTCGACGATGAGCCGCAGCTCCCAGCCGATGCGCCCGGGCAGGCGGCGGGCGAGCGGCGCGCCGTCGAGCATCATGGCGCGCGCGCGCGCCACCTCGAAACCGAGCAGCGCGCGCCAGCGCGCGTCGCAGCGGCCGTCGGCGATATCGGCTTCGCCGACGCCGAAGCGCGCGAGGTCGTCCTGCGGCAGATACACGCGGCGTTTCTGCCAGTCGATGGCGACGTCCTGCCAGAAGTTGATGAGCTGCAGGCTGGTGCAGATGCGGTCGGAGAGCGCGAGATTGTCCGCACTCGCGGCACCATAGAGGTGCAGCAGCAGGCGGCCGACCGGATCGGCCGAGCGCCGGCAGTAGTCGCGCAGCTCGGCGAAGTCGGCGTAGCGCGTCTTGACCACGTCCTGCGAGAACGCGTCGAGCAGGTCGCGGAACAGCTGCAGGGGCAGGCCGAAGGCGCGGATGTTGCGGCCGAGGCGTTCGAACATAGGCACCAACGCAGTGGCGTCGGCCGCGTCGGCGACTGCCTCGGCGAGCGGGCGGCCGTGCTCGAGCGCGTCGAGCGCGCGGCGGTAGCCGTCGAGTTGCGCCAGGCGCACGGCCGGTGCGGCATCGCCCTCGTCGGCGAGGTCGTCGGCGCCGCGGGCGAAGGCGTAGATCGCCTCCACCGGTTCGCGCAGGCGCGCCGGCAGCAGGAAAGAGGCGACGGGGAAATTCTCGTAATGTTCGACGGGCATGCCTGGACTGCTGCGCTTGGCGCGACGGAAGCGGCCGGAGTATAAGCGAAGATCCTGTCATTGCCGGCCGCGCGCGGCCCTTCCGTCATGCTCGTCGTCGATCGTCTGGCCAAATCGCTCCCCGGCACGCCGCCACGGCGGTTGTTTGCCGATCTGTCGCTGACCGTCGCGGCGGGCGAGTGCGTGGCCATCGTCGGAGAGTCGGGCGCGGGCAAGTCCACGCTGCTCAACTGCATCGCCGGGCTGGAGCCGGCCGATGCGGGGAGCATCCGCGTCGGTGCCGCGGGCGCGGCCCGCGAGCTCGTCGGCCTCGACGACGATGCGGTGTCGCGCCTGCGCCGCGAGTGCTTCGGCTTCGTGTTCCAGGCCTTTCACGTGCTGCCCCACCTGAACCTGATGGACAACGTGGCGCTGCCGCTGTGGCTGCTCGACGTCGCCCCCGTCGAGGCCGCGCGCCGCGCGCGGGCGATGCTGGGGCGTGTGGGCCTGGAGGCGCGCGCGCAGGATTGGCCGCAGCAGCTCTCCGGCGGCGAGCTGCAACGCGTGGCGATCGCGCGCGCGCTGGTTCATGCGCCGGCGGTGGTGCTCGCCGACGAGCCCACCGGCAACCTCGACCCCGGGCGCGCCGCCGAGGTGCTCGACCTGCTGCTCGGCGCGGTGCGCGAGGGCGGCGGCGCCGGCATCGTGGTGACCCATTCGCGCACCGCGGCGCAGCGCGCCGACCGCGTGCTCGAACTCGGCGCGGAGGGTTTGCGACCGCTGCGGATGGCGCCATGAACCGGGCGCTGCTCGGCCTCTTTCTCGCCAGCCTCGCGCGCCGCCGCCTGGCCACCGCGCTGTCCCTGCTCGCGATCGCCCTCGGTACCGCGCTCGGGCTGGCGGTGCAGCTCATCCACGGCGCCGCGCTCGACGAGTTCGGGCGCGGCCTGCGCGAACTCGCCGGTGCCGCCGACCTGCAGGTGAGCGGCGCGCGCGAGGGGTTCGACGAGGCGCTCTACGTGGTGCTCGCCCAGCGCCCCGAAGTCGCCGAGGCGAGTCCGCTGGTGGAAGTCGAGGCGCGCCTGCCGGAGAGCGGGGCGACGCTCGCCATCGTCGGTGTCGATCTGTTCCGCGTCGGCCGCGTGCACCCGGCCCTGCTGCCGGTGGCAGAGCGGGCGGAGCCGGAGCCGGGCGGGATGGCAGGCGCCGACACCGACCGCTTTGCGGCCTTGCGTGCGGACCACCTTTTTCTCAGCGCGGCGGCACGGCGGATGCTGGGCGCGGCGCTCGCCGACGGCGCGCTGACGGTGCAGGCCGGGCTCGCCCGCCACCGCCTGCGTGTAGCGGGCGGGGTGCCGGGCGCCGGGGCGGGCCAGGCGCTGGGGGTGATGGACATTGCCGCGGTGCAGGACCTGTTCGCGCGCGGCGGGCGGCTCACCCGCATCGATC
>JAEWVQ010000007.1 GCA_023459095.1 Pseudomonadota bacterium | reverse complement strand
CCGGCATCAACATCCCCACCGCCAACACCATCATCATCAACCGCGCCGACCGCTTCGGGCTGGCCCAGCTGCACCAGTTGCGCGGCCGCGTCGGCCGTTCGCACCACCAGGCTTACGCCTACCTGCTAACCGATGCCCACGCCAAGCCGACCGCGCAGGCGCAAAAGCGCCTGGAAGCGATCGCGATGATGGAAGAGCTCGGCTCGGGCTTTTATCTCGCCATGCACGACCTGGAAATCCGCGGCGCCGGCGAGGTGCTGGGCGAGAACCAGTCGGGCGAGATCCAGCAGGTCGGGTTCAGCCTCTACACCGAAATGCTCAAGCGCGCGGTCAAGGACTTGCAGGCGGGCAAGGAGCCCGACCTGTCGCAGCCGCTGGAAGTCGTGTCGGAAATCAACCTGCACACCCCGGCGCTGCTGCCCACCGACTACTGCCCCGACGTGCAGGAGCGGCTGACGCTGTACAAGCGCCTCGCCAACTGCGACACCGAGGACGACCTGCGCGCGCTGCAGGAAGAGCTCATCGACCGTTTCGGCGAACTGCCGCCGCAGACCGTGGCGCTGATCGAGACCCACCGCCTGCGCATGCTGGTGCAACCCTGGGACGTGCTCAAGCTCGACGCCTCGGAAGCGCAGATCAGCGTGCAGTTCGGCCAGGGCGCGCCGATCGACCCGGCCAAGGTGATCTTCCTGATCCAGAAGGACAAGAGCACCAAGATGGCGGGCCCCGACAAGCTCGTGCGCCGGACGAACCTGCCCGACCTCAAGCAGCGCGTGAAGGCGGTGCGCGACCTGCTGGAGGCGGTCAGGGCGTGATCCCCCGCGCGGCGCAGGACAGGGCGCGTGCCCTGCTGTGGCTTGCGCTGCTCGCGCTGACGCTGCTCTGCCCGGCCGCGCACGCGCAGCGCGCGGTCGAGGGGCTGGCCGTACTCGTCGATGCCGACGGCGGCGAAACCATCGCCAGCGTCGCCGCCCCGGCGCGTGCGCATGAATTCGCGGCGGTGGGCGACAACCTTTCCGCGGGCTATTCGCGCAAGGTGCGCTGGCTGCGCTTCACCGTCCAGGCCCCGCCCGGCAGCGGCGGCAAGCTCTGGCTCGAAGTGCAGCCACCCTACGTCGACGACCTGCGCCTGTTCGTGCCCGACCCCAGCCAGCCCGACGGCTTCGCCATGCGCCGCGCCGGCGACCTGCAGCCCTTTGCGGCGCGCGAGCTGCCCTATCGCGGCTTCGTCTTTCGCCTGGCGCTGCCCGATACGCAGGCGCACACCCTTTACCTGCGCCTGGAGACCAGCAGCAGCTCGGTGCTCAGCCTGCGCCAGTGGTCGCCCGATGCCTTCGTCGCCGCCGCCGCACGCGAATACATCGCACTCGGCCTGTTCTACGGCATCCTCGCCAGCATGATGGTGGCCACCCTGTGGCACGGGCGCTGGCGGCGCGATCCGCAGTTCCGCCATTTCCTGCTCTTTCTCGGCGCCACCGTGGTGTTCCTGCTCGGCTCCAACGGCCTGGTCTCGCAGTTCCTGCTCCCGGCCCGGCCGCATCTCGCCAGTGCCTGGACCTCGATCGGCCTGTTGCTGCTCACTGCCAGCGGCGCGCGCTTCTATCAGCTCGTGCTCGAGATCGATCACCGCCTGCCGCGCCTGCGCACGGCCTTTCGTGCAATGCAGTGCATGGCCCTGGTGGCGGTCCCGGTTGCGATCGCGGGCTACTTCACCGAGATGGTGCGCATCGTCATGCCGTGTGCCCTCCTGCTCGCCTTGCTCTGCCTCGGGCGCAGCCTGCTCCTCGCCGCTCATGGCCGCCTGGGCAGCCACTTCCTGGCGCTGGCCTACGCCATCGGCCTGCTCGGCTCGTCGTCCGGCATCCTTGTCGTGCTCGGCGTGCTGCCCGGCGACCTGTGGCTGATCCACGGTGCCCAGCTCGGCAGCCTGGGCACGCTGACCGCCTTCGGTCTCGCCCTGCGCGCCCGCCTGCGGGGCGAGAGCCGCGAACGCGAGGCCGCACTCGAACGCGCCGCCGCGGCCGAAACCCTGGCCAGACAGGAGCAAATCGCGCGCGCGCAACAGCGCCAGTTCCTGTCCATGCTGTCGCACGAGCTGCGCACGCCGCTGACCACGATCCAGACCGCGATCGGCGCACTGAAGCGCCTGAGCGGGGCCGACACCCCCGAGCATCTCGCCCGCCACGGCCGCATCCAGCGCAGCATCGAGCGCATCGGCCGGCTGCTCAACCAGTTGCTCACCAGCGATCGCGTCGACGAAGGCATGGTCAGCGTGCAGTGCCGCGACATCGACGTCGCCGCGCTGTGCCGCGAGCTGATCGACGGCATGGAACGCGGCGGGCGCATCGACCTCGGCGGCGAGACGACGCTGCGCGCGAGCGTCGATCCCGCGCTGCTCCGCATCGCGATGCAGAACCTGCTTGACAACGCGCTCAAGTACTCGCCCGATGACACCCGCGTGGACCTGCACCTGAGCACCGCCGCCGACACCGTGACGCTGTCGGTGCGCGACCGCGGCGCCGGCATCGCCCCGGCGCTGCGCCCCGCGCTGTTCGCGCGCTATGTGCGTGGCGAGGCCCATGCCCACATCCCCGGCAGCGGCCTGGGACTTTACATCGTGCGCTGCATCGCTCTCGCCCACGGCGGCGGGGTCGAGGTCGGCGACGCCGCGGGCGGCGGCAGCCGCTTCGACCTGCGCCTGCGCCGCGCGCCGACCTAGCGCCACCGCCCTTCGAGGACCGCCCCATGCTCATCAACTGCATCGCCTACCAGCACGGCCGCAAGCTCGCCGACATCGCGGTCGAGGACATCAGTGACTACCTCGCCAAGCCCGACTGCTTCGTGTGGGTCGCGCTCAAGGACGCGTCGGCCGAGGAGCTCGCGCAGATGAAGGCCGAATTCGGACTGCACGAACTCGCCATCGAGGACGCGGCCCACGGCCAGCAGCGCCCCAAGATCGAGGAGTACGACGACGAGCTGTTCGCCGCGCTGCACCTGATCGAGGAGCGCGACGGCCGGCTGGAGGTCGGCGAGGTCCATGTGTTCGTCGGCCCGAACTACATCCTGTCGGTGCGCAACCGCAGCCAGCAGGGTTTCCTGGGCGTGCGCGCACGCTGTGAGCGCGAGCCGAAGATGCTCGCCAAGGGCGCGGGCTACGTGTTCTACGCGCTGATGGATGCGGTCGTCGATCGCTATTTCCCGGTCATCGAGCAGCTCGAGAACGAACTCGACGCCCTCGAGGAGCGCATCTTCACCAAGGGCGCGGCGCGCTCGACGATCCGCCGCCTGTACCGCCTCAAGCGCAAGGTGTCGGTGCTCAAGCACGCGGTCACGCCGCTGATGGAGGCGGTGGGCAAGTTGCACGGCGGGCGCGTGCCGCCGGTGTGCGCCAACAGCAAGCACTATTTCCGCGACGTCTACGACCACCTCACCCGCCTCAACGCCTCGCTCGACAGCACCCGCGACACCATCTCCACCGCGATCCAGGTCACGCTGTCGATGGTCACCATCGACCAGAGCGAAACCGGCAAGCGCCTCGCCGCGTGGGCGGGGATCTTCGCGGTGGCGACCGCGTTCGCCGGCATCTGGGGCATGAACTTCACCCATATGCCGGAACTGCAGTGGGAGTACGGCTACCCGGCGGCGCTGCTGACCATCGCCGCCTCGTCCGGTTTCCTGTACTGGCGTTTCAAGAAGGCGCGCTGGCTGTAGGCGCCCACCTCACCCCCCCGCAGAGGCCCCGACCCGATGACCGACAAGCCCTACTCGCCCGCCTGCGAGCGCAACCGCGACCCCATCCTCGCGGTGCTGCGCGAGCATTTCGCCGACCGCCGCCACGTCCTTGAAATCGGCAGCGGCACCGGCCAGCACGCGGTGCATTTCGCCGCCGGCCTGCCCCATCTGCGCTGGCAGGCCTCGGACCGCGCCGAGAACCTGCCCGGCATCCGCTGCTGGCTCGACGAGGCCGCGCTGCCCAACACCCCGGCGCCGCTCGTCCTCGACGTGAACGGCCCCTGGCCGTCTACGCCGCCGGCCCCGTTCGACGCTGCATTCACCGCCAACACCCTGCACATCATGGCCTGGGCCGAAGTCGAGCGCCTGTTCGCCGCGCTCGACCGCGTGCTGGGCGCCGATGCCCTGCTGGCGATCTACGGCCCGTTCAACGACGGCGGCCGCTACAGCAGCCCAAGCAACGCCGCCTTCGACGCCAGTCTCAAGGCGCAAGCCCCGCACATGGGGCTGCGCGATGTCGAGGCGGTCGACGCGCTCGCCGCGGCCATCGGCCTGCAGCGCATCGACGCACGCGCGCTGCCGGCCAACAACCGTTGCCTGGTGTGGCGGCGGACGCCAGCACGCTCCACGCTCGAGCGGTAGCCGCCGCGCCGCCGGTTCCTGCCTCCGGGCCGCACGCGATATGCTGCCGGAAACATCCGGCAAGCCAGGACTCACCATGCAGACAAGGGCAAGGCAGATAGCGGAAGACATTCAGCGCGGCGACCTGTCGGCGACCGAAGTGACTTCAGCATGCCTGCGGCGGATCGAACGCCACAACCCGGCGATCAACGCAGTGGTCACGCTCGACAGCGCGGGCGCACTCGCGCACGCGCGTCGCATTGACGCAGCCCCGATCGGGCGCCAATCTCGGCCCCCGCTCTACGGTGTGCCTTTTACCGTCAAGGATGCCTTTGCCACAGCCGGTCTTCGCACCACAAGCAGTCATCGGCCGCTGGCGGCGTATGTTCCCGCCCATGACGCGACCTTGGTCGCGCGCCTCAAAGGCGCCGGCGGAATCCTGCTGGGCAAGACCAACCTTCCCGAGCTCGCCGGCTCCCCGCAGTGCGACAG
>JAEWVQ010000006.1 GCA_023459095.1 Pseudomonadota bacterium | reverse complement strand
GGCCTGCGCGCCGCCACCGTGAATCCGCGCCTGGTGGTGAGCGAGCGCGCCGGACAGCGTGCGTTCCGCGTCTGGTCGGCGCTGGTCCGCGCCTGCGGCCGCCCCGGACAACGGCGGCGGCGGCCGGCGCTGGCGCTGTTCGCGCTCTATCTGGTGGCGCTCATCGTCACCGTGGTGCCGGTCAGCCTGGTGCTGCAGAAGGCGCTCGCGCCGCTGCTGCGCCGGCGCCTGGCGGCCTTGCGCGACCACTACGAGCGGCCTTCGGGCGCCGCCGACTTCAAGCTCCCGCCCCATGACTGAAGCCGTCTACATCACTGCGACCGCCGCCGCGCTGCCCAATGCCCCGGTCGCCAACGAGGCCATCGAAGACGTGCTCGGCCGCGTCGGCGGCCGGCCATCGCGCGCACGCCGCCTGGTGTTGCGCAGCAACGGCATCGAAACCCGCCACTACGCCATCGACCCGGCAACCGGCGCCCCCACCCACAGCAATGCCCAGCTCACCGCCGAAGCGGTGCGCGCCCTCGCCGACGACGGCGTGCGCCTCGCCGACATCGACTGCCTGGTCACCGGCACCTCGCTGCCCGACCAGCTCATGCCCGGCCACGGCGTGATGGTCCATGGCGAGCTCGGCATTCCGGCCTGCGAGGTCGTGTCCACCGCCGGCATCTGCCTCGCCGGGCTCACCGCGCTGCGCTACGCCTGGCTCGCGGTGCGCGCCGGCGAACGCCGCAACGCGGTCGCCACCGGCTCGGAGCTTGCCTCCGCGGTGATGCACGCGCGCCACTTCGAGGCCGAGAGCGCGGCGCGCGTGGCCGCGCTCGAGGCCCACCCGGAGATCGCCTTCGACAAGGACTTCCTGCGCTGGATGCTGTCCGACGGCGCCGGCGCGGCGCTGCTGCAGGACGCGCCGTGCGCCGACCGCCCGTCACTGCGCATCGACTGGATCGAGCTGTCGTCGCAGGCCCATGTTCAGCCCGCGTGCATGTATGCCGGCGCCGAAAAGCACGCCGACGGCACGCTCACCGGCTGGGCCCGCCACAGCCCCGAGCAGTGGGCGCGGCAATCGGTGTTCGCGGTCAAGCAGGACGTCCGCCAACTCAACGAACAAGTCGTCCTGCAGACCCTGGAGACGCCGCTGCGCGCGCTGCTCGACCGCCGCCGGCTGCGCGCCGAGGCCATCGACTGGTTCCTGCCCCACATGTCCTCGGCCTACTTCCGCCAGCCCATCGCCGACTGCCTCGCCCGCATCGGCCTGCCGATCGCCGCCGAGCGCTGGTTCACCAACCTCGCCACGCGCGGCAACACCGGCTCGGCCTCGATCTTCATCATGCTCGACGAACTGCGCCGCAGCGGCCGCCTGCAGCGCGGCGAGCGCCTGCTGTGCTTCGTGCCGGAAAGCGGCCGCTTTTCCAGCGGCTTCATGCATCTGACCGTGGTGTAGGACATGGACGCCAACGAAGTCCCGCAGGAAGGCAACCGCACCCTCGGCGGCCATCGCAAGGCGATGTACGCGCGCGGCGCCGACGGCCGGCTCGGCATCGTGCCTTCGCGCGGCTGGGAAGCCGAGGAGATCGTCACCCGCCAGGCGGTGGAAGAGCTCGACCGCCTCGCCGCCGAAGCCCGCCGCCGCGTGCACGCCGGCACCGCCTCGGCGCTCGAATACCACATGCACCGGGCGCGCATGGACAGCCTGATGCTCGCCCAGGTCACCGGCCTGTGGCACTGGCGGGTGCGCCGCCACCTGCGCCCCGAGGTCTTCGCCCGCCTGCGCCCGGCGCTCGTCGCGCGCTACGCCGACGCCCTCGGCCTCAGCGCCGACGCGCTGCGGCGCGTCGATTGAATCCCGCCCCGAAAACGATCTTGCGCCGCGACAGGAAACCCGTCCGATGAGCGAATTCCGCCACCAGCACGCCTCGCACTGCGAGAGCGGGGTCATGAGCGCGATCGTGCGCCACTACGGCCTGCCGTTCTCGGAGCCGATGGCCTTCGGCCTCGCCTCGGCGCTGTCCTTCGCCTGGCTGCCCTTCGTCAAGCTCGGCGGCCTGCCGCTGGTGGCCTACCGCATGCCGCCGCGCGCGATCATCCGCGGCCTGCAGAAGCCGCTCGGCCTGAAGATGCGCACCGAGACCTTCCGCGACCCCGCGCGCGGTGAGGCGCGCCTGAACGAACTGCTCGCTGCCGGCACCGTGGTCGGCCTGCAGACCTCGGTGTTCTGGCTGCCCTACATGCCCGAGGATCTGCGCTTTCACTTCAACGCCCACAACGTGCTCGCCTACGGCCGCGACGCCGGCGACTACCTGATTTCCGATCCGGTGTTCGAGGAGCCGGTGCGCTGCGCCGCCGCCGACCTCGGTCGCGCGCGCTTTGCCCGTGGCGTGCTGGCCCCCAAGGGCCTGCTCTACTACCCGGAGAACCGCCCGCAGGAGCCGGCCTGGGAGCGCGCACTGCCGGCGGCGATCCGCAAGACCGTGCGGGTGATGCTGCACACGCCGATCCCGCTCATCGGCACCCGCGGCATCGACCGCGCCGCGCGCGCCATCGGCCGCCTGCCGGCGAGCGGCGACACCCGCCACGCCAAACTCTTCATCGGCCACCTGGTGCGCATGCAGGAAGAAATCGGCACCGGCGGCGCCGGCTTCCGCTACATGTACGCGTCCTTCCTCGAAGAGGCTGCCGCGCGCCTGAACCGCGCCGCGCTGCGCGAATGCGCGGCCCGCCTCGTCGACATCGGCGACGGCTGGCGCGAGTTCGCGCTGGTCGCGGCGCGCATGATCCGCGACCGCGAGGCGCTCGACCCCGCCCGTCTCGCCGCCCTGCTGCACGAGCGCGCGGCCCGGGAGCGCGCCTTCTTCACCGATCTCGGCCGCGCCCTCTGAGGATGCTGCGCGCGCACGACCTCGCCTACCGCTACCGCCCCGGGCAGGCGCCGGCGCTCGACGGCGTGTCGCTGGAGGTCGCCAGTGGCAGCCTGTTCGGCCTCCTCGGCCCCAACGGCGCGGGCAAGACCACGCTGATCTCGCTCGTCGCCGGACTGCTCCAGCCGCAGGCCGGCAGCCTCGAGTTCGACGGCCGTCCGCTCGCCGAACTGCGCCGCGCGCAACCCAACGCGATCGCGCTGGTGCCGCAGGACTACGCCTTCTACCCGACCCTGACGGTGACCGAGAACCTGCGCTTCTTCGCCGGCGTGCAGGGCGTCGGCGGCGCCCTGCAGCGCCGCCGCGTCACCGAGGCGCTCGCCTTCGGCAGTCTCGAACACTACGCGCGGCGCTACGCCGGCGAACTCTCGGGCGGGCTCAAGCGCCGCCTCAACCTCGCCATCGGCCTGCTCGCCGATCCGCGCCTGCTGCTGCTCGACGAACCCACGGTGGGCGTCGATCCGCAATCGCGCCACTTCCTGCTCGACGCCGTGCGCGGCCTGCGCGACGCCGGCAAGACGGTGATCTACACCAGCCACTACATGGACGAGATCGAGGCGCTGTGCGAGCGCATCGCCATCGTCGACCACGGCCGCGTACTGGTGCAGGGCACGCTCGCCGAGGTGCTGGGCGAAGGCGAACCGACACTCGCCCTGCGCCTTGCCCGCACACCGCCCGATACGCTCGTCGCAACTTGGCGCGCCCGCCACGGCGAGGTCGTGATCGACGGCGACCGCATCCGCCTCGCCCGCTGCCGTGCCAGCGATCTGCCCGCCGTGCTCGCCGAACTCGACGCCGCCGGCTGCGCGCCGCTCGGCCTCGCCCTCGGCGCGCAGAACCTCGAGCAGGTGTTCATGCGCCTGACCCGGCGCTCGCTGCGCGACTGAGACCACCATGCCCGCCCTCCTGCTCCGCCTTGCCGCGCTGTGGCGCAAGGAAACCCTGACCCTGGTGCGCGACCGCCACGGCCTCGCCGCGCTGTTCGTGATGCCGGCGATCTTCATCCTGATCATGTCGCTCGCGCTGCGCGACGCCTTCGTGCCCGGCATCGAGTCCGAACTCGCCTATGCCGTGGTCGATCTCGACCGCAGCCCGTCCTCGGCCGAGCTCAACGCCCGCCTGGGCGCGATCTCGGTGCTGCGCGCCGCAGGCGTGCTCGACAGCGAGGCCGCCGGCCGGCAGGCGGTCGCCGACGGCCGCCTGGCCTTTGCGCTGATCGTGCCGGCGGACTTCGGCACCCACCTGCAGACGCGCGCCAATCCCGGCACGCCATTACGCGTGCTCGCCGATCCGACCATTCCGCTCGCGGTGCAGAGCGGCTTCCGCCAGCAGGTCGAGGCCGAAGCCGCGCGCCTGCGCGTCGCCACCGTGCTCGACGAACTCGGCCGCAAGCTGCTGGTTCCCGAACTGCGCCGCCAGGTCGGCACCGACGCCGCGCCCGCGGTGGTCACCGAAGCGGTGCGCAGCGGCAAGGCGCAGCGCGCCAGCGACCCCGGCGTCGTGCCGTCGTCGGTGCAGCAGAGCGTGCCGGCGTGGCTGATCTTCTCGATGTTCTTCGTCGTCGTGCCGCTGTCCGCGGTGTTCATCGCCGAGCGCCAGCAGGGCACCTTGCAGCGCCTCGCCACCCAGCAGGTGTCGTTCGGCCTGATCCTCGCCGGCAAGCTGCTGCCCTTCTTCGTCGTCAACCAGGTGCAGGCCGTGCTGATGGTCGCGGTCGGGCGCTGGCTGGTGCCGTTCGCCGGCGGCGAGGCGCTGGTCCTGCCCGATTCGGCGGCCGCGCTCGGCGCGCTGTGGGCGATGAGCGCGGCGGTCAGCGTCGCCGCGGTGGCCTGGGCCCTGCTGATCGCCAGCCTGGCGCGCAGTTCGGAGCAGGCCACCGTGATCGGCGGCGTCGGCAACATCCTGATGGGTGCGCTCGGCGGCATCATGGTGCCGAAATTCCTCATGCCGCTCGACATGCAGGCGGTCACTCAGCTGTCGCCGATGGCCTGGGCGCTCGACGGCTTCCATCGCGTCATGCTCCATCACGACAGCATCGCCGGCATCCTGCCCCAGCTCGCCACCCTGCTATGCTTCGGCGCCGCGGTGCTGAGCGCCGCGATCCTGTTGAACCGCCGCACCGCTGCCCGATGACTGCTCCGACTCCCGAGACGCTGATCCACGACCTCAAGACCTTGATCGTCGACGCCTGCGACAAGGACTGCGACCCCGCCACGATCGGCGACGATGAGCCCTTGTTCGGCCCCGACGCCCCGCTCGCCCTCGATTCGCTCGACGCCCTGCAGATCTCGATGGCGATCCAGAAGAAGTACGGCCTGCGTCTCACCGACAGCAAGGAAACCCGCCGCGTGCTGGCCAGCGTCGCCAGTCTGGCGGCCCACCTCGCCGCCAACGGCGCCAGCGCGCGCGCCTGATGCCCCCCGCACCCGCGCCGCGCCCGGTTCATGTTGCCGCAATCGGCCATTGCTCGGCGCTCGGCCTCAGCGCCGAAGCCGCCGCCCAGGCCCTGCGCGCGGACGAGGACAGCAACGCGCAGCGCACGCTCCACGGCGAGGTCTGGCCGTGGCGCCCACTGCCGCTCGCCCACGACGACTGGCAGGCACGGGCGCAGGACGCAGTCACCCGCGTCGCCGCGCAGCTCGCCGCCGGGCTGGACGGCAAGCACTGGACAGCACTACCGCTGTTCCTCGCTTCCTCGTCGTTGCAGGCGGGCGCCCTCGAGACCGCCGCGCGTACCGCCGGCCGCGTGGAACTGCCGGAGGAAGCCGCGGCCTTCGCCCCCGTCGTCGCCCGCTGGCTGGGCCTCGCCAGTACGCCCTGGGTGTTCTCCACCGCATGCACGTCCGGCTTCGCCGCGCTCGACGCCGCGAGCTCGATGATCGCCGCGGGCCTCATCGACGAGGCTGTGGTACTCGGCTTCGAGTTCGCCAATGACACCACGCTGGCCGGTTTCGCCGGCCTCGGTCTGCTCGCCGGGGCACCGGCGGCGAGCGGCCTGACCCTCGGCGAAGCGGTCGCCGGAGTGCGCCTGAGCGCCGCACCCGGCACAGGATGGCGGATCGCCGCCTGTCGTCTGGGCGTCGACGGCCACTCGCCGACTGCTCCGGCCGCGGACGGCGTCGCCATCGCCGAAGTCATCGCCGAGGCCATCGCCGCCGCCGGCCTCACCCCGGCGCAGATCGACCTGCTCAAGGCGCACCGCGGCAACCTCGACGCCACCGACGCCGCGGAGGCGCGGGCAATCGCCCGGGTGTTCGGCGACGCCGTGCCGCGCACGATCGATCTGAAGCGCCGCCTGGGACATACGCTGGGCGCGAGCGGGCTCGTCGAGCTGAGCGCGCTGCTCGCCGACCTCGCCGCGACACCTTCGGTCGCCCCGGTGCGTCGCGCACTGCTCAACCTGATCGGCTTCGGCGGCGGCCTCGCCGCCGTCGTCATCGAACGCGACGCGCCGGAGTGGAGTCGATGATCGCCATCCTCGCCGCGCACACCGACTGCTTCGAACGCGCCGCGTTGAGCACCCACGTGCGCGCGCTGCATGGCGGCACGCTGCGCCGCGCCGGCGCCCTCGCCGAACTGTGCCTCGCCGGCGCCCATGCCTGCCTCGCTGACGCGCCGGCGCAATCGAGCGCGCTGCTGTGGGGATCGCGCGCCGGCATCCGCGAGGCCTCCGCGCGGGTCATCGACGAACTGTGCGTACGCCAGGAGCCGCCGCTGCCCTTTGACTTTCTCGCCACCCAGCCCATCCTCGCCGCGGTCCCGCTACGCCAGCAACTCCCCGGCCTGCGCTGCGCCCTCTACCAGCCGTGGGGCGGCGACGACCTCGCCAACTGGTCGCGCATGCTGCATCTCGCTCGCCTGTGGCTGAGGGCGGGACGCTACCAACGCGTGCTGTGCGGACAGCTGGAACCGGGCGCGACCGAACAGCGCGGCAGCTGGCTGCTGCTCGGTCGCGCCGATGCGTCCGTTCCCGCGCTTGCTGGCCTGAGCGTGGACGCCCCTGGCGCAGGCGCACGCGTCACGCTCCGGCCCTGCACCGATCCCGTGGTCGAGATCCGGCACGCGCTGAACGAGCGCAACGCCACAGCCACGCCGCGGGTACTCAGTCTGCCCGCCGCTGATCCACTACCGCCGCTGTATGTGTGGCGCACACTTGCCGCCCGGCAGACCTGATCTTTGCCCACGCGCGCTTCATTCCTCGAGCAGCATGCGCCGCAAATAGTCCGGCACCTCCGATAGCACGAGCGTGCCGTTGTCCCGGTCGTAGTGCACGGCACCCGAACGCAGGCTTGCGCGATCGAACTCGATCTTCCACTGCTCGGCGCTGGCCTTGAACCGCACCAAGGGCTTGATGGCCCGCCGATCGGGCACAAAGCCGCTCGCCAGGTTGAGCGCATCGTCGTGCAAGGCGGCATCGAGACGCTCCGGAGCGTCGGGCCAGACTTCGCGGGCGACGACATCCAGGCCCAGCGGCGCGCCGTTCTCGCCCAGTTCGTCGAGATAGGCGTGGGCACGCTCCATCAGCGCATCGCGCGCCGGTGCGGCGAGTTTCTCGTCGTCGGCGAAACGGGTCAGGGTCTGCACCAGTTTCTGCGTCTCCTTGAGCGCGATCACCACGTCGTTGCAGCCGAGGAACTGCTTGAAATAGCCGGCGACGTCACCGCGGCTCTTGAGGAAGCTGATGTAGCGCTCGTCACCACGCTGCCAGGCGGTCAGGTCGATGCGCCCGGCGACGCGCAAGGCGGCCAGATCGAGGTGGGCGCAGTCGACGACGTCCAGCCCCGCAGTGATCGCGCTGCCGACGCTTTCCGCGATCAGCGCAACCCACAGGCAGTCGTTCGTCCCTTCCTGAATGCGCGTGATCAACACGACGCCGCCGAGTTCCAGCGCCTCCTGGTCCACCCGCAGCTTCAGATGCGCCATCATCAAGCGCGACAACTCGGCAAAGCCGATGCGCTGGTCGACCACGTGCTGGCGCAGATAGAGGGCCATCGGATAGCTGTCTTCATCGTCCTCGAATCGGCCGTAGCCCTTGCCCGAACGCTCGGCATACTGCGTGCACAGCTTCTCGACCAGACGCACAGCCGGGTCACTGACGGGATTCTCCTCATCACGCAGCACGATGACTGCCGGTTCCTCCTGTGTTTTACTGATTCTGTGGAGAGCGAGGTGGGAAATTTCGTGTTCGACGTGCGGCATGGAGGCTGATGTGCTGTTTGACGTGTAGACGTAAAAAAGCCCGACTCTGGT
>JAEWVQ010000005.1 GCA_023459095.1 Pseudomonadota bacterium | reverse complement strand
GCGCGTTGCCGGCCGGGCGGCGGTCGGGCGCGGGGCGGGGGGACTCGCTGCGCCGGGGGGCGCGGTCGCGGCTCGGGGCAGGACCGTCGTTGCGGCGCGGTGCGGCTTCGTCGGACAGCCGCATGGTGAGGGCGATGCGGTTGCGCGGCAGGTCGACTTCGAGCACCTTGACCTTCACCACCTGGCCGGCCTTGACCACGCTGTGCGGGTCCTTGACGAAGGTGCTGGACAGCGCCGAGATGTGCACCAGGCCGTCCTGATGCACACCGATATCGACGAAAGCGCCGAAGTTGGTGACGTTGGTGACCACGCCTTCGAGCAGCAGGCCGGGGGCGAGGTCCTTCAGGGTTTCGATGCCGTCGCGGAAGGTGGCGGTGCGGAACTCCGGGCGCGGATCGCGGCCGGGTTTCTCGAGCTCGGTGAGGATGTCCTGCACGGTGGGCAGGCCGAAGCGCTCGTCGGTGAACTCCGTCGCCTTCAGCGCCTTCAGGAAGCTGCCGTTGCCCATCAGCTCGCGCACGCTCTTCTGCACCTTGGCGAGGATGCGCTCGACCACCGGATAGGCTTCCGGGTGCACCGCGGAGGCGTCGAGCGGGTCGTCGCCGTTTGGAATGCGCAGGAAGCCGGCGGCCTGCTCGAAGGTCTTCGGGCCGAGACGGGGCACCTCCTTCAGCGCCTTGCGGCTGCGGAACGGGCCATGGGCGTTGCGGTGGTCGACGATGTTGGCGGCGAGCGTGGCATTGAGCCCGGAGATGCGCGCCAGCAGCGGCGCCGAGGCGGTGTTCACATCGACACCGACGGCATTGACGCAGTCCTCGACCACGGCATCCAGGCTCTTCGCCAGCTTGCTCTGGTTGAGGTCGTGCTGGTACTGGCCGACGCCGATCGATTTGGGGTCGATCTTCACCAGTTCGGCGAGCGGGTCCTGCAGGCGGCGGGCGATCGACACCGCGCCGCGCAGCGACACGTCGACGTCGGGGAATTCCCTTGCCGCCAGCTCGGAGGCCGAATACACCGAGGCGCCGGCCTCCGACACCATGACCTTGGTGAGTTTGAACTCGGGGTGGCGCTTGAGCAGTTCGGCGGCGAGGGCATCGGTTTCGCGCGAGGCGGTGCCGTTGCCAATGGCGATGAGCTGCACGGCGTGCTTCTTCGCGAGCGCGGCGAGCGTGGCGAGCGTGCCTTCGCGGTCGCGGCGCGGCTCGAAGGGATAGACGGTGGCGGTATCGACGAGCTTGCCGGTGGCGTCCACCACCGCGACCTTGACCCCGGTGCGGATGCCGGGGTCCAGCCCCATGGTGGTGCGCGAGCCGGCGGGAGCGGCGAGCAGCAGGTCCTTGAGGTTGCGCGCGAACACGCGGATGGCCTCGTCCTCGGCGCGCTCGCGCAGCTCGCTCATCAATTCGAGCTCGAGGTGCAGCGAGATTTTCACGCTCCACGCCCAGCGCACGGTGTCGGCGAGCCAGCGGTCGGCGGCGCGACCCTGGTTGCGGATGCCGAAACGCGCGGCGATGCGGCCTTCACACGGGTGCGGCGCCTCCGGGTCGGCACGGTCGACGTCGAGGGTGAGGCGCAGCACGCCCTCGTTGCGCCCGCGCAGCAGGGCGAGGGCGCGGTGCGAGGGCATCGCCGCGATCGGCTCGGCGAAATCGAACCAGTCGCGGAATTTCGCGCCTTCGTTGTCCTTGCCCTCGATCACCGTGCTGCGCACCCGGCCGTGTTCGTGCAGGTAGGCACGCAGTTCTCCGAGCAGGGTCGCGTCTTCGGCGAACTGTTCGATGAGGATCTGGCGTGCGCCGTCGAGCACGGCCTTGGTGTCGGCGAAGCCGGCGTCGGCGTTCAGGTACTGCTCCGCCTCGGCCTCGGGTGTGAGCGTGGGGTCGGCGAGGAGGGCCTCGGCGAGCGGCGCGATGCCGGCTTCGCGGGCGATCTGCGCCTTGGTGCGGCGCTTGGGCTTGTACGGCAGGTAGAGGTCTTCGAGACGCTGCTTGGTGTCGGCGTGTTCGATTTCGGCGCGCAGTTCGGCGCTGAGCTTGCCTTGCTCTTCGATGGAGGCGAGCACGGTGGCGCGGCGGTCTTCGAGTTCGCGCAGATAGCCGAGGCGCTCGTCGAGGGTGCGCAGGTGGGTGTCGTCGAGGCCGCCGGTGACCTCCTTGCGGTAGCGGGCGATGAAGGGCACGGTGGCGCCTTCGTCGATCAGTTGGACGGCGGCAATGACCTGGCGGGGCGAGACGCCGAGCTCGTCGGCGATGCGGTGTTCGATCGGGGGCAGCATGGCGGGGGCAGGGCCGCGGCGGGCGCGGCGATCTACTGAACAGGCAGGAAAGGGCGCGATGGTGAAGCAAGCCGGGCGAGGGGGCAAGCCCGGCCCGGTCGGCGCGGGGGCGGGGCAGGCGCTTAGAGTGCGACCAGCGACTGGCGTCCCCACCAGTGCGCACCGGGGTCGAGACGGATCGGTTCGCCGACGACCGCGGCCTCGACGCACAGCATGCGGCGAAAGCCGTTGTCGGGGAGGTCGGCAAGCGCGGCGGCGCCGGGCTCCCACGGGTTCCACACCACGGTGTCGGGAAAGCCTTCGGCGTTGATGCCGAGGCTGCGCTCGTATTCGCGCAGCAGCAGCGGGCGCGTGGTGTTGAAGTAGATGCGGTCGGTCTCGTCGTCGATCAGCAGCGCGTCGCCGCTGTCGCGGGTGAGGGTGTCGCCCCGGGCGCGGTCGCGGTAGCTGAGGCCGTAGAGGCCTTCGAGGCGGCACTCCTCGACTTCGCCGACACGCAGATAGCTGTGCAGCGCGGCAGTGAACGCGAACGGCGCGTCGCCGGTGTTGGTGGCTTCGAGTTCGAGGTCGAGACGGCTCTCTTCGATCGCCACGCTCAGCTCGAGACTGAAGGCGTGCGGCCACAGCGCGCGCGTGTCGGTATCGTCGGTGATGCGCAGCGTGACCAGCGCGTAATCGTCGCCGCAGCGCTGGTCGACGACCGCCCACGGCCGGGTGCGCACCAGGCCGTGGCGCGGCAGCGCGCCGAGCGCGGCGAACTGCGGAAAGCACACCGGCACGCCGCCGCGGATCGCGCTGCGGCCGTCGAACACCGCCTGGTCACTCAGGTAAAGGCGCTCCTTGCCGCCCGCGGGCGCCCAGGACAGCACCTGGCCGCCGAATGGGGTGACGATGGCGCTGGCGCCCGCGCGCGTGCGCAATTGCAGCGCGGGCTGGCCGTGAAAGTCGATGGGGGTGATGGTTCCGGGCATGGGGTCCTGAGCGGGTGGATCAGTCTTGCAGCGACAGCACGCCGAGTTTGACCGTGCTGTCGTCGGGGTCGTTCGACAGCACGAAGCCGAGGCTCTGGACGAACTTGAGCATGCGCTCGTTGTTGGCGAGGAAGACGCCGTTCATGTAAGCCAGGCCGCGGTTGCGCGCGGTCTCGATGAGCACGCCCATGAGCTTGCGGGCGAGGCCGCGGTGCTGCCAGTCGTCGGCCACCACCACGGCGAACTCGCACGACTGGCCGTCCGGATTGACCGCGTAGCGGCACACCCCGATCTCGTACTCGGCGCCGTCCTTGACGATGGTGGCGAGAAACGCCATCTCGCGGTCGTAGTCGATCTGGGTGAGGCGGGCGACCATCGCGGGCGGCATCTCGCGCAGGGTGTTCATAAAGCGGTAGTACTTGCTCTCGGCCGACAGGCGGCTGACGAAATCGACCTCGAGTTCGGCGTCTTCGGGGCGGATCGGGCGGATCGTGATGTCGGTGCCGTCGGACAGCCGCCACTTGCTGATGAGCTGCGACGGGTAGGGGTGGATCGCCATGTGGTCGTAACGGTCGGCGGTGGGCGACACGTTGTCCACGACGATGCGGGCGTCTACTGCGACCGCGCCGCTCTCATCGACGATCAGCGGGTTGATGTCCATGTCGATGATCCACGGCAGCTCGCAGACCATCTCGGAAACCCGCAGCAGCACCAGTTCGAGCGCTTCCATGTTGACCGCGGGCAGGTTGCGGAACTCGCCCAGGGTTTTGGCCACGCGCGTGGAGCGGATAAGGTCGGCGACGAGGACGCCGTTGAGCGGCGGCAGCGCGACCGCGACGTCACGGTTGGCGTCGATGCGGTTGCCGCCCTCGCCGAAGTTGATCACCGGGCCGAACACCGGATCGCGGCGCACGCTCACCAGCAGTTCGCGGCCGTTGCGCTTGAGGATCATCGGCTCGATGGCGATGCCGTTGATCACCGCGTCGGGGTGGTGGCGGCGCACGTCGTCGAGGATTTCCTGATACGCCGTGCGCACCGCGGCGAGGCTGCCGAGGTTCAGGCGCACGCCGCCGCAGTCCGACTTGTGCAGGATCGACAGCGAGTCGATCTTCATCACCACGGGCAGGCCGATTTCCTCGGCGAGCACCATGGCCTCGGTCGCCGAGCGCGCGATCATGGTCTGCGCGATGGGAATGCGGAAGGCCGCGAGCAGCGCCTTCGATTCCATCTCGTTCATGACCTTGCGGCGCTCGGTGAGCGCGGTCTCGATCACCAGGCGGGCGCTCTCGATCGACGGCGGCGACAGGTGCGACAGCGACGCCGGGGTCTGCATCAGCAGCTTCTGGTTGCGGTAGTAGGCCGAGATGTGGCTGAACAGCTCCACCGCCGGTTCCGGCGTGCGGAAGGTCGGAATGCCGGCCTCGATGAAGCGGCGGCGGGCCTCGCCCACCTGGTCCTCGCCCATCCAGCAGGTCACCACCGGTTTGTCGGCGGTCTTCTCGAGCTCGATCACGGCTTCGGCGACGCCGGTCGGATCGGTCATCGCCTGCGGCGTCAGCATCACCAGCACGCCATCGACGTTGGGGCCTTCGAGCACCGCCTGCACCGCCTTGCGGTACAGGTCGGCATCGGCGTCACCGAGGATGTCCACCGGGTTGCCGCGCGACCAGTTCGGCGGCAGCGCGGTGTTGAGCTTTTCCATCGTGCTGTCGGCGAACTGCGACAGCGGAATGCGCAGGTCGGCGGCGCGGTCGGCGGCCATCACCCCGGGGCCGCCGCCGTTGGTGATGATCGCCAGCCGGTTGCCGCGCGGGCGGAAATGCGAGAACAGCGCGTTGGCGGCGGCGAACAGCTGGCCCATGTTGTACAGGCGGATCACCCCGGCGCGGCGCAGCGCGGCGTCGAACACCGCGTCGTCGCCGACCGGCGCCCCCGAGTGCGACAGGATCGCGCGCGAGGCGTCGGGATGGCGGCCGACCTTGATCAGCAGGACCGGCTTGACCCGCGCCGCGCCGCGCAGCGAGCTCATGAAACGGCGCGCGTCGCGGATGCCTTCGACGTAGAGGAAGATGCTCTCGGTGCGCGGGTCCGAGATCATGTATTCGAGCACTTCGCCGAAGTCGATGTCCGACGACGAGCCGAGCGAGACCACGCTGGAGAAGCCGACGTTGTTCGGCTTCGCCCAGTCCAGGATCGCCGCGCACAGCGCGCCCGACTGCGAGATCAGGCCGATCGTGCCCTTGATCGCCGAGGCGTGGGCGAAGGTGGCGTTGAGCCCGAGGTCGGGGCGCAGGATGCCCAGACAGTTGGGGCCGAGCAGGCGGATGCGGTGGCGGCGCGCGGCCTCGACCACATGGCGCTCGAACACCGCGCCGCGCGGGCCGGTTTCGGAAAAGCCCGACGACAGCACGATCACCGCCTTGACCCCGGCGCGGCCGCAACCGTCGACGATCGCCGCGACCTTGTCGGCGCGCACCGCGATCACCGCCAGATCGAGACGCTGCGGCACGTCCTCGATCGTGGCGTAACAGGGCACGCCCTGGACCGACTGGTATTTGGGGTTGATCGCGAACAGCTTGCCCTTGAAGCCGGCGCTCAGCATGTTGCGCACGATCACGTTGCCGATGGCGTTGTCGCGTTCGGTCGCGCCGATGATGCCGACTGAACGCGGCTCCAGCAGGGGAGAGAGGTAATGCTTGTCTTTCATCGGAGTGCTCGCCCGAAGGATGTGAGTCGGTGGTCGGCGGCGCCGCAACGCGGGGTGCCGGGTGCCTCGGTGAGGGGGCGCTGCGGCAAAATTATACTGCAGTGCACAATCCGGTGGCATGGTCGCCGCGGGAAAACTGCA
>JAEWVQ010000004.1 GCA_023459095.1 Pseudomonadota bacterium | reverse complement strand
GCGAGAGCGGGCGCAGCCGCGGGCGGCGCCAGTTCGGCGGCATCGCCGTGTGCCAGCACCGCCGGGCGGGCGCGCTCCAGGCCGCGCTGCGCCAGCCGCAGCACGGGCCGGAACAGCAGCAGATAGGCGAGCAGCGCACCGAGCGCGTAACTCGCGTAGCCGCCGGCATCGACCAGGGTGTCGCGCTCCTGCCACCAGGGCAGCACTTCCGGCGGCGGCGGGAAGGCCATCGCCGACACCACCAGGGTGTCGCCACGCGCCTCGTCGATGCCGAGACCGCTCCTGAGCACGCGCTCGACGTCGGCGAGCGCCGCCGCGCTCCACGCCCCGTCGCCGCTGGGCGCTACCGCGCTGTTGAGGATGACCGCGACCTGCAGCTTGTTCAGCCGCCCGCGGCCGCGCTGCACCTGGGTCACGCTGCGGTCGTAGGCGTACTGCCGGGTGGTCGCGGCCTTCTGTGCATTGGGTCCGGCGTTGGCCGCGTTGGCGCCAGCCTGCGCGTTCGCCGGCGTCTGGGCGACGTCGACCGGCTGGTTGCTCAGCGAGCCGGGCACCCCGAGGGCGAGCGCGCCGCGCCCCGACTCCTCGCGCATCGCCTCGCTCACCACGCGCGGCGTGTCGCCATAGCGTTCATGGGTTTCCTGCACGCGGTCGTTGTCGACGAGCGCGGCGACGCTGACCTTGAAGTTGTTGTCGCCGAGCACCGGCGCCAGCAGGTCGCGCACACTGGCGCGGGTCTCGTCGCGATAGCGGCGTGCCGCATCACCGCCCTGCGCCGCGGCATCGACCCCCTCGCTCAGATCGATCTGCGCCGACAGCAGGTTGCCGGCCTGGTCGACGAGGCTGACGCGCTGCGGGTCGAGGCTGGCGACGCTGCCCGCGACCATGTTGATGATCGCCGCGATCTGCCCCGCGCCCAGGGTGCGCCCAGGGCGCAATGCGACCACCACCGAAGCCGAACTCTTGGAGCCGTCGCTGACCACGAAAGAGGAGGACTTGGCGATCGACAGATGCACGCGCGCCGACGCCACCGCGTCGAGCGTGGCGATGCTTTGCGCCAGCTCGCCCTCAAGGCCGCGGCGAAAGCGCACGTCCTGGACGAACTGGCTCACCCCGAGCGGATCGTTGCGATCCATCAGCTCGAGCCCGGCAGGCAGTTGCGCCACCACCCCCTTGGCGGCGAGCAGCATGCGCACGCGGCCGAGTTGGTCCTCGGCAACCAGCACCTGCCCGCTCTCCGGGTGCAGCCGGTAAGCGACGCCCTCGCCATCGAGCACCGCCATCATGTCGGTGACCGCGACCTTCTCGCGCTCGCCGAACACCGGCTTGAACGACGACTGATCGCGCCACAGCCACATCAGCACGAGCGCGGTGACCAGTGCCGCGAGCACGAACAGCGGCACCAGGTTGCGCAGGGTGTCGGGCGGCAGCAGGGGCGCACCGCCGGGGGGACGCAGGCGTGCCAGGGCGGGCCTGAGCGAGGAAATCACGCGTGAAACTCCGGAAAAAAGCGCTTAAAGCTGCAGCTTGATCAATTCGTCGACGGCGCCGACGACCTTGTTGCGCACCTGCATGAGCATCGAGAACGACAGGCTCGCCTCCTGGCTGGCCAGCATCGCCCCCACCAGATCGTCGCTGCCGCCGGCATCGACCGCAGCCATGCGCTCGCCGGCATCCCGCCCCATGGCATCGACGCTGCGCACCGCCTGCCACATCGATTCGGCAAAGCCGGGCACCGTACCGCCATCGAAGCCGGCAATCGCCTGCGCCGGCATCACCGGCAGCGCGAACGCCTCGTTCGCCGCCGCGCCCTGCGCACCAGGCAATATCCCAAAGCTCAATTCCACCGCCCGCCTCCCGCCGCCCGATCATTTGCTTTTCGGGCGCATAAAGAAAACCGAAGAAAAAATTAAGTGAACTTTTTAAGAAAGGGCCAACCGCCGCCGCCCTTCCCCACCAGACACCGCAAAACTCAATCGATGCAATTCGCCAACAGGACTTCGCCAACCCCGACCGTCGGGCCATTCCGGATACGCACACCCCGGCGCAGGCACGCGAGCCATTCGGCGCACCCGCAGCTCGTTAAAATTGCGCAGCGCAGCAATCATGCACGAGATCCGTTGGCGACCACTCCGATGGCGTCGCACCACATCTTGCAGGCCTCGATCCGGGTCGACACTTCGGGGACCGACATGCCGCGCTACAAACTCCGCCACGGCAGGCCTTGACAAAAAGAACAATTCAGAACAACAAAACCGCCCGGCACGCACGGAGCGGGCCAGCCTTGATTACATTGTGGGAAAGGTCGCAACCACCGGACGACGGCACGACAGACCAGGAAACCACCGCTTCGCCATGACGACGGATGCATTTCCTGAAGGGCCGTGACAGCGGCCCGGCCTGACAACCCCGCTATCCTGACTCCTTCGTGGAGCGGTAGACCGGAGGCTTTGCGACCCCGACTTTCGTACGGGTGTGCCCAAAATGTGTCGTAAAGTTACCCGACACCCAGGAACAGCGTCAACCGCGACTGCGACTCGATCGCAAAAACACCACAGCCGTAACGCCCCCTTCCGGCACCGCCGGGCGCCCGTTTTCGCTGCATCGCCGCAACCCGCCGTCGATTCGCGCCAACCCCGGCGCATGAATAAAAATCTCAAATGGGGCGATAATTTTTTTAAACCACCCCCCCCGGCGCTCAAAATGGCTTTCTTCCGTTTTACAATCGCGCCGCCAATTCCGGTAGCACCCGTCTGCGGGCAGCGCCGTCAATCGGATTTCTATAAAACACCAGGAAAGCATGACGCCGGGCCCACCCGGAGATCATGCCAAGGACATGGACAGCCCAACAGAAAACGCCGCGTCCGCACCGCTCAGGCTCGACCCGCGCACGCTGGGCCGCCCGGTCCATCTGCTCGGAAAGTTCACCGCTCTGCTGCAGGAAGACCTTGCCGAAGTGCTGCGCCTGCGCCTGAACCGGCGCTACCGCGCCGCCTTCGAACTCGGCGCGGTGAGCATCGAGCGCCTCGACGGCGCGCCGCCCGCGCTCCGCTGGATGAGCTTCGACACCCCGACCGGGCGCCTGTGCTGCGCACTCGAACGTCGCCTGGCGCTGTGCGTGCTCGACTACCGCTACGGCACCGTGTCCGCGCCTGAGGACCTCGACCGCAGCCCGGAGACCGCGACTGAAGAGCGCCTTGCCGGCAAGCTCGCGCGCCTGTTCGTCGGCGCCCTGGTCGACCGCATCACCGCGCTCGCCCCGCCCAATGCACCGCTTCCCGTCACCCCTGCGCGCGAACTGGGCGAGGTCCTCGGCGGCGCCCCGGGCAACGGCACCTGGCTGATCCGCGCCGAGATCGAGGAGCGCCAGCGCGGCATCCGCGCCACGCTGTGGCTGGCGCCCGACGACGGCTGGATGGAGCTGCTGTTCCGCGGCCTCAGCCCGGCACGCGCCCGTGCCGGCGCCCGCGGCCACGCCCACGCCCAACTCGCGAGCGCCCTGCAGCTCGAGCTCAAGGCTCGGCTGCTCGAGATTCGCCTACCCCTGGGCGCGCTGCTCGACGCCCTGCCCGGCGACGTCATTCCGGTCAAGCTCGGCCCCACCGACGTCCTCGTCGGCGATTCGCTGCTGTTCCAGGCCACCGTCGCCGAGCACAAGGGCAAGCTCTGTCTAACCTCTTTCAAGGATGTGGAATAAGCGCATGGATCTCACCGAAAACACGGCCATCGACGACCTCCTCGACGACTTCGACGTCGAGGACGCGCCCGCTGCCGCGCCCGCCCAGCCGGCCGCCCCGCGCCGCGACCTGAGCCAGATGATGCGCAAGATTCCGGTCACCGTGAGCCTGGAGGTCGGCGCCGCCAAGGTCTCGCTGCACGACGTGGTCAACATCAGCGAAGGCAGCGTGATCGAACTCGACACCCTGGCCGGCGAACCGCTGGTGATCCGCGTCAACGGCACGCCGATCGGCCGTGCCGAAGTCGTGGTCTCGGGCGAGAACTACGGCCTGCGCGTAGTCGAACTCGCCGACCTCGATCTCGACACCCTCGCTCCATGATCCGAACGCAGTACCGCGGCCGGTCCGCGCCGCGGGCGGCCGCAGGCCTGCCGGGCGGCGCGCTGGTGGCAGCCGTGCTTGCCATGGTGCTCGCCGCACTGCCCGCGGCGGCGTGGGCGAACTCGGTGTCGCTGCTGAGCGCCACCACTCAGGGTGCGACCACCGACTTCACGGTGAAGACCCAGGTTCTCATCATCATGACCCTGCTCGGGCTGCTGCCCGTGCTGGTGCTGATGATGACCAGCTTCGCCCGCTTCGTGATCGTGCTCTCGCTGCTGCGCCAGGCCCTCGGCCTGCAGCAAGGCCTGCCCAACCGCATCGTCACCGGGGTCGCCCTCATCCTCACCCTGCTGGTGATGCGCCCGGTCGGCGAACAGATCTGGGAGCAGGCCTTCGTGCCCTACGACCAGGAAAAGATCGGCCTGCAGCAGGCGCTGCAGATCGCCGAGGCGCCGCTGTCGCGCTTCATGCTGGCGCAGACCAGCAAGAGCGCGCTCGCGCAGATCTCCCACCTCGCCGGCGAGGGCGAGGTCGCCGACCCCAAGGACCACGCCTTCACCGTGCGCCTGGCCGCGTTCGTGCTCAGCGAGATCAAGACTGCGTTCCAGATCGGCTGCATGCTGTTCATCCCTTTTCTGGTCATCGACCTCGTGGTCGCTTCCATTCTGATGGCGATGGGCATGATGATGCTGTCGCCGCTGGTGATCTCGCTGCCGCTCAAACTGCTGCTGTTCGTGCTCGTCGACGGCTGGACGCTCACCGTGAACACGCTGGTCACCAGCGTGCGCTTCGCCACATGAAGGCGCGCGGAGCCGGCCCATGCTGACCCCCGACATCGCCGCCGACCTCGTCGGCGACAGCCTCGAACTGGTGATGATGCTGGTGCTGCTGCTGGTCGGCCCCGGCCTGGTGGTCGGCCTGGTGGTGAGCCTGTTCCAGGCCGCGACCCAGATCAACGAGCAGACCCTGAGCTTTCTGCCGCGCCTGCTCATCACCCTGCTCGCGATCATCGTTCTCGGGCGCTGGATGACCGGCACGCTGATGGATTTCTGCGTCTCGGTGTTCCAGCGCGCCGCCGTGCTCGTCGGCTAGCCCCGCCGGTCGCGCAGCGATGGAGGTCGATCAGCTCTTCGGCCAGTGGCTCGCCTTGCTCGGCGCCCTGTGGTGGCCCTTCGTGCGCACCATGGCGATGTTCTCCGCCACCCCGGTGCTCGGCGAGGCCATGCTGCCGGTGAGCGTGCGTGCGCTGCTGTCATTGGTGGTCGCCGTGGTGCTGCTGCCGGTGGCGAAGCCGCCCGAGCCGGTGGAAGCGCTGTCGCTCGCCGCGGTGGCGATGACGATCGAGCAGGCGGTGATCGGTTTCGCCCTCGGCCTCGCCTTCCACCTGGTGATGAGCGTGGTGTTCATCCTCGGCTACACGGTGTCGTCGCAGATGGGGCTGGCGATGGCGATCATGAACGACCCGATGAACGGCACCTCGTCCGACGTCGTCTCCACCCTCCTGTACATGCTGAGCATTCTCGTGTTCTTCGCGATCGACGGCCATCTGGTGGTGAGCGGCGTGCTCGGCGCCAGCTTTCAGGCCTGGCCGGTGGGCAGCGGGCTGCACCTGCTGGCGCTGCAGAACATCGCCTTCAGCGTGGCCTGGGCATTCGCCGCGGCGATGCTGCTCGCCACCCCGGTGGTGTTCTCCACCCTGGTGGTGCAGTTCGGCTTCGGCTTCCTCAACCGCGTTGCCCCCGCCTTCAACCTGTTCTCGCTCGGTTTCGCGCTGGTCACGATCTTCGGCCTGTTCATGCTCACCCAGCTCGTGCGCTTCCTCCCCGAGCACTACATCCGCATGACCAACCAGATCCTGGACATGCTCAACCACGGTTTCGGGAGGTGATCGATGGCTGATCAATCGACCGGCGACAAGACCGAAAAAGCCTCCGCGCAGAAGCTGAAGAAGGCGCGCGAGCAAGGCCAGGTGCCGCGCTCGAAGGACTGGGCGACCGCGCTCGGCCTGCTCGTCTGCCTGCAGCTGCTGGCGATGCAGGCGCCGAGCCTGCTCGAGGATTTCCGCCTGCTGCTGCGCCAGGGTTTCGCCGACCTCACCGGCGACGGCGCACTCGACAACGTCTGGTCGAACACCTTCTCCGCGACCATGCTGCTGTTGCTGAAGATGATCCTGCCGCTGCTCGCGGTGCCGGTGCTGGTCTGCCTCGCCTCGCTCTACCCCGGCGGCTGGGTGTTCAGCGCCGAGATGCTCAAGCCCAAGCTCGAACGCTTCAACCCCCTGGCCTACTTCAAGCGCATCTTCAGCGCCAAGCACGCGGTGAGCGTGATTTCCTCGATGGCCAAGGCGATTGCGCTGATCGCGGTGCTCTACTACGTCGCCCGCAACATGGTGCACGACTACCTCGCGCTGCAGGCGCAACCCTTCGCCGAGGCGGTGCGCCACGGCGCGGCGCTGATGTTCGACGGCATCATGGCGCTGGCCGCGGTGTTCGTGCTGTTCGCGCTCATCGACCTGCCGGTGCAGAAGATGGTGTTCATGCGCGGCCAGCGCATGAGCAAGCGCGACGTCAAGGAAGAGCACAAGTCGTCCGAAGGCCGCCCCGAGGTGCGCCAGCGCATCCGCCAGATCCAGCACCAGATCGCACGCCGCAGCGCGAACAAGACCGTGCCCACCGCCGACGTCGTGGTGGTGAACCCTCAGCACTACGCGGTCGCGCTGAAGTACGACGACAAGCGCGCCGAGGCGCCTTTCGTGGTCGCCAAGGGCATCGACGAGATTGCCCTGCACATCCGCGAACTCGCCACCCGGCACGGTATCGAGATCCTCGAACTGCCGCCGCTGGCGCGCGCGATCTACAACACCAGCCAGGTCCATCAGCAGATTCCGGCGCCGCTCTACAAGGCGGTGGCGCAGGTGCTGACCTATGTGCTGCAGTTGAAGGCGTTTCGCGGCGGCCAGCGCCGCGCGCGCCCGCAACTGCCCGCCGACCTGGACGTTCCCCCGCATCTGACCTGAGCGCTTCGCCCCGATGAACTCCCTGAACCGCCTCCTCGCCGAACTCCGCCGCCACCGCGTGGTGGCGCCGCTGTTCCTGATGGCCATCCTCGCGATGATCATCCTGCCGCTGCCGCCGATCCTGCTCGACGTGCTGTTCACGTTCAACATCGTGCTCGCGCTGATCGTCATCCTGGTCAGCGTCACTGCGCGGCGGCCGCTCGACTTCTCGGTGTTCCCGACCATCATCCTCGCCACCACGCTGATGCGGCTCACCCTCAACGTGGCGTCGACGCGCGTGGTGCTGCTCAACGGCCACGAAGGCACGCACGCCGCCGGCAAGGTCATCGAGGCCTTCGGCAATGTCGTCATCGGCGGCAATTTCGTGGTCGGCCTGGTGGTGTTCGTGATCCTGATGATCATCAACTTCGTCGTCGTCACCAAGGGCGCGGAGCGGATCTCGGAAGTGTCGGCGCGGTTCACGCTGGATGCACTGCCCGGCAAGCAGATGGCGATCGACGCCGACCTCAACGCCGGCCTCATCAATCAGGAAAAGGCGCAGACCCGCCGCCGCGAGATCGCTGCCGAGGCCGACTTCTACGGCGCCATGGACGGCGCCTCCAAGTTCGTGCGCGGCGACGCGGTCGCCGGCATCCTGATCCTGCTCATCAACCTCATCGGCGGCGTCGCCATCGGCGCGCTGATGCACGAGCTGAGCTTCGGCGACGCCTTCCGCCTGTACGCGCTGCTCACCATCGGCGACGGCCTGGTCGCGCAGATTCCGGCGCTGCTGCTGTCGGCGGCGGCGGCGATCATCGTCACCCGCGTGGGTAGCGAAAGCGAGGACTTCGAGCAGCAGGTCGGCCGCCAGATGCTGGCCTCGCCCCAGGTGCTGTATGGCGCCGCCACGCTGATGCTGGTGCTCGGCGTGATTCCGGGCATGCCCTTCCTCACCTTCCTCAGCTTCGCCGCGGCGCTCGCCTTCGTCGCCTGGCGGGTGAGCAAGCTGGTGGTGCGCCCGGCCGCCGCCGACACCGCGGCGGTGGAAGCCGCACTCATCGCCGGCCAGCCGCCGGAACTGGACTGGCGCGCCCTGCCCTACGTCGATCCGCTCGCGGTGGCGGTCGGCTACAAGCTCGTCGCTCTGCTCGACGACGCCCAGGGCGCGCCGCTCGGCAAGCGCATCAAGGGCGTGCGCCAGAGCGTGAGCGAGAGCATGGGCGTGCTGCTGCCGCCGATCCCGGTGCGCGACGACCTGGGCCTCAAGCCCTCGCAGTACGCGGTACTGCTGAGCGGCACCGCGATCGCCCACGCCGAGGTCTTCGCCGACCGCCTGATGGCGATTCCGTCGCCGCAGGTCTATGGCGAACTCGACGGCATCCCCGGCATCGAGCCCGCCTACGGCCTGCCCATCGTGTGGATCGAACCCAAGGACAAGGCCCACGCGCTCGGCTTCGGCTACCAGGTGGTCGATTGCGCGAGCGTGGTCGCCACCCACCTTGCCAAGCTCATCCGCGACAACCTGCACGAGCTGATGCGCCACGAAGACGTGCCGGCGCTCATCGAACGCCTCGGCGCGCTCGCCCCGCGGCTCGCCGGCGCGCTCGACAAGGCCTACAACCACAGCCAGCTGCTCAAGGTGTTCCGCACCCTGCTCACCGAGAACGTGTCGCTCAAGGACATCGTGCCGATCGCCACCACCCTGGTGGACAACGCCGAAACCACCAAGGATCCGATCCTGCTGGCCGCCGAGGTGCGGTGCACGCTGCGCCGCCAGATCGTCGCCGGTCTGCTCGGCAAGAGCACCACGATGAAGGCCTTCAACCTCAGCGGCGAACTCGAGAACATGCTGCTCGGCTCGCTCAACCAGGCCCGTCAGGCCGGCAAGGTCGCGCTCGACAACTACCCCATCGACCCCAATCTGCTGTCGCAGTTGCAGGCCAACATGCCGCAGGCGCGCGACCAGATGAAACAGCAAGGCGCCGCCCCGCTGCTGCTGGTGATGCCGCAGATCCGCCCGCTGCTCGCGCGCTACGCCCGCCTGTTCGCGCCCGGTCTGGCAGTGCTGTCGTACAACGAGATTCCCGAGAACCACGACGTCAGCATCGTCGGCTCACTGGGCTGAGGACCAGGCCGGGCACACGATCGAGCCCCGGCTCGGGAGCGGGCGTCGCCAGGGCCCGCACGCAGGCGCGGCTCGCCGACCGCTGAGCGCGTCGGCGGCGCCCCGGCGCTCGATTACAGCCCGGGCGCGTCCACACCACCCTCGCCCCCGAATCCGGCACCGAGCGCGGCCTCGTGCTCGGCAGTGAGCGCGCGCGCCAACAGCACGACCACCACCTCCGCCGCGGCGCGAAACGGCCCCGGAGACATCGCCTGCGCACGCGCGGCGAGTTCGGCAGGTGAGGGCAGCGCCGCGGCGGTTTCGACCTCGGCGGCCAGCCCACCGTGCACCGTGCATTTGCGCAAGGGCATGCCGGCCGCGGCGAGCGCGGCCGCAATCGCCGGCAAGGCCTGACGCAGCGCCGGCAGGGCGGCCTCGCGCTCGGCGAGCAA
>JAEWVQ010000003.1 GCA_023459095.1 Pseudomonadota bacterium | reverse complement strand
CGCGTCGACGCCGCGTGGGCGGAAGCGGCGGCGATCTGCGCCGACGACGCCGCGACCTGCGACGCCATCGGTCGCCACGGCGTCGAGCTGCTCGCCGCGGTCGCCGCGCGTCGCCCCGGCCCGGTGCGGGTGATGACCCACTGCAACGCCGGCTGGCTCGCCACCCTGGGCGCGGGCACCGCCCTCGCCCCGGTGTATGCGGCGCAGGCGCGCGGACTCGCGGTGGAAGTCGTGGTCAGCGAGACCCGGCCGCGCAACCAGGGCCTGCTCACCGCCTGGGAGCTGCGCGAGGCCGGCGTGCCGCACACGCTGATCGCCGACAACGCCGCCGGCATCCTGCTCGCGCGCGGCGAGGTCGATCTGGTGATCACCGGCGCCGACCGCATCGCCGCCAACGGCGACAGCGCGAACAAGGTCGGCACCGTGCTCAAGGCCCTCGCCGCGCATGCCGCCGGCGTGCCCTTCTACATCGCCGCGCCGCATTCCACGCTCGACTTCGCCTGCGCCGACGGCAGCGCGATTCCGATCGAGGACCGCGGCGCCGCCGAGGTCTGCCAAGTCAGCGGCCTCGCCGCCGACGGCGCGCCGACCTGCGTGCAGCTCGCCCCGGCGGCGACGCGCGCCGCCAACCCGGCGTTCGACGTGACCCCCGCGACGCTCATCGCCGGCATCGTCACCGAGCGCGGCATCGCCGCCCCCGGGGGCCTGCGCGAACTCTACCCCGACGCGCCATGACCGCCCCCCCGCCCGCGCCTGCCGACCTGCGCCGCGCCCTGCTCGACACCGCGCGCGCGATGAGCGCGGCGCGGCTCAACGTCGGCACCTCGGGCAACGCCAGCGTGCGCACCGCCAACGGTCTGCTGATCACCCCCAGCGGCCTGCCCGCCGAGGCCTGCAGCGCCGCCGACATGGTCGAACTCGACGGCGACGGTCGCCCCTCGCCCGCCGCCGGCCGGGCGCCTTCGTCGGAATGGCAGCTCCATCGCGACCTCTACGCCGCGCATCCGGCCGCGGGCGCGATCCTGCACGCGCACTCGCCGTTCGCCACCGCGCTCGCCTGCCAGCGCGCCGACATTCCGCCGTTTCATTACATGATCGCGCGCTTCGGCGGCAGCACGGTGCGCTGCGCGCCCTACGCCACCTTTGGCACCGCGGCGCTGTCGGCGGCCGCGCTCGACGCGCTCGACGGGCGCAACGCCTGCCTGCTCGCCAATCACGGCATGGTGGTGCATGGCCGCGACCTCGCGCATGCGCTGGCGCTCGCGATCGAGCTCGAAACCCTGTGCGAGCAGTACTGGCGCACCTGCCAGCTCGGCGCCCCGGTGCTGCTGTCGGCGGAGGAAATGGCCGAGGTCGTCGAGCGCTTCCGCTGGTACGGCCGCCCGCGCGCCGCGGAGCACGGTGCATGATGCGGCCGCCGGCGCTCGGCCCGCTCGTCGCGGGGCTGTTGCGCGGTGCGCTGCCGCTGGCCATCTTCGCCGCGCTGTGGGGCGCTGCCCACCATATCGAGCAACGCGCGCTCGACAGCGAACAGGCCCACACCTGGACCCGCTTCCAGCGCGCCGCGATGCAGCAGATCAACCGTCTGCGCCGCGAACTCGCCGCCCTCGACCACGACGCCGCGGACGCCCGTGAGGCTGCCGTGCGTCTGCTCGGCGACCGCCGGGATGCGCGCGACGTCAGCCTCGAGATCATCGACCTCGGCGGCACCCACCCCCAGCCCATCTACCGCGACCCCGACCTGCGGCCGATGCCCATGGTGTACGCCGAGCAGATCGAGTTCGGCGACCGGCGCTGGCTCGCCGAAGTCTCGCCGCTACCCAACCACTACACGCTGACGCCCAGCTCCACGGTCGAGGTCCTGCAGTGGGGCGGCCCGCTGCTCGCCACGCTGGGGGCGTTGCTCGCCTTCGTGCTGCAGTCGCGCACGCGCGCGGTGCGCCGCCAGGTGTTGCGCCAGACCGCCGCGCTCGAGCGCGCCAACCACCAGCTCGAACACACCAACAGCGCGCTCAAGGCCGAGATCGAGCGCCGCGCGCGCTCCGAAGCGACGCTGCGCGACACCACCGGCCTGCAGCGCGCGATCCTCGACAGCGCCGACTACGCCATCGTGTCCACCGACGGCGACGGCCTGATCCAGCTCTTCAACCCCGCCGCCGAGCGCATCTTCGGCTGGCGTGCCGACGAGGTGCTCGGGTGTGCGACCCCGCGCCTGTTCTACGCCGAGGACGAGCTCGCCCGTCTCGACGCCCGCCACGGCAGCGCCGGTTTCGCCAGTCTGGTGGCCGATGCGCGCCGCCACCGCCAGTCGCTGCTGCAGGAGTTGAGCATGCGGCGCAAGGACGGCAGCACCTTCCCGGCGAGCCTGTCGATCTCACCACTGCTCGGCGACGACGGCACGGTGTGCGGCTACCTGGGGATCGCCGCCGACATCTCGCAGCACAAGGCGGCGGAATCGCGCATCCGCTTCCTGGCGCACTACGACGCCCTCACCGAGCTACCCAACCGCAGCCTGCTCGGCCAGCGCCTGACCGAGGCGCTGGAGCGCAGCCAGCGCCAGGGGGAGCGGCTGGCGGTGCTGTTTCTCGACCTCGACCGCTTCAAATACGTCAACGACTCCCTCGGCCATCATGCCGGCGACCTGCTGCTGCAGGCGGTATCGCGCCGCTTCATGAACTGCGTGCGCGAGGACGACACCGTGGCGCGCATGGGCGGCGACGAGTTCGTCATCCTGCTCCCCGCGCTCCCCGACCGCGACCATGCCGCGGAGATCGCCGAGCGCATCGTCGCCGCGCTCGCCGAGCCGCTCGAGGTCCGCGGCCAGCGCCTCACCATCACCCCCAGCATCGGCATCGCGGTGTATCCGGACGACGGCCCCGATGGCGAGACCCTGATCAAGAACGCCGACGCGGCGATGTATCTGGCCAAGGAGGAAGGCCGCAACGGCTACCGCTTCTACGCGCGCGAGCTCTCCGGCCACGTTTCCGAGCGCCTGCAGGTCGAGAACGAGCTGCGCCAGGCGCTCGAGGAGCACGATTTCGAACTCCACTACCAGCCGCAGTTCGACGTCGCCAGCGGCGAGATCACCGGCATCGAGGCCCTGCTGCGCTGGCGCCACCCGCAGCGCGGCCTGGTCGCGCCCGACCGCTTCATCCCGATCGCCGAAGACAGCGGCCTGATCGTGCCGATCGGCGAATGGGTGCTGCGCGCGGCCTGCGAGCAGGTCCGCGCCTGGCGCCGCGCCGGCCTGCTCGCGGTGCCGGTGGCGGTGAACCTGTCGGCGCGCCAGTTCGACCAGCCCCGGCTCGCCGAGCAGATCGCCGGCGTGCTCGCCGACACCGGCCTCGAAGCCGGGCAGCTGGAACTCGAGCTGACCGAAAGCCTGGTCATGCGCGACCCCGAACGCAGCTCCGAAACCCTCAACCGGTGCAAGGCACTGGGCGTGGAGATCGCCATCGACGACTTCGGCACTGGCTATTCCAGCCTCGCCTACCTGCGCCGCTTCCCGATCGACCGCCTAAAGATCGACCGCTCCTTCATCAAGGACATCGTCACCGAACCGGACGACGCCGCGATCGCGCAGACCATCGTCGCGATGGCGCACAGCCTGCGCCTGACCGTGGTCGCCGAAGGCGTCGAGGACGCCGCCCAGCTGCGCCTGCTGCAGCGCTGGGGCTGCGACAGCTACCAGGGCTTCCTCACCAGCCGGCCGCTGCCGGGCGCACAGATGACCGCGCTCCTTGCCGGCATGCGCGCCGCCGGCATCGCCGCGCTGCCGCTGCCGCTGCAGGTCGAGGCCTGACGCCGCCGCCGGCCGTGCTCAGCCTTCGAGCACGCGCAACAGGCTGGCGGTGTCGTCCCGCCCCCAGCCGCGCGCCATCAGTGCATTGAGCTGCTGCGCGACCTGGGCGGCGACCGGCAGCGGCACCCCGAGGCGCGCGGCCTCGTCGAGCACGATGGCGAAGTCCTTGTGATGCAGCCGCGCCTCGATGCCGGCGGCAAAATCGCGCGCCACCATGCGCGCCCCCATCACCTCCAGCACCCGCGACGCCGCCGAGCCACCGAGCAGCGCCTGCCGCACCGCGGCAAGGTCGACGCCGTGGGCGCGGGCGAGATGCATGGCTTCGGCGCAGGCCTCGATCGCCGCCACCATGATCATCTGGTTGCACGCCTTCGCCACCTGACCGGCGCCGGCCGGACCGACATGGACCACGCTGCGCCCGAGCGCGGCGAGCAGCGGTCGCACGCGCTCGAGCACCTCGGCCTCGCCGCCGGCCATGATCGCCAGCGTCGCCTCGCGCGCGCCCTGTTCGCCGCCCGACACCGGCGCATCGAGCCAGCCCACGCCGCACTCGGCATGGCGCGCGGCCAACGATCGCGCCATCGCCGGGGCGATCGTGCTCATGTCGACATGGATGGCGCCGGGGGCGAAGCCTTCGGCCAGCCCGCCGGGGCCAAAGGCGAGCTGCTCGACATCGGCACTGGCGGTGACGATGCTCACCACCACCGCGCTGCGCGCGGCCAGCTCGGCGGGGCTCGCGCAGACCGTGGCACCGGCCGCGGCGAGCGGGGCCGCGGCCTCGGCGCGGCGCGCCCACACCGCGACGTCGAAACCGGCGGCGAGCAGATGGCCGACCATCGGCCGCCCCATCACGCCGAGGCCGACGAAACCGACCTTCATGCTCATTCCCCGGCTCCGCCGCTCATGCGCTCGAGCAGCTTCAGCATCGCCACCGAGTCGTCCTCGCCCAGGCCGCTGCCGACCATGGCGTTGAGCATCTGCGCGGTCGCCGCCGCCGACGGCAGCGCGAGCCCGAGGCGGTGCGCTTCCTCCATGACGATGCGCAGATCCTTCTGATGCATCCAGGCCTTGAAGCCGGGCTTGAAGTTGCGGTCGAGCATGCGCTGGCCGTGGTTCTCGAGGATGCGCGAATAGGCAAAACCGCCGAGCAGGGCCTCGCGCACGCGCGCCGCATCGACGCCGCTCTTGGTCGCGAAGTTAAGCGCCTCGGCGACCGCCGCCACCCCGACCCCGGTGAGGATCTGGTTGCAGGCCTTCGCCACCTGCCCGGCGCCGGCGTCGCCGATGCGCGTGATCGACTGACCCATCGCCGCGAACAACGGCTGCGCGGTATCGAAGGCCGCCGCGTCGCCGCCCACCATGATGGTCAGCGAGCCGGCGATGGCACCGACCTCGCCCCCCGACACCGGCGCATCCAGCCAGGTCACGCCGCGCGCCGCCAGCCGCGCGGCGAGCGACTGCGCGGCCGTCGGCGCGATCGTGCTCATGTCGATGTGGATGTGGCCCGGACGCGCCGCGGCGGCAACGCCCGCCTCGCCCAGCGTCACTTCCTCGACGTCGGGCGCGTCGGCGACCATGCTGATGGTGACCGCGGCGCGGCGCGCAACCTCGGCGGCCGAAGCGCAATCGCCGGCGCCGGCGTCGAGCAGCGGCGCCATGGACGCGCGGCGGCGGCTCCACACATGAACCTCATGTCCGGCCTTGAGCAGGTTCAAGGCCATGGGGCGGCCCATCAGGCCCAGTCCGATGAATCCGACTTGCATAGGGGGCGATCTCCTCGCTGAAGGCGGCGCGGCGCACCACGGCTCCGCGCCAAAAAGGAAGCCGCCGCAAAAAGCGCGGCGGCCTGTCGTAATGGCTGCGCACGGCGGATAATCGCGCCATGGACTACTCGCCAATCATCAAGGAAATCGGCCGCGGCGCCAAGGGCGCACGCGCCCTCGACACCGCCGCCGCGCAAGCGCTGTTCGGCGCCATCCTCGACCGCCGCGTGCCGGATCTCGAGCTGGGCGCGATCCTGATTGCGCTGCGCATCAAAAGCGAGACGCGCGACGAGCTGCTCGGCTTCAAGCGCGCCATGGACGAGCGCGGCGTCCGCATCGCGGTGCCCGACGGCCCGCGCTGCGTGGTGCTGCCGACCTACAATGGCGCCCGCCGCCAGCCCAACCTGATGCCGCTGGTGGCGCTGCTGCTCGCCCGCGAAGGGATTCCGGTGCTGATTCAGGGCCGCCACGACTTCGAATCACGGGTCAGCCCGTTCGAACTGCTCGCCGCACTCGGTATCGAATCCGCCGTCACCCCCGCCGCGGCCGGCGCACAACTGGCCGCCACCCACCTCGCCTGCATCGGCGTCGCCGACCTGCTGCCCGGGCTCGACGCCCTGCTTGCCCTGCGCAAGCGCTTCGGCCTGCGCGGCAGCGGCCACATCATGGCCAAGCTGCTCGACCCCTGCCCCGGACGCAGCGTGCGCGTGGTCGCGGTCACCCACCCCGAATACCTCGAACGCATGGATGCCTTCCTGCGCGCGGACGGCGGCCGTGCCATGCTGTTGCGCGGCACCGAAGGCGAGATCTACGCCAACCCGCGGCGCCAGCCCACGCTCACGGTGTATCGCGACGGCGCGGCCACGGTCGCGGTCACCGGCGAGGATGGCGGCGCGCCGCCGCTCGACGGCCTGCCGGCCACCCCCTCGGTCGCCGACAACGTCGCCATCATCCGCGCCATGCTCGACGGCCGGCAGCCGGTGCCGGAGCCGATCCGCACCCAGGTCGACACCCTCGCCGCGCTCGCCCGCGAACCCTGAACCCGGGGCCCGCCAGCTCGCTCAGGGCACGTGGTGGAAGCGCACCTTGACGTCGCGCGGCGGCGCGGTGAAGGGCGCCGAGCTCACCAGCAGGTCGGCGCCGGCGGCAACATAGGCGCGGGCATTGTCGGCCGTGACCCCGCCGGCGGCGGCGAGCACGACCTGCAAGCCGTGGCCCGCGAGCTCGGCACGGCAGTCGGCAACGCGCTCGGGGGCGAGGCGTTCGAGCTGGATGACGTCGGCGCCGGCTTCGGCCCACACCAGCGCCTCGTCCACGGTGCCGACCTCGACGACGATGCGTTTTTCCGCCTCCGCAGCGCGCAACCGGGCGACGGTCACCGTGGGGGCCTCGTCGAGATAGAGGCGGTGCTCCGGAAACACGAGCAGGGTTTCGGACAGCCCCAGGCGGTGCATCACCGCGCCCGCGCAGCGCACCGCCTTCACCGACAGCGCCTTGGCCCCGGGCACGGTCTTGCGCGTACACGCCACCGGCACGCTGCGGCCGTTGTGGTGAGCCGCGGCGACGATCGCCGCGGCGCTGCTGGCGATGCCGCTCGCCCATTCGACCAGCACCTGGGCCGCCTTCCACGCCCGATGCAGGCTCGCCGCCGCGCCCGTGGCGGCGAGGATGGGCGCCTGGAAACCGAGCGCTGCGCCCGATACCTCGAACACGTCGACGCGGGCACCGGCCAGTTCGAACATGCGCGCCGCCTCCTCCACCCCGCACACAATCATCGGCTGACGCGCGGCGAAGTCGAGCCGCGCCGGCAAGGCACCGATGCGCAAGGTTTCGGTGGTGAGGTCGCCATAGGGCACATCCTCGGCGAGCAGCGCGGCGAGTTCGTGGTCGGCGAGGACGGTGGCGGGCATGGCGGTGCTCCTCGATGATGGCCGCGGCGGCGGCATGGTCGGCAGCATGGCGGGCGGCACGCGGTCGGCCGCCTTGCTCAGTGGCGCGAGAACAGGTCGCGTAGCGCACACAGGGCGCGTGTCGGATCGCGGCGCGTGGCGGCCAGCGCCTCGCCGGCGAGCAGCTTGTCGAGCGCGGTGCGCGGATCGGTTTCCCCGGTCAACACCACCGCCGCCCCGCGCCGTGCCATGTGGCGCCGGAAGCCCTCGCCCGCACCGCCGGCGACGATCAGATCGACGCCATCGAGCGGATGCGGCCCGACGTCGTCGAAATGGTGGAACAGCTGCGTCGGCGCCAGCACGACGCGCTGCGCCGGCGCCGGCGCCGCTCCCGGCGTACAGTCATGAACCAGCCATTCACGCGCCTGGCCGGCATGTCCGGAAACGGTGGCAAAACCGCGCGTGGCGATCGCGATGCGCATCAGGCCGCCTGCGGCCGGTAGCGGTCGTCGCGCACCAGTTCGTCGGCGAAGCAGCCCACCGGCGGGCCGAGCACCGCGTCCTCGCCCTGAAAGCGCACCACATACACCGCGATCTCGGGCATCAGTTCGACGTGGCCCATCTTGACGATCACCCCGCGCGTGCCGCTCGCCGCGAGCAGCGCACCGATGGTGCCGCCGGGAATGCTGCCGTCGTCGTGCAGGTCGGCGCCGGCGCGCACGATGTCGCCGGGCGCGAAGTCGAGGGTGGCGTCGATGTTGTCACCCATGGCCTCACCCCCACAGCGCCGCCGGCACCTGCAGGCGCTCGACCGGCGTGCCGCCAAGCAGATGCTCGTCGATGATCGCGCCGACATCGGCGGCGACCAGGCCGCCGTACATCACGCCTTCCGGATAGACCAGGACGCTGGGCCCGGCCTGGCACGGCCCGAGACAGCCGGCGCTGCTGAGAGCGAACTCGCCCCACAGCGCGCGCGCCTGAAAGGCCTCGAGAAAGGCTTGGTGCACCGCGCCGCCGCCCTGCGCCTGACAGGCGCCGCGCGGATGGCCCGGCGGGCGGTTCTGAACGCAGACGAAAACGTGTTTTTTCGGTTTGGGCATGGCGGCTCCTGGGTGGTCGGGGATAGGGAGAATGGACGCCCCCGGACTCCAGCAAAGACCGCGCCACAAAAAACGCCTTCGCGATCAGAAAGATGAAAAAAACGCGCCGTGTCGCATGTCCGACACGGCGCGTTGCGCAGAGCACGAAAGCCGACAGTGGGCGGTGCCGCTTCAGCCCCCCAGGCGGCCGTCGCGGAAATCGCTCAGCGCCTGATAGATCTCCTGCTCGCTGTTCATCACGAACGGACCGTACTGCGCGATCGGCTCGTTGAGCGGGCGACCGGCGACGAGCAGGGCGCGGCTGTCGGCCGTGGCGTGCACCACCACCCCGTCGCTGGCCGCGTCGTTGGCGAGGATCGCCATGCGCTGCGCCGGCACTGCCTCGCCGCCGATCGCCAGCTCGCCGCGATAGACGTAGACGAAGGCGTTGTGCGCCGCCGGCAGCGCCTGCACGAAGCGCGCACCGGCCGGCAGGTGCAGATCGAGATAGAGCGGCTCGGTGCCCGCGCGCCGGACCGCGCCGGCGACGCCATGACTGTCGCCGGCGATCACCGTCACCGCAACGCCTTCCGCGGTGGTGAACGCGGGCAGTTCGGCGGCGGCGAAATCGCGGTACCACGGCGCGCACAGCTTGTCCTTGGCGGGCAGGTTGAGCCACAGCTGGAAGCCTTCCATGACGCCCTCTTCCTGCTGCGGAATCTCCGAATGGATCACCCCGCGCCCGGCCGTCATCCACTGCACGCCGCCGTTTTCCAGCAAGCCCTCGTGGCCGGCGCTGTCGCGGTGGCGCATGCGCCCGGCGATCATGTAGGTGATGGTCTCGAAGCCGCGGTGAGGATGATCGGGAAAGCCGGCGATGTAATCGTCGGGATCGGCGCTGCCGAAGGCATCGAGCATCAGGTAGGGGTCCAGCCGGCGCTGCAGCGGCTGGGTCAGCACGCGGGTGAGTTTCACCCCGGCACCGTCGGAGGTCGCCCGGCCGACGACCTGGCGCTCGATGGCGCGCGGGTGGAGCACCGTTTCGGGGCGGAGGGTCTGGGTCGTGGTCGTCATCTCGGGTTCTCCTTCAAGGGTGCCGGCACCGCCCGGCAAGGGGCGGCCGGCTTGTGGCGTTGGGTGCAGCGGCGACGGCGATCAGCCCAGCGCCGCGGCGAGGTCGGCCTCGGCCTCGGCAAAGCCCTGAGCCGCCGCGTCCGCGCCCATGTTGAGGCCCTCGGCGTAGATGAAATGCACGTCGGTCATGCCGATGAAGCCGAGGAAATCCTTCAGGTACTGGGTCTGGGTGTCGGCCGCGGTTCCACGGTAGCGGCCGCCGCGCGCCGCCGCGACCAGCACCTTCTTGCCCTTGACCAGGCCTTCGGGTCCGTTCTCGGTGTAGCGGAAGGTCACCCCGGCGCGGGCCACCGCATCGATCCAGTTCTTGAGCTGCGCGGAGACGCCGAAGTTGTACATCGGCACGCCGAGCACGACGACGTCGGCGGCCTGCAGTTCGGCGATCAGCGCATCGCTCGCCGCCACCCGTGCCGCCTGTTCCGCGCTACGCTGCTCGGCCGGGGTGAACAAGGCGCCGAGCGCGGCTTCGTCGAGCACCGGCGCGGGATCGACCGCGAGATCGCGCAGGGTGACGGTGGCGCCGGGGTGGGCGGCGCGCAGGCGGTCGACGACGACGTTGGCGAGGCGGGTGGAATTGGCGCCTTCGCGGCGGGCGCTGCCATTGATTTGCAGGATGTTCATCAGTTTCTCCATCAGCGTTTGGTTGCGTGGGATTGACTTTATTGGAGCACCGATACGCTGAGAAGCCGTCTTATCGGATAACATTGTCCCGAAAATGGAACGATTCGAAGCCAACGACCTGCTCATCTTCGCCCGCGTCGCCGACAGCGGCAGCTTCACCCGCGCCGCCGCCCAGCTCGGCCTGCCCAAATCCACGGTGTCGCGACGCATCGCGCTGCTCGAGGAGCGCGTCGGTGAGCGCCTGATCCTGCGCACCACGCGCCGCCTGCATCTGACCGAATTCGGCCACGCCCTGCTCGAACATGCGCGCCAGGTCGCCGCCGAAGTCGATGCGGTCGCCGCCCTCGCCGCCCACCGCCAGGCGCGGCCGAGCGGCCGCCTGCGCGTGTCGATGCCGAGCGACTTCGCCAACCTGCTGCTGGTGGACATGCTCGCCGCCTTCGTCGCGCTGCATCCGGCGGTGTCGCTGGAACTCGACCTGTCGCCGCGGCGCGTCGATCTGCTCGGCGAGAACTTCGACCTCGCCGTGCGCATGGGCGACCTGCCCGACGACGCCACCCTCGCCGCGCGCCGCCTCGCCGACTTTCCCAACGGCCTTTACGCCTCGCCCGCCTATCTGGCCGAACACGGCACACCGGAGGCGCCGGACGATCTTCTGCGGCACGACGCGCTGCGCCTGCTGCGGCGCAATGGCGAACCGATACCGTGGACGCTGATCAAGGGCGACATCCGCTGGGAGGCGGTACCGCCCGGGCGCACCGGCGCCAACTCGCCCGAATTCCTGATCCGCCTGGCGCGCGCCGGCAGCGGCATTGCCGCCGTGCCCGACTATTTCGCCGCGCCCTACGTGCGCCGCCACGCGCTGCGCCGCGTGCTGCCGGACTGGTGCCTGCCGCCGAACGCGGCATGGGCGGTGTTCCCTGGACGGCGGCTGATGCCGGCGAAGACGCGCGCCTTTCTCGACATGCTGCAGGCCGCGCTCCCTGCGGTGTCGGCGGCGGCCGGCGACGGGCGGAACTTTTCCGCACCGTGAGCGGCCGAAGCCGGTCACCGTGCTGCGGCGCATCGCCTACAATCGCCGCAGCCTTTCCCCTTCCTTCCCCTTCCTTCCCCGCCGCTTGCCGACGACTCCGCGATGACTCCGCCCCTCTCCATCCGCCCCCTGCTGCTCGGCGTGTTCGCCTTCTGCACCGCCCTGCTCGGCTTCGGCCTCTACCTGCAACACGTCGAAGGCCTCGAGCCCTGCCCGATGTGCATCATCCAGCGCTACGCCTTCGCCGCGGTCGCGCTCACCGCCCTCGTCGGCGGCCTGCATGCGCCGCGCACCACCGGCCTCCGCGTTTATGCGGGACTGATGCTGCTGCTCGCCCTCGCCGGCGGCGGCGTCGCCGCCTGGCAGAGCTGGATGCAGTTCGACCCGCCGGCGATTCCGGAATGCGGACCGGGGCTGGAGTTCATGCTGGAGAGTTTTCCGCTGGCGCAGTCGCTACCGATGATCTTCCGCGGTGCGGGCGATTGCAGCGCGGTGGACTGGACCTTTCTCGGGCTGTCGATCGCCAACTGGTCGCTGCTCAACTTCGCCGCCGCAGCCGCGTTCGCGCTCTGGCTGATGCGCCGCCGCACGGGACGCTGATCGAAGGAGCAGGCTCGCTGGCGCTATTCGACCACGCGTACGATCGCGCCGCCGATTTCGTAGCGGCCGTCGCCGAGCGCGTGGCAGCGCTTGACCTCGAGCCGGGTCACCAATGGCGGGCGATTCACCCGCTCGCTGCCGGGCGACAGCACCGCAACCTCGATCACCTCGGACTCGCCCGGCACGTAGGTCGAGCGCAAGGTCATGCCGCCCACGCTGATCTCGACGCATTCGGCGGCAACGCGTTCGCCATTGGGGAGCAGGATCGCCGCCGCGCAGCCGAGCGGGATGCGACGGTCGAGACGGCGGTCTGGAATCGAGGCACGATCGTTCATGGACAGGGCTCAACCGGCAGGAGGATGGCCGGATTGTAGCGGCGCGCACGCCTCCGCCGCCATCTGCCGCGCATATTCCGCAATCGCCGCAATCACCCCGGGGGCCTCGCCCGCGGCGCGCGCGAGCGCGATCTCGCACCCCGGATGACGGGCACGCGCGGCCTCCAGCAGCGCCGGCAGGTCGCGCTTCAGATGCCCACCCTGGGCGAGGAACACCGGCACCACGGTGATGCGGCCGATGCCACGCGCGGCCAGGCCGGCGATGGCCTCGGCGAGGGTCGGCGCCATCAGCTCGAGAAAAGCCAGTTCCACCGCGAGGCCGGGGGCCGCGGCCTGCAGCTGCGCGCGCACCGCCTGCATCGGCGCCGCCCACTGCGGATCGCGCGCGCCGTGGCCGAACAGGATCACCGCCTCCGCAGTCGGCTTCATCGCCCTTCTCCGCGGCCCGCCGCATCGGCGAGCAGGCGTTCGAGCGCACGCGCGGCCGCGAACAGACCGGCGGTCGCGGTCACCACCACGCTCGAGCCATAACCCGCGCAGGCCAACCCCTGCGGCGCCTGGACCGATGCGCAGGCCGCCTCCGGATAGCGCAGCGGCTCAGTCGAATACACCGCCTCGATGCCGAACTTCTTCTTTGGATCGCGCGGAAAGCCATGCTCCTTGCGCAGGCGTGCGCGCACCTTGGCGAGCAGCGGGTCCTGCAGGGTGCGCGCCAGATCGTCGACGCACAGCCGGGTCGGGTCGGTCTTGCCGCCCGCGCCACCCGCCATCACCAGCGGCATGCGGTGCGCGCGGCACTGCACCGCGATCGCGACCTTGGCACGCACGTTGTCGATCGCATCGACGACGACGCCGAAACCCCGCACCAGCGCGGCGACGTTGTCCGGAGTGACGAAGTCATCGACCGGATGCACGTGGCAGCGCGGATTGATGCCGCGGATGCGCTCGGCCATCGCCAACACCTTGGCCTGGCCGCGGGTGGCGTCGAGCGCATGGATCTGGCGGTTGATGTTGGATTCGGCGACGTGGTCGAGATCGATCAGGGTCAGCGCGCCGACCCCGCTGCGCGCAAGCGCCTCGGCCACCCAGGAGCCGACGCCGCCGATGCCGATCACGCAGGCGTGGGCACGCGCAAGGGCGGGCAGCGTGGCGTCGCCGTAGAGACGGCGAAGACCGCCGAAGCGGCGCTCGGCGTCGACATCAAGCTCGATCGGCACGGGGTTTGCGGAAACGGAGACAGCTGGATCTGCGGACAGGGACATGGCGCACGGCACAGGAGGCTCGGCCCCCGATGTTACCGCGTCGGCCGCGGGTGCTGAACTACGGCGCTGCACCGTGCTCCAACCGGGCACATCGCTCGCCCACGGTGACCGCCCATGTTCCGCCCGCGCCCGCGTCTGCGCCTGCTTCTGTTCCTCGCCATCGCCCTGGCACCGCCGACGATAGCCGCGGACGGCACCACGCGCATCGCCCAGGCCGGAGTCGCCGCCTACGAGGCCGGGCATCACGACGAGGCCGCACGCCTGTTCGAACGCGCAGCACGCGCCGGCAACCGCCTCGCCCAGTTCAACTACGCGATGATGTTGTACCGCGGCGAGAGCCGTTCGCCCGAACCCGGCGCCGCCTGGCGCTGGCTGCGCCGCGCCGCGGGCGCCGGCCTGGCGCCGGCGCAATACACCTTTGCCCGCCTCTACGACCAGGGCGAAGGCGTCGCCCGGTCGCTGCCCACCGCCGCGCTGTGGTACGGCAAGGCCGCAGCCCAGGGACACCTGCCGGCACAGCTCGCGCTCGCCTCGATGTACTTCACCGGCCAGGGTGTCACCCAGGACTATGCGCAGGCCGCACGCTGGTATCGCCCCGCCGCCGAGGCCGGCCACGGCGGCGCCCAGTACATCGTCGCCAGCATGTACGAACACGGTTACGGCCTGCCCCGCGACCCGCGCCTGGCGGCGCACTGGTACCGCGAGGCGGCGCGCCAGGGCGACCGCGTTGCCGCGGAGAAGCTGCGCGCGCTCGCCGGCGCCGAAGCCCCGCCCAACGACTGAACCCGCGCCGGCCGGACATGACGAGGCCGACAGCGGCCTGCGCCTCAAGCCGGACGCGGAGTCACGCCACCGCAGTCTCGCGCACGCGCTGCCGGTCGAGCCACACGCCCAGCCCCTGAGCGTTGAGTTCGAGGTCGTCGCGCAGCCATTCCAGCGCCTCCTCCTCGGACAGTGCCCAGCTCTGGCGCTGGCATTCCTCGCGCACGACCTGCTCCAGTCCGGCGAGAATCTCGACGTGGCGCGCCACGCCCTCGCCGCGCGCGGCGCTGGCCACCGCGACCTGGGTGTCGATCAGGCGATGGAGGTCGGCGCCCAGGCGGTCGACCTCGGTGACCCGGCTGTAGTGGGTGAGGTACATGGCCTGCGGCGCGTAATCGAGCAGACGGTCGATGGAACGGTGCATGGCCGCCGGGTCGAACTGGCTGGGCGTTGTGGACGGGTAGATGAAGGCGCGCCCATCGACGTCGAACTCGCGGTAGGACACGCCGAACACGTCTCCGGTGAAGAAGGCGCGCGCGCGGTCGTCCCAGATCGCGATGTGGTGGCGGGCATGGCCCGGGGTGTCGAGGATGCGCAGCCGGCGCCCGCCGAGCGAGAGCTCCAGCCCTTCGCTGGCGGCGACGATGCGCTCGCCCGGCACCGGCACGATGCGGCCGTAGAGCGCGAAGGCGCGCTCGGCGCCATAGACTTCGGCGGTGCCCTGCCACAGCCGCGACGGATCGCTCATGTGCGCCACGCCGCGCGGATGGACCACCAGCTTCGCCTGCGGCAACGCGCACATCAGACTGCCGGCACCGCCCGCGTGATCGAGGTGGATGTGGCTCAGGATCACCCAGTCCACGGCGTCGGGGCTGAGCCCCAGACCGGCGAGCGCGGTGAGCACGCGCGGAATCGACGCGTTGTGGGCGCTGTCGATGACCGCCACGCGGCCCGCATCGACGATCAGGTGGATCGCCGCGAGTTGTGCGCGGCCGTATCCGGAATCGATCGCGTAAATTCCATCGGGATGCGCAATGACGTCCTGCATGTCTCCTCCCTCCACACCTGTTGTGCGCTCGCGTGCGTTCACACGTGCTATTGCGCAATTGTATCCGCTACCACTGCTGCATGAGCCACGCGCATACGGCGCGTTACACTGCGCGGCACCACACCGCCGAGCACGCACGATGAATCACCGCTTCGACCGACCGCCAGACCGGCGCAACGTTCCCGGGGAAAAATGGGGGCGATATGCCGGGCGCGACGTCCTGCCGCTGTGGGTGGCGGACATGGACTTCACCGCCCCCGAACCGGTGCTCGCCGCGCTGCGCGCACGCATCGACCACGGCATCTTCGGTTACACCGAGCCCTGGCCCGGACTCGTGACCGCGGTCATCGACGGCATCGCGCGCGACCACGGCTGGGGCATCGAGGCCGACTGGCTGGTCTGGCTGCCCGGCGTGGTGAGCGGGCTCAACCTCGCCTGCCGCGCGGTCGGCGAAGCCGGCGACAGCGTGTTCGCCGCCACCCCGGTGTATCCGCCTTTCCTCACCGCGCCCGCCAACAGTGGACGCCGCCTCGTCAGTTGCGCGCTGCGCGAGGAAGCCGGTGGTGGCTGGCAGTGGGACCGTGCCGCCACGGTGGCCGCGCTCGCCGCCGACACCCGCCTGTTCCTGCTGTGCAATCCGCACAACCCGGTCGGGCGCGCGTTCTCCCGCGCCGAACTGGAATGGATCGCCGCCCTCGCTGCCGAGCGCGACCTGGTGATCTGCAGCGACGAGATCCATTGCGGACTGGTGCTCGACGCCGAACGTCCGCACCTGCCGATCGCCACCCTCGGCGACGACGTGGCGCGGCGCACGATCACGCTGATGGCGCCGTCCAAGACCTGGAACATTCCCGCGCTGTACTGCGCGTTTGCGATCATTCCCGACCCCGCGCTACGCGCCCGCTTCCACCACGCCATGCGCGGCGTGGTGCCACACGTAAACGTGCTCGGCCTGACCGCGACCGAAGCCGCCTACCGCGATGGCGGGCCGTGGCGCACCGAGTTGCTCGAGGTGCTGCGCGCCAACCGCGCGCGCGTCGTCGATGCAGTGGCGTGCATGCCCGGCGTGCGCATGCACGCGCCGGAGGCCACCTATCTGGCGTGGATCGACTGCCGCGCGGCCGGGATCGCCGATCCCGCAGCCTTCTTCGAGGCCGGCGGGGTCGGTCTGTCCGACGGCACCGCGTTCGGCGCGCCGGGCTTCGTCCGCCTCAACTTCGGCTGTCCGCCGGCGACCCTGGACGAAGCGCTCGCACGCATGGCGCGCGCCCTCGCCGCCCGCTGAGCGGACGCGCGCTCAGGCGCGGCGCAGGAAGCGCGCCTCGAACTCGTCGGCCGGCAGCGGCTTGCTGCACAGATAACCCTGATAGGTGCCGCAGCCCAGGCTGCGCAGCAGCTCGAGCTGGGCGGTGGTCTCCACGCCTTCGGCCTGCACCGAGATGTCGAGGGCGCGGGCCATGGCGACGATCGCCGAGGCGATGGCGAGATCGTTGCGGTCGTCGGCGAGATCCTTGACGAAGCTGCGGTCGATCTTGAGCTTGTCGATGGCGAAGCGCTTGAGGTAGGCGAGCGAGGAGTAGCCAGTCCCGAAGTCGTCGATCGCCAGGCGCACCCCGGTGGCCTTCAGGCGGTCGAGCAGCTCGGCGGCCTTTTCGCCCTGGTCCATGAGGTTGCTTTCGGTGATCTCGAGTTCGAGCCGCTCGGGCGCCAGACCGGTTTCGGCGAGCACCTCGCGGAGCACCGCGCAGATGTCCTGGCGGCGGAACTGCTCGACCGACAGATTGACCGCCACCGAAGGAAACGCATGACCGGCAGCCTGCCAGCAACGCGCCTGACGGCAGGCTTCGCGCAGCACCCATTCGCCGATCGGCGCGATCAGCCCGGTTTCCTCGGCCACCGGAATGAAGGCTGCGGGCGACACCATGTCCTCGCCCACCGGCTGCCAGCGCACCAGGGCTTCGGCGCCGAGCAGGCGGCCGTCGGCGATCGAGATCACCGGCTGGTAATAGACCACGAACTCGTGCTGGGCGAGCGCGCGCCGCAGCCGGGTTTCGAGGCCGAGGCGCGCGCTGGCGTGACGCGTCAGGTCTTCGGTGTAGAAGCCGTAAGTGTTGCGCCCCTGAGCCTTGGCGCGATACATCGCGGCGTCGGCGTTGCGCACCAGCTCCATGAAATCGCGGCCGTCGTCGGGGAACAGGCTGATGCCGATGCTGGCATGGATGAACACCTCTTGCCCGCACGACAGCGCGAACGGCTCGGCCAGGGTCTCGACCAGATTGTTGGCGACCAGCGCGGCGTCGCCGGGGACGTCGAGGTGTTCGATCAGCACCATGAATTCGTCGCCGCCCAAGCGCCCGAGGGTGTCTTCCTTGCGCAGGCGGGCGCGCAAACGATTGGCCACCGCGCACAGCAGTTCGTCGCCCACCGGGTGGCCAAGGCTGTCGTTGACCGTCTTGAAGCGGTCGAGGTCGATGCACATCACCGCCACCCGACGCTTGCGGCGCTGCGCGACGTCGACCGCGTGCTCGAGGCGCGACAGCACGAGCAGGCGGTTGGGCAGGTCGGTGAGCGGATCGTGGTGGGCGAGGTAATTGAGGCGCTCCTCGGTCTGCTTGAGCTTGCTGATGTCGGTGAACACACCCACATAGTGGGTGGCTTCGCCCTCGTCGTTGCGCACCGCGTTGAGCGTCAGCCACTCCGGATACAGCTCGCCGTTCTTGCGTCGGTTCCACAGCTCGCCCTGCCAGTAGCCGGCGCCGCGCAAGGCGGCCCACATCGCCTGGTAGAAGCCGCGGTCGTGGCGGCCGGACTGCAGGAAGCGCGGCGTGCGGCCGACGGCTTCTTCGCGCTCGTAGCCGGTGACCGCGGTGAACGCACGGTTGACCGACACGATCACGCCGTCGAGATCGGTGATCAGCACCCCGTCGTGGGTGCTCTCGATCACCGCCGCGTTCAGGCGCAGGCGCTCGGTGGCCTCGCGCTGCTCGGTGACGTTGCTCCACACCCCGGCCACCTGGCTGGCCCCGCTCGCGCTGCGCCCGACCACGCGCAACTCGTCGCGGATCCAGATCGTGCCGCCGTCGCGGTGGCGGAAGCGGTATTCGCGCACGAGGTGGCCGCTGTCGCGCAGACCGTGCACGCCGGCGCGCGCCGCGGCACGGTCGACGGGCTCGATGTGGTCGAGCCACCAGCCCGGCTGCGAGGCCTCCTCGGCGTCGTAGCCGGTCATCAGCGCGACGTTGTCGCTGACCCATTCGAGGTGCAGGCCGTCGGCATCGAGCAGCATGGCGTAATTGACCGACGGGCTGGTGGCGAGTACGCCCTGCAGGCGCTCGGTCATCGCGCGCAGCGCCAGACGCTCGCGCACCAATTCGACCTGGCGGAAGGCATTGCCGAGCACGACCGGCAGTTCCTGCAGATAGGTCTCGTGCTTGACCAGATAATCGGACACTCCCAGGCGCAGCGCCTGTGCCGCCACCGTCTCGCTACCCTGGCCGGTGACGAGGACGATGGGGATGTCGAGCCCGCGGTCCTGGCGCAGGGCCTTGGTGATGTCGAGCGCGTTCATGCCGGGCAACACGTAGTCGAGCAGCACGACGTCGTAGCGGCAGGGCTGGCGCGGGCCGCTGGGCAGGCGGGCGAGGACTTCGTCGGCACCGGACACGACTTCGAAGCGCAAGTGCGGCGCGCGCTGCGCGAGCACGCGCAGGGTGAGGTCGATGTCGAAGCGGTGGTGTTCGGCGTACAGCACGCGGATCGGCCGGCTGCGCCCGGCGGCCTCGCTGCGCGCATGGGCGAGCGCTGCCTGCAGGGTGTTGGGCAGGCGTTCGAGATAATCGCCGTCCTTGACCAGGTAATCGTCGGCGCCAGCCTTCAGCGCCGCGATCGCCGAGGTCTGGTCGCCCGAGCCGGTGAGCACGACGAAGGCGAGCGTCAGGCCGCGCTCGCGCACCCAGTTCAGCAGGCTGATGCCATTGCCGTCAGGGAGGGCGAGATCGGACAGCACCACGTCGTAGGGCGCGCCCGCGGACAGGCAGGCCATGCCGGCAGCGAGCGTGGTGGCGATCTCCAGATCGAGCTCGGGCATGCTGCGCGCGAGCGCGCGGCGCAGCAGGTCGGCATCGACCGGGTTGTCCTCGACGTAGAGCGCCTTCATCGCGCCCGGAGCGGCCACGGCGGTCGTCACGGGCGCGCCGGTGATTTGTTGAGCGCGCACCAGTAGAGTTCGATCTGACTCGCCACCAGGGTGAATTTATCGAAATCGACCGGCTTCAGGATGTAGGAGTTGGCCCCGAGCCGGTAGGCGGTCTCGATGTCGGCATCCTCCTCGGAGGTGGTCAGCACCACCACCGGAATGCCCTGGGTGAGCGGATTCGCCTTGTACTGGCGGAGCACTTCGAGCCCGTGCACCTTGGGCAGTTGCAGGTCGAGCAGCACCACCAGCGGCAGCGGCTCACCGGCTTCCCAGCCCGGCAGGAAGTCGAGCGCCTCCTGGCCGTCGCGCGCGACCAGCAGCGGATTGACCAGATTGCGGCGCTTGAACGCGCGCCGGGTCAGGTCGAGATCGGCGGGGTTGTCCTCGACCAGCAGGATCGGCCGGGAGGTGGAGTGTGCTTCAGTCATGTTTCTTCAGTTCCAGATGAAAGGTCGCGCCCTCGCCCGGCGCACTTTCGGCCCACACCCGCCCTCCCATGCGCTGCATCGCCTTGCGCACGATGGCGAGCCCCACGCCCGTTCCCGCGTAATCCTCGGCCCGCTGCAAGCGCTGGAAGATCTCGAAGATGCGGTCGTGGAACTTCATCTCGAAACCGATCCCGTTATCCTGGACGGTGATGTGACAACGGTCGCCGTCGTCGCGGGCGGCAATGCGGATCTCGGGCGGCGACGAGGCGCGGGAGTACTTGAGCGCATTGTCCACCAGATTGCGCAGGGCCTGCGCGAGGCCGTCGGGGTCGGCCTTGACGACGATGTCTGGGACATCGACCTCGATCCGCGCGGGCCCGCTCTCCAGCTCCTGCATACGCTCCCGGAGTATGCCACGCAGGATGTCGGCAATGTTCACGTCGACCTGCTGCAGGGCCCGGCGCTCGATGCGCGAATAAGCCAGCAGATCATCGATGAGGCGCCCCATCTGCTTGACGCCGGCGCGGATGTTGCCCACGAAGAGCTTGCCCTCGTCATCGAGCTGGGCGGCGTAATCCTCCACCAGCAGGTGGCTGTAACCGTCGATGCCGCGCAGGGGGGCCTTGAGGTCGTGCGACACCGAGTAGGCGAAGGTCTCGAGCTCCTTGTTGGCCGCGGCAAGCTGCGCGGTACGCTGCTCGACGCGCGCCTCCAGCTCGGCGTTGAGCGCGCGGATCTCCTCTTCGGCGAGGCGGCGGGCGGTGATGTCCTCGGCGATGCCGACCACGCGCACGACCTCGCCGGCGTCGTTGCGGATCACCACCGCCTTGTCGCTGATCCAGCGGATGTCGCCGTCGCCGTTGATGATGCGGTACTGGCGCAGGCGCAGCGCCTCCTCGTCGAGTTCGAGCAGCGGCCGGCTCGCCGCGGCGACGTCGTCGGGATGCAGACTGTTGATCCATTCGCCATGATCGGCCTGCGCCGCGGCGCACGGGCGGCGCCAGATGCGCTCGTAGGCGGAGCTGACGAAGAGCAGGCGCCGGCTGCGCCAATCGAACACCCAGAACACGTCGCGCACGTTGTCGGCAACTTCGCGGAAGCGCGCCTCACTCTCGCGCAGGGCACGATCCCGGCGCTCGCGTTCCAGCGCCAGGCTGGCGAGCTGGGCGGCGTGGGTGATGGTCTCGATATCGTCGGCGGTGGGGGCCGCCGGCTCGGCGTGATAGACGCCGAAGGTGCCGAGCACCCGCCCATCGGCAGCGACCACCGGCTCCGACCAGCACGCGCGGAACGCCGCGCGGGCGCACAGTTCGCGGTAGTCGGCCCACAGCGGATCGCACATCACGTCCTCCACCACCACGCGCGCGCTGCGGTACGCCGCGGTGCCGCACGAGCCCGCGCCCTCGCCGATCGCGACCCCATCGACCGCGCGGTTGTAGAACTCGGGCAGGCTGGGCGCAGCGCCGGTGCGCAAATGACGGCCGTCGTCGTCGGCCAGCAGGATCGAGCAGCGCCAGCCCGGCGAGGCCGCCTCGACCGCGAGCACGATGGCCTCGAGCACGGTGGTGAAGGGCTCGCCGCGCGTCAGCCGGGTGAGCGCATCGGCGCGCAGGTGGTCGCGGCGCTCGAGCTTGCGGCGCTGGCCGATGTCGGTCACCAGGCCTTCGATGCACGTCACCTGCCCGTCGTCGTCGCGGTGCACGCTGGTCAGATCCTCGATCCAGAGGTAGCTGCCGTCGGCGCTGCGCAAGCGGTACTCCTGCGCATATTCGTTGCGCCCCGCCTCCAGGTGGGCCTCGACCTCGGCGGCGATGCGCTCGAGATCGCCCGGATGCACGAGGTCGATGAAGCGGAAATCGGGCGCCAGCATGTCCGCCGCACGGTAGCCCCAGCGATCGACGTTCTCCGATACATAGACCACCGGCCAGCCCGGCTCGGCGAGCCAGCGGAAGAGCACGGTCGGGCTGGCCTCCACCACTTCGGCAGCGGCCTTCAGCGCCGCCTGATCGCGTTCGCGCTCGGTCAGATTGAGCACCGTGCCGATGATCGCCGGGCGGCCCTCGTGCTCGATGCGCGTGCCATAGACCTCGGCGGGAAAGGCGTGACCGTCGCGGCGCAGCCCGCGGCACTGGTACTGCATGAACTCGACCTCGCCCGATTCGCGCTGGCGCAGGCGCTCAGCCACCAGCGCGCGGTCATCCGGGTGAATCACCGCGGTCACCTGGGCATCGACCAGTTCGCCGCTGCCGTAACCCAGCCAGGACTCGAGACAGGGATTGGCATAGCGGATGCGGCCGTCGCGCACCAGATACACGCCGACCTGCGACTGCTCGACCAGGCCGCGGAAACGCGCCTCGCTCGCGGCGATCTCGGCGGCCGCGGTCTTGTCCTTCTGCAGGTCGAAGCAGCTGCCGACGAAACCCTGCAGCTTCCCGTCCTTGTCGAGCAGCGGCTCGCCGTGGTCCGACACCCAGTGCCAGGCGCCATCGGCGAAGCGGACGCGGAATTCGATCGAGAACGCCTCGCGCCGCACCAGCGCATGCGCCCAAGCCGCACGCGTGGCGTGCTGGTCGTCAGGATGGATGCTGTCGATGCGCCCGTGCGCCAGCACCCTGTCCTGCGCCTCTCCAGTCCAAGCCAGCCAGGCCGGATTGATGTAGTCGAGGCGGCCGTCGGGCCCACTGCGCCAGATCGGATTGGGCAGACGGTCGAGCAGGCGGGCGTGGGCATCGCGCGCCTCCAGCACTTCACGCATCAGGCTGGCCAGCTCCACACCAAGCAGGCCGAGTTCGTCGCGCCCCGCGACCGAAGGCGGCAAGCTGCCACCGCGGGCCTGCGAGCGCGTGTACGCGAGCAACTGCTCGATGCGGTCGGTGAGCATATATTTGATCAGCAGGCCGATACCGAGCGACAACAGCAAGATGGGCAACAGCACGGCCAGACTCAAGCCCAACGCCTGACGCAGCGCGGCACTGCGCGCAGGCGCGGTATCGAACGACAGCACGGCGTAACCGGTCTGCCCCGGACGCCGCCCGTCGACCGCGGGCAGACGCACCGGGAAGACCCCCCACAGGCGCTGCTCGGCGCCGAATTCGGCAACCTGGCCGGCGAGCGAGCTGCGCGCCGCCGCCACCAGTTCAGGCGGCGGCGGCGTCAGCCCGCTGCCGACGAGCGGACGGGCGCGCAACCCGGGCGCGGTGGCGGCGACGATGTTGTCGTCGGCATCGACGAAGGCGGCATAGACCAGATGCGGCAGCGTGATCTTCTGTGCGACCAGTTGATCGGCGTAGCGCTGGTCGCGCTCGCGCAACGCCGCTTCCAGATTGGCCGACAGGGTGCCGCCGCTATGACGGGCGATGGCCTCGCTGTGGGCCAGGATATCGTCGGCGTAGCTGCGCAGGATGAAGGCGAACTGGCCGGCGGCGACGAGCACGCCGAACACGATGACGATGCCGAGCAGCA
>JAEWVQ010000002.1 GCA_023459095.1 Pseudomonadota bacterium | reverse complement strand
GTTCGGCGCGCTCCGGCGCTTCCAGCCCGAGCGCGGCGCGGGCGGTGGCGAGCGCGCGGCGGACGCGGTTATTCACGGTAACGGGGGCGACCTCGGCGGCCGCGACCGGCAGCGCCTCGCCGCTCGCCGCATCGCTCACGGCCTCGCCGGCGACGATGACCACGCGGTCGCCGACAACGCCCAGATTGCCGCCTTCGAGCGCATCGAGCACGCGGCGCGCATCGCCGCCGCTCGCCCCCAGCCCCTCGATAGCGGCGATGCGGGCGGAGAAGTCGCCGGTGAAACCGGCGAGCAGCGCCGGATCGAGCGCTGCGCGCGCCGGCGCGCCGGCGCACAGCGCGGCGACGAAAGCGAGGCACAGGGCAAGCCGCAGTGGCAGTCGGAACATTGCGGGCTCCATGGATTCGGTCGGCCCGGCGCACGGGCCGGACCCGGGGATTCGGGGAATAGCGGAAGGCAGAAAAAGCGACGGACCGGCGGGGCCGGCCCGTCCAAGCTTCAAAGAGGAGGTTGCATGGCGTGCAGCGTGCCGGCGGAGGCATCCGCCGCCGGGCCGCGCCAGCCGGCGGCCCGGAGCGAGCGCGGACTCAGAGTCCCTGCTTGCCTTCGTTGCCGGGGATGAACGGGCTCCACGGCTGGGCACGGATCGGTTCCTTGGTCTGCCACACCACGTCGAACTGGCCATCGGCGCGCACTTCGCCGATGTACACCGGCTTGTGCAGGTGGTGGTTGGTCTTGTCCATGGTCAGCGTGTAGCCCGACGGCGCCTTGAAGGTCTGGCCGCCGAGTGCGGCGATGACCTTGTCGGTGTCGGTGGACTTGGCCTTCTCCACCGCCTGCTTCCACATGTGGATGCCGACATAGGTGGCCTCCATCGGGTCGTTGGTGACCACGGTGTCGGCATTGGGCACGCCGTTCTTCTTCGCCCAGGCCTTGTACTTGTCGATGAACGCGGTGTTCTGCGGGTTCTTCACGGTCATGAAGTAGTTCCATGCCGCGAGGTGGCCGACCAGCGGCTTGGTATCGACGCCGCGCAGTTCTTCCTCGCCCACCGAGAACGCCACCACCGGCACGTCGGTCGCCTTCAGCCCGGCATTGCCCAGTTCCTTGTAGAAGGGCACGTTGGAGTCGCCGTTGATGGTCGAGATCACCGCGGTCTTCTTGCCTTCGGAGGCGAACTTCTTGATGTTGGCGATGATGGTCTGGTAGTCGGAATGGCCGAAGGGGGTGTAGTCCTCCATGATGTCCGCATCGGCCACGCCCTTGCTCTTGAGGAAGGCGCGCAGGATCTTGTTGGTGGTGCGCGGATAAACGTAGTCGGTGCCGAGCAGCACGAAGCGCTTGGCCGAGCCGCCTTCCTCGCTCATCAGGTATTCCACCGCCGGGATCGCCTGCTGGTTGGGCGCGGCGCCGGTGTAGAACACGTTCTTCTCGAGCTCCTCGCCCTCGTACTGCACCGGGTAGAAGAGCAGGCCGTTGAGTTCCTTGAATACCGGGTTCACCGACTTGCGGGAGACCGAGGTCCAGCAGCCGAACACCGCGGCGACCTTGTCCTGGCTGATCAGCTGGCGCGCCTTCTCGGCGAACAGCGGCCAGTTCGAGGCCGGATCGACCACCACCGGCTCCAGCTTCTTGCCCATCACGCCGCCGGCGGCATTGATCTCCTCGATGGTCATCAGCGCGACGTTCTTCAGCGCGGTCTCGGAGATCGCCATCGTGCCCGACAACGAATGCAGGACACCGACCTTGATGGTGTCGGCGGCATGGGCGCCGAGCGGCGCGCCGATGGCGGCGATGGAGGCGGACAGGGCCAGGGCCTTGATGAAGCTGCGACGAGTCTGCATGTGAGTCTCCCGGAAAAGGGTACATCGGGCGCCGCGCCCTGCGCGGCGGCGGAAAGGGGTTGCGGCGCTGAACGGTTGCGGCACTGCGGCGTTGTTGCACTGCGATGCCAGCTTAGGCAGCGGCGCGCGCCCCCGGAATACGCAAGATGGCGTACAAGCGCCTCGCCGCAGCGCCGCCGCACCCATGACAAAGGCAAAAACACGCCACCCGCAAACCCTTTGGCATATAAAATGATGCCTTTCCGATGCGGAGGCGGTTCCATGATTCCGGCTTGTTCCCGCGGCCTCGTCGCCGCCTTTGCGCTCGCCCTCGGCGCCGGCTGCGCCACGGTGCAGACCACCGACAGCGGCGCCATCGGCCTCGAACGCAAGCAGTACTTCGCCGACGGCACGCGCGAGACCATGATCTCCAGCGCCGCGCTCAGCTACGACAAGATCCTCAACGCCGCACTGCAGGCCGACGCCCTCAACCGCGACCCCGCCCAGGTCGCGCGCACGGTGGCGATCGCCAACCGGCTGATCCCCCACGTCCGCCACTTCCGCCCCGACGCGCTCGACTGGGCGTGGGAGATCAACGTCCTGAGCAGCGACGAGCCCAACGCGACCTGCATGGCGGGGGGCAAGATCTTCGTGTTCACCGGTCTGCTCGAGCACTGGCAGCCCACCGACGACGAGCTCGCCGCGGTGATCGGCCACGAAATCGGCCACGCCCTGCGCGACCACACCGCGGAGAAGTACTCCACGCGCACCCGCAACAACTCGATCGCATTCGGTCTCAGCTCGGTGCTGAGCATCGGCCTCGCGGCGGCCACCGGCGTCAACATGTCGCGCACCCTGGGCGAGGCCGGGCAGATGAGTGCGCAGGCCTTCGCCAACCTGCCCAACAGCCGCGAACTCGAGCACGAATCCGACCACATCGGCCTCGAACTGATGGCGCGCGGCGGCTACAACCCGCTCGCCGCAGCCAGCCTGTGGCAAAAGGTCGCGGCGCAGGCGAAGGCCGACGGCAACAGCGACGGCAGCGACTTCTGGAGCACCCACCCGGCCGACGACAAACGCGTCGCCGAACTGCTCGCCAACGAACCGCGCGTGCGCCACCTGTATCTGGCCGCGCGCGAAACCCTGCCCCCCGCCGCGGCCGAGCCCGCACCCGCGCCACAGGGCACCGGCGGCGCGGCATCGGCGCCGCCCCCGGCAAGAACCGGCGCCGATGCCGCCGCCCCCGCGCGC
>JAEWVQ010000001.1 GCA_023459095.1 Pseudomonadota bacterium | reverse complement strand
CTGGCGGCCTGAGTGCAAGCCGCGCGTGGCCCGGCGCTCAGCGTGGGGCGCGCCCGAGGAGGTCGCGGATTTCGCGGTAGTGGCTGTCGTCCACGGCCGCGAAGCCGCTCATGCCGAGCGCGGCGAACATCGGCCGCAGCGCCGGGGCGTCGCCGAAGAACACCGCGGCGATCTGCGCCTTGAGTGCCGGGCACAGGCGGGTGCGATGGACGAAGGGGTCGTAGGGGATGGGCGCCGAGGTCCACACCACGTCGATGTCGTCGCGCTGGAGATGGCCGAGGCGGATGGCTTCGTCGATCCGGCTGCTCGACACGAAGGCGGCGTCGACCGCGGCCGTGCGCACCGCCTCGATCGCGCGGCCGTGGGTGCCGGAGAAGGTGATGCGGCCGAAATGGTGTTCGAGCGCGCTGCCGGTGAGGCGGGCGATGGCGTCGCGCGGCAGCACCGCCCCCGAGGTGCTGCCCGGGTCGGTGAGGCTGAGGGTGGCGCCGCGCAGCCCGTCCACGCCGCCCGCGCCGCGGCCGCGGCGCGTGATCAGCATCGAGTGGTAGGACGAGGGCGACGCGGTGGTGGGGCCGGCGTGTTGACGGAACGAGGCGAAGGCCGTGATCGCCGCGCCGCGCTCGAGCGCGGTGGCATAGGTGGCAGGGCCGAGTTCGGCGAGGTCGATGTGCCCGGCGAGCAGACCTTCGACCACGGTGCCGTAGGAGGGCGTGGGCACGATGTCGACGCGGCGGGCGAGCGTCCGCTCGAGCTCGTCGAGCAAGGGGCGGTACTGCGCGACCAGGGCCTCGCCCTGGCTCTTCGGGATCAGCGCCAGGCGCAGCGGACGCGGGTCGTCGCAGGATGCGGCGGCGGGCTGCGGTGCGAGCGTGGCGAGGAGGGCGCACAGGATGGCGGCGAGGGCGGCGCTCGGGACCAGAGCGGGGGCGCGGCGGCGGGGCTTCATGATGGCGACAGGAACGGATGGTGGAGCAGCGCGGCGGCGGCGTCGGGCGCCACCGGGCGGCTGAAGAAATAGCCCTGGACTTCGTCGCAGCCCGCGGTCTTGAGGTGGATGAGCTGGTCGACGAGTTCCACGCCTTCGGCGACCACGCGCATGCCGAGGTTGTGGGCGAGGGTGATGATCGAGGTGACGATCACCGCGTCGCCCGGGCTGTTGCGGATGTCGTTGATGAACTCGCGGTCGATCTTGATCGAGTGGATGGGAAAGCTGCGCACGTAACCGAGGCTGGAAAAGCCGCTGCCGAAGTCGTCGAGCGCGATCCCCAGGCCGAGCTTCTCCAGCGCGCCGAGCACCTTGCCGGCGACTTCGACCGACTCGACGAGGCTGCTTTCGGTGATCTCCACCTCCAGCAGGCTGGCGGCCACGCCATGGGTGACGAGCAGGTCGGCGATGCGCTGCGGCAGGGTCTCGTCCTGCAGCTGGCGGGCCGAGGCGTTGAACGCGATCGGTACCGGCGCCAGACCGCGGCTGGTCCATTCCACGAGCTGGCGGCAGCACGCGCGGATCACCCAGTCGCCGAGCTGGACGATGAAACCCGCGCGCTCGGCGAGCGGGATGAAGTCGTGCGGCGGAATCAGGCCGAACTCCGGGTGCTGCCAGCGCACCAGGGCTTCGAAGCCGACGATGCGGAAATCCGACAACCGCACCTTGGGCTGGAAATGCAGCACCAGCTCGTTGTCGGTGATCGCCCGCGGCAGGCGCTGTTCGAGGCTGAAGGTGCGGCCGCTGCTGCCCGGATCGAGGCTGGCGTCGTAGAACGCGTGGCGCCCGCGGCCGCTGCGCTTGGCGTGGTACATCGCGGCGTCGGCATGGCGGCTGAGGGTGTCCATGTCGCGGCCGTCGCGCGGGAACACGGCGATGCCGATGCTCGGGCTGGTCTGCACCTCGTGGCCGTCGAGTCCGGTATAGGGCTGGCTCAGGTGATCGACGATCTTGGCGGCGATCGCGGCGGCGTCGTCGATGCTGTCGAGGCGGGTCAGCAGCACGGCGAACTCGTCGCCGCCGAGGCGCGCGATCAGGTCCGAGTCACGCAGCATCGCGCGCAGGCGGGCGGCGACGGTCTGCAGCAGCAGATCGCCGACGTGGTGGCCGAGGGTGTCGTTGATGCCCTTGAAGCGGTCGAGGTCGAGGTAGAGCAGGGCGTAGTGCTTGCGGCTGCGCTTGGCCTGCGCCAGATGGGTGACGCCGATCTCGCCGAACATGCGGCGGTTGGGCAGGCCGGTGAGGGGGTCGTGGGCGGCGAGCACCACGGCGCGGCGTTTTTCGTCCTCGAGCTGTTCGATCAGCACGCGCTTGTCGCGGTCGGCGGCTTCGAGGGCGGCGAACAGGCGGCCCTGCTGGCGGATGCTGCGCACGACCCAGGCCGTGGCGAGCAGCAGGAGCACGCTCATCACCCCCAGGGCGAGCAGGGCGCGGGTGCGGGTGAGCTGCTGGCCGGCGAGGATCTCGTCGAGATCGCGGCTGAGCACGACGGTGAATGGCAGGCGCTCGGACTGGCGGAAGCTCGACAGATAGCTGCGGCCGTCGTCGAAGGGGGTGCCGCTCACCGAGCCCTCGCCCGGTTCGGTGGCGGGCAGCCGGAGGGCAGGGCGCTGGCCGTGGTCGAGCACGAGGCCGGCCTGGCGCGCCTCGGCGATCACCGTGCCGTCGCGGGCGAGGATCTGCAGTACCCCGGAGCGGCCAATATCGATGTGCTGGTAGAGGCCGAGGAAGTAGCCGAGATCGAGGACCACGAGGAGCACGCCGCGCACGCGTCCGTCGCCGCCCCCGCCGTCGCTCCCTTCGACGGCGAACAGGATGGGCACCTGCCAGGCCTGCTCCCAGCCCGCCGGGCGGGGTGCGAACACCGGCGCGTGCGTGGGGTCGAGCGCGGCCGCGGCGAGCATGTCGCGCAAGGCGTCGCGCAAGGGGGCGTGGTCGGCGGCCGGCGACGAGGTGTAGACCCGGCGCAGCCCTGGATCGTAGAGCGCGATGCGCAGGAAGGCGCGGTCGGCCGCGGCCATTGCCGACAGCCGGTTGAGCGCGTCGTGGCGGTCGCCGGCAAACCAGGCTTCGGCGGCGATCGCCATGATGCGGCCGCGATCGAGAACCTGGCCGAGGTTCTCGGAGACCATGGTTACCAGGTTCTGCTGCTGGACGCGCGCGCTGGCGCGCACCAGGGCCTGCTCCGCGGCGAGCCGATGCCAGGTCACGCTCCACGCCACGACGAGCAGCAGCACGGTCAGGCCTATGCTGCCCGCGACCAGCGTGCGCCAGTCGCTGCGCTCGAGGGCGGGGACACGCAGCCGGAGCGGCAGGCGGGTGAATCGCCGGAGGGAAGTAAGGAGCACGGCGGCGGACGCAGGCGAAAAATGACGCAGAGTATGGCTGCGCAACATTTAACGCCGGTTACGACGAAAGTCGGAGGTGAGGCAGTGTGGGGGCCGAGGCCTGGACGTGACGATGGGGACCGAAGTCCCCACCGGCTGTCTTGGGTTACAAGGCTTCAGCGGCCCCGGCAGTGCTTACGCAGCAACTGCGAAACGCTCATCGTTGGCGTTTATGGTTTTGCGCGGATTACGTCCGTCGCCTCTCGGGTTGCCTGCTCACCTTTGCCCGCCCTGTCGAGACCGGTACACCCCCACCGAAACGCATCGGCGATGCGCTTGGGTGGAGGTGGGGGGATTCGAACCCCCGTCCAGAACGTCTCCGGCTTGCCGGAATTACAACCATGTCCGCAATGATGGGGGTGTCGGCCGCGGATTTCAAGGGCTGTGACAGGTATACACGAATCCGGCGGGGCGGCTCGTGTGCGCTCGGCCGAGGGTCAGCCCGGGCGGGGGGCGCCGGCGAGGGTGAAATGGCGCTGCCACCGCCAGGCGCGGTGCTCCCCCGGTGCGTCGCCGAGGACGGGCAGGCAATATCGTGGCCGGGGCAGCAGGCGCAGGGTCCAGCGGGTGTCGCCGATGAAGTGGAAGTGCACGGTGTCGGGCGGGACGATGTCGAGCGCGCCGAACGCCCCGGTGGTGTAGGCGTGGCCGAGGGTGGCGGCGTCGAGCAGGCGCCAGTCGCGGTCGAAGAGCTGGATCGAGAGCAGGTCTTCGAAAGGCACGTCGTCGGTCATGAACAGCAGATAGCCGCCGGTCCAGCGTAGCGCGGCTTCGAGCACCGCGCCCCGGGCGACGGCGCCGGTGGGGGTGCCGCCGACGAGGATCGCGGCCCGCGGCGCTGCGTTGTCGCCTTCGTGCAGCGCCCGCACGGTGACCGTATCGAGCAGGGTGAGCCCGGTGGGCGCTGCGTTCAGCATAGTCTCAGTGCCAGGGCCACAGCATGTCGCTGCCGAAGGCGGCCAGCGCGCCGCCGATGAAGGCGCCGACGGTCACACAGACCGGAGCGCCCGGGCCGCAGGCCAGGCCGGCGAGCGCGCCGCCGGCAAAGCCGCCGGCCACGCCGGCGCCGCTGACGGTGAGTTCGCGTCCGGCGGCGGCGACCTTGTCGTCGGCAGTGGCGACCGCATATACCGACAGCGCCATCGCGGTGACGATGAGGCCGCGCCCGGCGCGCGACAGGCGCTGCATCGAGGCCGTCACCCGCGGGTTGGAGGTGCCGGCCGAGCGCACGATCTCGGCATAAACCTGGTTTTGCTGGGCGGCGCTGAGGCGATGGAAGTCGGCCGCCTCGCCGTGGAGCTGGACTGTCTTGCGCGCGATCAGCGCGTTGAGGCTGTGGCCTTCGCGCTTGAGGCGCTGCGCCATCGCCCGCCCGACCGGGGTGCTGCGCTGGCGGACGATGTCCATGATCGTGTTGCGCGTCTCCTGGGCGAGGGCGGCGGCTTCGCGCCAGCTGATCCGGCCGCTGCCGGCGCGGGTGCGCAGATCGTCGGCCATGTCGCGAATCTGGCGCGCATAGGCCTGGCGGGCGGCGGCATCCAGCGTGAGGTGGGCGCCGACATTGGCGATTTCGGCCTCGAGTGCACGGATCGCGCTCTCGAAGTCGCTGCGTCCCTGATGCCGGGTGCCGCAGACCCCGGCCGTGGGAGACAGCGTCGGGGCCAGGGTGCCGCCGTCGATGCTCGATCTGTTGCCGCCGCAGCCCAGGGGGCCGACGCCTTGCTCGGATGCCATTGCCGCTCCTCCGTCGTTGATCGCTCCGGGGCCGGGGAACCGGCGCCGGAGCAGATTTTATGACAATGGAGTCGGTGTGGGGCGATTCCGGCTCAGGTGGAGCCGCCGAAGCCGATCGGTGCGGGGGCGAGGGCGAGGATGCGCTGGTAGAGCGCCTCGGCTTCTTCCTTGGGTTTGATGCCGAACAGCGGGTTGTCGTTCTCGCGGAACGCGGCGTTGATCTCGGCCCAGTCCTCGGCGGTGAGCACGCGCTCGGCGATCGGCAGGAACACGTCTTCCTCGGTCTGCAGGTGGCCCCATTCGAGTTCGGCGTAGTGCTCGGCGCCGTCGAAGAAGGCCTCGCCCGCGCCGGCGTCGCCGGCCTGGAAGGCGATCAGCCGGCGCTTCAGGTCCTCGATCATCGGGTAGCCGAGTTCATGCTCGCGCTCGAGGCGGGCGATCAGTTCGTCGGCCTCGTGGGTGCGGCGGCGCACCGCGGCGAACAGGTACTTGTCTTCCTTGGGGTGATGCCAGCGGTCGGGGAAGGACACGATGTAGTCGAAAATCGCCTTCAGCAGCGGGAAGTTGGGCTCGGCGCCGTGGCGCATCTCGCGCACCAGGTAGCGCAGCGAGTACAGCACGGCGCTGATCGCGAGGTGTTCGTCCTTGATGATCTGGATCGCTTCCGGTCTCATGCGGGTCTCCCAGGGGCGCGCGTGGCGGCGCGCCGTGAACAGGCGGCGGCGCGTTGCCGCGCCTGCCGCAGGAAAGGGCGTGGAATCGCCGGCGCGGGGTGCAGTGCACTGCGCGGGGCGGGTTCGTGGCGCACTCAGTAGGTCTCGATGTGGAAGCGTCCCTTCGCCAGCAGTTGCGGGCGCAGCGTGTCCCAGTCGGTGCCGCGGGCGCGGCAGATGTCGCGGAAGGCCTCGAGTACGCCCGCCTCCATGGTCTTCAGGCCGCAGATGTAGATGTAGCAGTTGTCGTCCTGGAGCATGGCATGGACCTTGTCGGCGCGTTCGCGGATCAGGTCCTGCACGTACTTCTTGGGTTCGCCGGGCACGCGCGAGAACGCGAGGTTGATGTCGATGAAGTCCTTCGGCAGCTTTTGCAGCGGGCCGAAGTAGGGCAACTCATCGGGCGTGCGGGCGCCGAAGAACAGCACCAGATCGCCACCCTCCTTGAGTTCCATGCGCCGGCGACGGCGTTCGGTCATCGCCCGCATCGGCGCCGAGCCGGTGCCGGTGCAGATCATCATGATCGACGAGCCGGGGTTGTTCGGCATCAGGAAGGTGGCGCCGTAGGGACCGGTGACCTGCACCTTGTCGCCCTTCTTGAGGTCGCACACGTAGTTCGAGGCGACGCCTTTCGCCGGTTTGCCCTCGTGGTCCTCGGTGACGCGCTTCACGGTGAGGGCGAGGTTGTTGTAGTGCGGCCGCTCGCCCTCGCGCGGGCTGGCGACCGAATACATGCGCAGCAGGTGGGGTTTGCCCTTGGCGTCCACGCCCGGCGGGATGATGCCGATGGACTGGCCTTCGAGCACCGGGAAGGGGGTGGCGCCGAAATCGAGGACGATGTGATGGATGTCGCTCGATGCGCCTTCCGCGGTCAGGCGGTAGTTGCCGGTGACGGTCGCGGTGACCGGGTTGGCCGGCGAGTAGAGATTGACGTAGGGGTGCGAGGCCGACCACGGTGCCAGCGCCGGGCCGCCGTGGCCGGAGGTGGCGACGTCGGTGATCTGCTGCACCTCGGCCGGGGTCTCGGCGACCGCGCCGGTGGCGCCCAGGCTGGCTTCGAAGTTGTCGAGCTCGCGGGTGTCGGGCAGCACATCCCAGCCGTACTGATCTTCGAGCGTGTAGGCGCTGGTGGGTTCGACATTGCGCCAGGAGTCGATCGCGCCGGTCGGACAGGGCGAGATGCAAGCGAGGCAGCCGTTGCAGACGTCGAACTTGACGACGTAGTTGCGCGCGTCGTGGGTGATGGCATCGACCGGACAGATTTCCTCGCAGGTATTGCAGCGGATGCAGATTTCCGGGTCGATCAGGTGCTGGCGGGCGATGCTGGCGTGCTCTGCTGGCGCGTTCATGTCTCTCTCCTAAGGTCTCTCTCAGGCGTGTCGTGTTGTGGGAGGACCGCGTGGCCGCGGCCCTCCATTGTTATCGCGTCCGGGGCGGAAAGGGGCGCCCGGCAGGCCGGGGCGCCCTTTCAGGCCCGCTCAGTTGAAGCGGACGTACTCGAAGTTCACCGGCTGGTTGTTGATGCCGCGGCCCGGAGGCGCGATCCAGTTGGCGAACTTGCCCGGTTCCAGACAGCGCCCCATCAGCGAATGCACGTACAGGCGGTCCTCGTCGCTGGGCAGCCACTTCAGGTGGTTGTGGGTCCATTCGGCTTCGGACAGCAGGTGGCCGTCGGGCGACACATGGACGTCGGAGAACATGCCGATCGCGCGGTGGAAGCCCTTGTGCGGCAGCGTGAACTTGAAGTCGAAGCCGAACTTGGCCGGGATCCGGTTCCAGCGGTCGATGCCGGCCTGCACGTCGGCGATCCAGTCGTCGCGCAGACGCTCGTTGAGCGCCGACAGCGCGCCGACGTGGCGGGTGGTGATGCGGTCGCCGGCGACGTCCATCACCTCGTACTCGTTGTTCTGCAGCTTGTGGTCGTCGTCGATCTTGGTTTCCTCGAAACGCCCCTTCAGACCGGTGGTGTAGTAGGTCGCGGCGTTCGACGACACCTCGTTGCCGTACAGATCGCTGGTCACGCTGAAGTGGAAGTTCAGGTACTTCTGCAGCGTCGGCAGATCGATCACGCCGGCGGCGCGCAGCTTGTCCTTGTCGTCGGTCTTGAGCTGCTGCATCACTTCGCAGGTGCGCTGGATGACGCGGGCGATGCCCGACTCGCCGACGAAGAGGTGGTGCGCTTCTTCGGTGAGCATGAACTTGCAGGTACGCGCCAGCGGGTCGAAGGCCGATTCGGCGAGCGAGGCGAGTTGGTACTTGCCGTCGCGGTCGGTGATGAAGGTAAACATGAAGAAGGACAGCCAGTCGGGCGTCTTCTCGTTGAACGCGGTGAGGATGCGCGGATTGTCCTCGTCACCCGAACGGCGCTCGAGCAGGGCCTCGCCTTCCTCGCGGCCGTCGCGACCGAAGTGGGCGTGCAGCAGATAAACCATGGCCCACAGGTGGCGGCCTTCTTCCACGTTCACCTGGAAAAGGTTGCGCAGGTCGTACAGCGACGGCGCGGTGAGGCCGAGGTGGCGCTGCTGTTCGACCGAGGCCGGCTCGGTGTCGCCCTGGGTGACGATGATGCGGCGCAGGGTGGAGCGGTATTCGCCCGGCACTTCCTGCCAGACGTCCTCGCCCTTGTGGTCGCCGAAATTGATCTTCTTGCCGGCTTCCTGCGGGGTCAGGAAGATACCCCAGCGGTAGTCGGGCATCTTGACGTGGTCGAAGTGCGCCCAGCCGGTCGGGTCCACGCTGACCGCGGTGCGCAGATAGACGTCGTAGTTGGTCGAGCCATCCGGGCCCATGTCGTCCCACCACTGCAGGAAGGCCGGCTGCCAGTGTTCCAGGGCGCGTTGCAGGGTCTTGTTTTCCGAAAGATTGACGTTGTTCGGAATGCGTTCGCTGTAGTTGATGCTCATGTCTCGCTACTCCTCCTGTTTGATCGTGCGGAGCGGGCGTCGAGGCCGCGGCTTCGCCTGTATTCACCGTCTGCCGACGGTGCTGCTACTGACCTCCCGAATCACGCCAAGGCGCCGACTGCAACGGCAGAGGGACGGCTTGCCGCGTGACCGACCGAGGGATGCGGAGCCGGGCGCGCTGCGCCCGGCAGTGTTGCTTACACCCGGTTCCAGTCGAACTGCGCCTTCTTGCCGGAGCCGAAGAGCTTGAGCGCCCCGGCTTCGCCGACCGCGTTGGGACGGATGAAGATCCAGTTCTGCCAGGCCGACAGGCGGCCGAAGATGCGCGTGTTCATGGTCTCGGTGATGCCGAAGCGCAGGTTGGCCTCCAGACCGGTGAGCGCGTCGGGCGACAGCGCGGCGCGTTCCTCGACCGCAATGCGCACTTCGTCGGCCCAGTCGAGGTCGTCCGGGATCGCGGTGACCAAGCCCAGCTCGTAGGCTTCGGCGGCGGTCAGCAGGCTGCCTTCGCGGGCCTTGACCGCGGCGACCGGCGCCTCTTCCTGGTAGAAGCGCGCGGCGATGCGCGACAGGCCGTTCACCATCGGCAGCGGGCCGAAGTTCATCGCCGACAGGCCGATGGCGTTGGGGGCGTCGGTGGTGTCGAGCATGTAGCTGCGGTCGGCGGCGAGCGCGATTTCCAGCAGGGTGCCGGCAAAGCACGAGCCCGGTTCGATCAGTGCGTACAGGCTGCGCGAGGACACGTCGATGCGGGCCAGGGTGCGGCGCAGCATGCCCAGGGTCTCGCGCACGAACCAGTTGCCCTGGTTGGCGACCAGGGTGGCGTCCATGTCGAGCACGACCTGGGCGTCGCCTTCGGTGCGCAGCTGCCACAGGCCGATGTCGAGGTGGTTGGTGCGCAGGTTGAGGATGGCGTCGTCGAGTTCGCGGGCCATCTTCAGCGGCCACCAGTTGGCGCCCTGGGCTTCGATCTCGGCGGCGGTCTTCGCGGTGACGGCGGCCGGGGCGCGCACGGTCAGGGTGACGGTGCGGGCGGTGGCGTCGATCGCGGCATCGACGAATTCATAGTGGTAGCCGCTGGCATCCACGGTGCGTTCCAGGGTCGGCAGCGCCACGCCCTTGGCGTTGCTCGGGCGGTCGGACTGCTTGGCCAGCTCGGCGGCGCGCTTGGCGATGTGCTCGCCGAACTGCTGGGCCTTGACCACGTCGTCGACCAGACGCCAGTCCTTGGCACGCTGGCCGCGCACGCCTTCGGAGATGGTGCAGAAGATGTCGGCGTGGTCGCGGCGGACACGGCGCTTGTCGGTGACGCGGGTGAGGCCGCCGGTGCCGGGCAGCACGCCCAGCAGCGGCACTTCCGGCAGCGAGACCGAGGAGTTGCGGTCGTCGACCAGCACGATCTCGTCGCAGGCCAGCGCCAGCTCGTAGCCGCCGCCGGCGGTGGTGCCGTTGCAGGCGGCGATGAACTTGAGGCCGGAGTACTGGCTGGAGTCTTCGATGCCGTTGCGGGTCTCGTTGGTGAACTTGCAGAAGTTCACCTTCCAGGCGTGGGTGGACACGCCCAGCATGTAGATGTTGGCGCCCGAACAGAAGATCTTCGGCTTGCCCGAGGTGAACACCACCGACTTGACGTTGGGATGCTCGAAGCGGATGCGCTGCAGCGCGTCGTGCAGTTCGATGTCGACGCCGAGGTCGTACGAGTTCAGTTTGAGCTTGTAGCCCGGGCGGATGCCGCCGTCCTCGTCGATGTTGAGCGTCAGCGTGGCCACCTCGCCATCGACCGCGAGCTTCCAGTGCTTGTAGCGGGAGGGGTCCGTGCGGTAATCGACGGCGT